>CAMBUD010000162.1 GCA_945871035.1 Planctomicrobium piriforme | reverse complement strand
AAATGCGAGCCAAGCTCACTGAACTTGCCTACGGACGCGACGAAAAAGGCTGCTTTCTCGAAACCAGCACTCGTGTGCGCACCATGGCAGAACAGGCACTCAATGCCTGTCAGAGTTGTAGCGGTGGTGCGTGTAACGGTGCTGGAGTCACTGGCCTACGCGAAATGGCACCGCCGGAAGAATTTGAAACGATCGGTGGCGATACCGGAGACTGCGAACCATCGTATCGAGTGATTCCAAACCCTGCGCCACCAGCGGACCAGTTTGAAGTGATTCCGCTGCCAGTGCCCGCTTCCCAGCCGACCGCTCCGCAGGCGCGTTTACCGGTACTCAATCGCGGGCCCGACACAACAGTCGCAGAGACCTCTGATTCGTCGCTAGGCCGGCCGGCGCCTGCCCCAAGCCGTGCCTGGAAGGATCTGCTACCGGCCAAAAAAGTTTCCCCAGCACCTGGTGTAGGTATTGTCTCACCTCCCAAAAAGACAAAGTCTTCAGGGCCTCGACTGATTGAGTGGCCAACAATCGAGATATTTCTTGCCGGTGATACTTCTGGTTCGAGATGGTTGCCTGAGCTTCTGGCGTTCGACAGCGCTGCGGAGGCTGGTCGCATGATCGGTGAACCACTTTCGTCAGAAATTGTGTCTGCCTCTTTTCCAATCGCCCCTCTATCGGACAACCGAGTGTGCCGGAAAACACCCTACGTTGATCGGAGTACGTCTTCGCGGGCCGCAGTTGGTGAAAAATCCAAGAACTCTCGTGGCATCGGAATGCTGGCGGCAGCCTGCGGTATAGTGATCGGAATGCTCGCGATCGCAGTCGCATCCGCTGGTCGACACAAACCCGTGAGTCAAAACCGAACGTCGCTTCATGTGATTCAATCAATTCCGATGAGTCGAACCGTGCAGGCTACCCGTTTGTATAGGGGGGGGGCTGTAACGGAGGTTTTTGTCAAACTTCCTATGGTTGCCAATGGTCCTCGCGCCGTAAAATCTCTGAGAAGGGCTGCCTAACCCACCAAAGCCCTGCAAACGATCTGTTCGCATGGATCGTGAAATGATCTACTGCTGAGTTTGCAAAGAGGATTCTTATTTTTCGCGTGCTCAGCGGCGATGTCCTTCACTTTATATCTTTCCCATGGAACCTGAAAACGACTCACCGCAACCGCGAGCGTCGTGGCGGGGCAAGTCTCAGCCATCGAGTAGTAAGCCCCGCTCGCCGGACAAGCCCGCTGTGCCTTTGCCTACGCCCGCCCACTCGTGGGGTCGCGAATCGTGGCGAGAAAAGCCCGGCGCGAGAACTCGTAGCCTGCAATCAACTCTACTTCTTGGGCGCCGCATTGGTCTCTCCGTCATTGCGATTGGGTTAGCAGTCACGCTGATCTGGATCCTTTTATCGATCAAACACCGGGTGCCGATCGTGGCAGTATTTGCCACGACATACCGCACGCCTTTGGGGCCGATCGTGATGGCCGAAGAGGATCGGCAGCAACTCCAAAGGCTGTCACGGTCAGCAGGAAGCTTGTTTCATGGGAAACCGGCTCTCTTTGTCGATGAAAGCCAGTTGCTCATCGAGGGCAATGCAAAAACAATCCCCACCGCGCTTTGCAACCGTCTGTCTACGGTGCGGCCCGGTGGGCCAAACAACAACATGGTTGTGCTTTATGTTTCGATGCTCGGCACACTCAATCAGGATGGAAAGCCCTGTCTGATTCCTCCTGAAACATCCTCGATATCCAGTCGGGATGAGGAAGAATCGTATCTCTTGCTGGAAACTTTGCTGAGTGAGATTCGCGCAGCGCTGCCGGCGCGCGTCGGCATTCTGGTTGTGCTCGACGCCTGCCAACCTCGCAATCAGTGGCCATTGGGAGTTTTGGATGGCGGCTTTGCCCCCGCAGTGGGAGCCGCTGTGGAAGCCGCCGCGCACCAGCGACTGTGGGTGCTGGTGTCTTCGGGACCAGGGCAGGTCACGCACTGGAGCGATCTGGAGTCATCCACCCCTTTTGCACGTGAGTTTACGATCGGCTTCGAGGGTGCCGCTGATAATAAGCCCACTGGCAACCGAGATGGCAAAGTCGATCTTGGCGAGTTGGCGGCCTATGTCACGGACGCTGTCGATCGCTGGGCGAATGACAACCGTGGAGAACGTCAAACGCCTCAGATTTTTCCAGCGATGAGCCCCACTGCCCATACCGTACCGCTGGCATGGACAACTTCATGGAATCCACGCGCCAAGGCCCCCATTTCAGTCGATGACTTGCCCAGAATAGACCACGACTGGTGGCTTGAGTCGCACTGGAAAACTGCGGCAATTCTTCGCGAAACCGTGATCATGGAAAGGCCGATTCTGTGGCAGCAATACCAACAACTTCTTTTGAGAGCCGAAATTCTGCGCGGTGCTGGCGTTGCCTACTCAGACCATTTGCTGCGACTGGAAACGCTGGTCGAGCGAATCGAGAATGACCTACGAGTCTCACGATTTGACGCGACAGCGAATATGCCATCCTTTCGGCTGCAAGCATTGGTCGAAAAAAATGCAAACCGCTTGCCGGAGGAATCCGAAGCACTCTGGAAAAAAGCACTGGAGCAATACGTTCTCTCGCCACCGACAGTTCCTGCGCCAAAGATTCAAAACAAGCCCACAACAGATCCTCAGCTCTGGATGCTGCGGGCCAAAATTGCTCGCGACTGGCTGATTGAGCAGATCGAAGCAGGCAACGCCATCGATCGCACCATGCTCGGGCGATTGCTGGAATCGATCGGGCACAGACCGGATCAAGACGGGATCGAACCACTTTCGCTGCATCTAAGTCGCATGCTCTACCAGTGGGTTGACAATCAAGTGTGGACGGACGCTCCCCTGCTGGTTGGAAAACTGGTGCGGCTGGCGAGTCGGTCCCAAGATGCCATCTATCCGACCGACGTGCGCACCGATGCGATCTCGCGAATTTTTACGCCGCAGATCGAGGCCCAAAATAAAATGCGGTTGGCTATCGATCTGACTTTTGTCGGAGATCCAGCATCACTCGCCCATGCCGCCCAACTCGTAGATGAAAGC
>CAMBUD010000161.1 GCA_945871035.1 Planctomicrobium piriforme | reverse complement strand
CGAGCATATCGGCATCGGCAACCACGCGTAGCCTGGCACGCGAGTGGACGTTCGTGGCGGCCCACGCAGCCAGCACCACCTCCGGCCCAACGCCAGCCGGATCGCCGCAGGTGATCGCCAGCACGGGGCGGATGGGCGAATGGATCGCCGAAGATGCGGCGGGAACAACTGCGTGAGGCATCGGTGAAGCGTCTTGGAGTGGGTTTGTCTAAAATGACAGGAATAGTCTCGGGGCCATCAATCAGCCTATAACGGATGGCCGTGCGTTGCACCCTGCAGCGGGCATTTTGATTTGATTGCGTCGCGCGGACCGGAGAATGGCAGGAACCATGGAACGTGTTTTTTCTCGTGTGGCTGTGTTCGCCGTGGCGTTACTCGTGGCAACGGCCGGACTCGGGCTTTGGCTGGGCGACCTCCATGGCCAGAGGTCTCCCGAGATCTTGCGTTGGGGCACCGTGCATAGGCTCTCGGGCGTGCTCTCGGCGCTGGTTATCGTCTTGGTCAACAGCATGGCCGTTACGTATTTCATTGGCACCGCGCGGTGGTGCCGGGAGGTGGTGGAGGCCTACTCTCTGGACCCATCCTCCATCGATCGTAGTAAACGATTCAAACGAGAGGCTTTCCCCTTTGCTTTGATCGGCATCCTCGGAGTGCTTGCAATCGTGGCGCTCGGCGGTGCTGCGGATCCGTCATCGGGGCGGCTAGGCACGCAGGACTGGGTCACCTTCCATTTGGTTGGCGGCATTGCCATCGTGGCTCTGATTGCGTGGTGCTTTCAAAGACAAGTGGCAATCATTCGCCGCCAGCACGGCCTCATTGAAGACGTGCTGGCCGAAGTGCGAACGGTGCGTGAGGCCAAGGGACTCGACGTGGAAAAGCCGCCTCAAGAGACTGTGAAAAAATAATCCCGTTTAGTGGGCGTGATCCGCGTGGGCGGCATGCGCATGAGATGATCGTTCGATGACCGTGATACCCCACGCGATAGCGATACCGAGGGCAAGTGTCGCAGTGAGGAGCAGGCGGTCGTGGCTGTGAAACTCCACCTCCGGTAGAAGATCGGCAGCGGCGATGCAGAGAAACGCGCCTGCCGCCAACGCCAACGCTACCCCTAAAACGCCACCATGATCGCCACCAAAGAGCCGCAGACTTCCTAGGAAGAGGATGGCCCCCAGTGGCACAACCATCGCATACACTGCGTTGACCCACCAACGACTGCCCGACGATGCGCCGGAATTAATCATCAGCGTGGCGATGATGCCGGAATCAAACGGCTTGTGAAGCACTACGGCCAAAAACGTAGCGAATCCGGCCAGCCAACCGCCCCCGTGCTCGGCATCAGCCCCCACCGAAGCTGCCAACGCCGCGCCATCGGCCAAACTGTGAAGCGCCAATCCGGCAAATGCACCGCACCACGCCCATGGCTGAACGAGCGGTTGGCGTGGCCCAGCGTGCGCATGATCGTGCGAATGATCGTGTGCATGGCCTGAGTGGCTGCCGTCGGCCGAATGGTGGGCGTGGCCGTGAAACGCACGTTCAAGTAAAAACATCAAAAAAAATCCCGCCAAAACCCAGATCATTGTGGTGTCGATCTGTCGGCCTAACTCGAAGTAGGCGTGTGGCAAGAGGTGGAGCAGACCCACTCCGAGCATGACGCCGCCTGTGAGCGATAAAAGCACCTGCATCCGTCGGTGCCCCAGCGAGAGAAATGCCACCGACGACCCACCTGCGTAGGCTGCACCGGAGATCAGCAGAAGATAGAAAACCAAACTCCCAAGGGCTGGCCCACCGGAAATGGTCGCTGCGAAGAGCATGTGGATAACGTACCTGTGGTGAACGTGACGGAAAACCGCCACGCTGACCATGATCACGCAGCCTGCGGGCTGAGGCAAGGGGCACGCCGCGGGTTGCCACCTAGAGCGGTTCTTAGATAGCTGAAGTGACAGCTATGGAAAAAATAGGAGCCGTAGGCGAGGGGCCGTCGCTGCGCTTCGTCGGTGCGCGAATCTAACGGCGGTAGTTCCAGGGTGCCTGCATCGGCGGCACCGAGCGAGCCGCTTGCTCCATCTGCTGACGCATGGAGTGCATGCGTTCGGTCCATGCAGCGTCGCCGGCGGCCAGCAAGCCTAGGATGACGGCCAGCGCATAGGTCAGCAGGTTGGGCCAGAGTTCCTGACCGTGAAATTTCATCGCCGTGCCAAACGATTTCTTATACTTAGGACCGAACATACCCATATTCACACTCCATATTTCGTCCAGCACAAGATGCGTGAGGAAGCCGAGCACCGCGGCGCTGGCGATGAAATATCGGCGGAGCGGATCCTCCGCTGCAAACGCTAAAAAAGCGACCTGACCAGCGATGAACATTGCGGGTAAACTGTGAAACATGCCCCGGTGGATGGCATACGTTTTAAGGAGCCAGTCCATTCCAAATCGGATCGTAAGATAGATCGCGGCGCCGACCAGAATGACGCCCTCGATCGGCAGGCCCATTTGATGAAACCGCTGAATCATCATCATGGGCACCACAGCGGCGGCGAATGCTACGCTCTCACGCAGGGGAATGCCTAGACCGCTGTCCAGATTTGGCAGCATGCCCGATACCGCACACAGTCCACCAGCCAATGCACATGTCATAGGAGGCATGTCTCCAACGATCCATGCGGCACCGCCATATCCGGCTCCCATAATCGTCGATCCGGTAATGTGCACGCGGAACCCCGGCACGAAGCATCCCCCTCTGCCCATGAAACAGTCAAACGCTACCAACACACACAACAATCAAACGCAAACGCAATCCGCGCAGAATCCATCCTCTTTTGCGTTTTGCGCGCAGGAAAAACCCCCGCTCATTCGTACGCACGGTTCGAACAGACTCTCTCTTTATCTTTAGTCGGCAGACACACTCTTCGAGCGTCAGCGGAGACGTCGCCGCCACCCCTGCACCGCCAGAACGTAAAGGTTTCGTGTGTTCGCTCAAGCGTGCCACGACACCACTGAACACTAGGAAGGACAGGGGCCATGGGGTAGATGCGGGCTTTCGGGGGTCTTGTTGCATTGTGCAGATTCCTTCGACTGGTGATCGCAGCTCAGATTGGACTTCGCGATT
>CAMBUD010000160.1 GCA_945871035.1 Planctomicrobium piriforme | reverse complement strand
AGCAGCCAGGCGAGCGGCCGAATCGCTCGGATGAAAGCGGTTCGCAACGGGGCGTGCATTAAGACGGCCGGAGTTTGGGGCAGGTCAAGCCCGTAGCGGTAATCGAAAGCATGGTTGCAATGCGGGGCGTAGCTGGCGATGGTTTTCTCAACCTCGCGTTCAGTCCAGCGGTAGACATAATTGGGTACAGCCGTATCGTCGACTCCCCCGCTCGTGCCGCCGTTATAGTGCACGGCAGTCAACTCATAGGATTGGGTGAGCCCGCAGCGTTCAACTGCTTTCATCAAGAGGCTGTCGCGGGCCTCGATGAAGATCGTGGTCTTTATCGAGGTGCGATACATCTCGAGCAAGATCCCGTGCGGCGATCGGCCGTGGTGCAAAGTGGCATGGGCCACAACGGCGTCAAAGCTCTCATCAGCAAAGGGGAGCGTTTGGCCGTTGCCCACGACGAATTTCCAGCCCACAGGCATTGTGACTGGGGCCGACTGAAGATTGAGGAGCGTGACATTCGCAAAGCCCCTGGCCAGAAATAGATCGACATCGTTTTGCTCGGCGCCAACGATCAAAATGGAAGCAGCGCGAACCGGCAGCCAAGCATCGATTACCTGGCCGTAAAAAGCGAGTCGGTCATTCACTCGGCACAGCCAGAGGGCTTGAGGGTTGAGAGCTTGGCAGCGGAATGCCGAGTGTTTGAAAGGCCTTACGAAAACGACCGGCGTAGGTGTAATCGTCGCGCAGGCAGCGCGTTCGACCGGCCAGCGCAATGGCTTTGCGCTGCGGTTCGTCGGCAAGGGTTTTTTTTATTTTCTGCACGAGCTCATCGAAGCCAGCGAAATACTCTGCCTCCACCCCCTCGCGAAAGAGAGCCTCGTGCTCGGCCGTTCGCTCGGCGAGCATAAATCCTGCACAGGCGGGAATCTCGATGGAGCGGGTGGTTTGCAGGTCGCGGTTAGACTTTCGAAGAAAAGCCAAGTTGATGCGGGTCGAGCAGATTGCCCGGGAATATTCGTCGCCGATCACTTCTGGCAGAAACGAGAGCCCCGCGATTGCCTGCCATTGCAACGGCCGCCACAGATTGCCGCGGATCGTAACTGGAATGCCCGCGAGGGCAAGTCGTTTGAGGATTGCCGCCCTGTCGGGTTCGTAGGTGCCGATAAAGCCGACAGCGCAGGAAAAAATCGGACTGCTTGCGGGGGGCAGGGGGCGATGGGTGTCGGGATCGTAGGCATTTTCTACAAATAATACCTGCGGGCATCCCAGATCGAGAAGTTCTTGGACACCATACGACTTCGTTGTCAGATAGGTGTGGTAGAGGGGCAGTGTGCCGGGAAAATACGCCGAGCTCATGTTGCGGTTGAGCATATCGTCTGGACTGTAGCCAATAATGCGCACGTGGGGGAATGCCGTCCTCACTTTTGCCAGAGTCGCGGATCGGATCGTCACACCCTTGTCGATATACAACACACTGCAAGGCCCAACCGCGTTGAGAATCTGCTGATTGATCCGGCGCGTGTCGAGCGGCCGACGGGCTTTGATCGCCAGATATTCTAGGGGCTGGCTCAGGGGCCTGATGCGGCCCACCGAGCTATCGATTGCCTGAATATCAAAGCCCAGGCTGCGCAGGGCGACCATGCGCATCGCGGCCGTGGATCCGGCTGAAAGATCGCCGACAAATACCAGCCGATTATTGAGCGAAGTGTTTGTCACGTCTGTCACGGTTGTCAGAGGCAGCAGCGGTGGCATCATTGCCAGGCCAGTTGGGCGCAAAACGCTTATTGCAGAATGGTTTGATAATGCGCAAGCGCTCGTGCAGCGTAGGCTGGCCAGCTAAAGTGAGATGCCGCGCGCGCCTGCGCCGCCCTGCCCATGGAGTGCCTTTGGGCCGGATCGCTAGCGAGTTGGCAAAAGGCTGCGGCAAGCGCGGCAGGGTCTCGGGGCGGCACGGCGATGCCACATTCCCGATCGGCAACCACTTCGCAGCCGCCCGTGCTCTGCGTGCAGACGATCGGCAGGCCGCAGGCCGCTGCTTGCAATAAGACCATAGCCAACCCTTCCTCGACCGATCCCAAGCAAGCCACGTCGCATTGATTGTACAGTTGAGGGAGTTGCGTTTGCGGCACGTGGCCGTGCAGAGTGATGCCGGGCGTGGGGTATTTGGCGAAATAGTCTTTGGCTTCGCGGGAGACCCCCCCCACAAACCAGAGTTCGGAGTTTGGGATGGCGGCCAGTCGAAAGGCCTCGGCAACGTAGCGAAATCCCTTGCGAATCGTTACCCCACCGACTTGGATCATTCGAAATGCGGTATGGGGCTTGGGGGCCGGCTGAAACAGAGCCGTGTCGGCACCATACGGATTGAGCAGCAACTTCTGGGGAGAAAATCCCTGCCGGAGAAATGACTCGACAACGAACCCGCTGGGCACGGCGATGTAATCGGCCTCTTCGTATTCCGCCAATTCCTGCTGAATCGTCGCGGCCGGAGTGTCGGCAAAGGCCAGTCCGAATGTGGCATACTCGTCGAGGAGTGTTTTGGTCTGCTCGATAATATGCGTGCTACACCGCTCCAGCACGGTTATCATGCCGCGGGCTTTGGCATCGCGAAGAAGGGAGAGCGACGAACCCGACCAGCCCACAAAGACATTGCCAGAGAGACTTGCTAGAACCCGCCGGGCGGATCGCTCAAACTGCTGCTTCCCCCGCAAATCGAGAGCCAACAGTTTTCCCAGCCGCGGCATTTTGTGGCCGATGCGAGTTAAAACTTCGCCAGTTGGGCAGGAGCGGATCTGGGATTGTTGCACCCCGAAGCGTTTGGCGACAAAGCCCGGATAGCTTGTCATCAGCGTCGAAAGGGCACCCAAGCCGTGGAGTTCCCGGGCAAGATCAAAGGCGTGGAAGCGTCCCCAGACGGAAAGGATGACGTGGGGCGAGGGTTGTCTGGAGACGGTCGGCATGCGGTTATTTACAGGTCTTGGGAGTCGGGACGAAAAGCAGTGCAGAGGATGTTTTGTGTCCAAATGCGCTGCCAGCCCCCACATTCGGCCAAGCGGATCACTGCGGCCACAACGGTTGCCACCCGCCAGATTCCAACGCGAAGCACACCCCTGATATTTTTTGC
>CAMBUD010000159.1 GCA_945871035.1 Planctomicrobium piriforme | reverse complement strand
GCCACGGAATTCGAGCAACGCTATTTTGTCGGAACGGGGCCGTCGATTCTTTCAGTAACGCTCGATCCCAAATGGCTGCAGTCCAACTGGCAGACCTACGTGGGCGTGTTGCGTGGCGATATCCCCGAGGAAGAATGCCAGCGATTGCTAACAGGCAACAACCATCTCGACTGGAAGCTCGGCAGTGCCGACGAAGTTGATCGATTATTTCGGATGGGCGTGCCCGGACTCGAGCTCTTTCCGCTGGATCGTCCGCCGCGGGCGGTGCCTGCCAAAAGCGGTTGGCAGTATTACAGAATCGGAACCGACAGCCCGGCGTACAAGGCTGTGCAGTTGAGCCAGACGCTCGGGATTCGCGTTCGCGATTCTGCGATTCTCAATGCGGAGCAACTTGTCGGTCGACGTCGCATCGAGGTTTCTTACGAGGGTCGCGTGGCCGCTCTGGAGTTTGCTCTGTTCGTCGTTCCAAAGTGATGTAACAACCCAGAGCATCCCACCATGACCCCCGATTTCACGGCTGCAGTTGTACCCGTTTTTCTGGAAGCACTCGATCTTTTTG
This sequence comes from Planctomicrobium piriforme, assembly GCA_945871035.1. Classification (GTDB taxonomy): domain Bacteria; phylum Planctomycetota; class Planctomycetia; order Pirellulales; family UBA1268; genus BAIKAL-G1-2R. The sequence continues at coordinate 2,554 of CAMBUD010000159.1, read as the reverse complement.
ATCGCGCCGAAAAAAATAAATCTGCCCCCGTTGAAGTGGAGCGCGCTACATTGCGTGCCGCGTTTGATCGAGCCGCGGCAAAAATGCGCGGGCCGCGCCTGTCAGAATGGGAGCTTGCTAGCTACGCCATTGCGGCGATGGTGGACGAGATTTTGATTGTCGACATGCCGTGGAGCGGTCAGGCGTGGTGGGAAAATCATGCACTGGAAGTCGAGCTCTTTGGCATGCGAAGACGGGCAACTGAATTTTATGATCGGGCCGAGAAGGCGGCCTCGCTTCCGGTACGGGATGCGAGCACCATTTTTTTGTCGGCGGTGCTCGTCGGTTTTCGCGGCATACTTCGCGATCGACCAGAGCCGTTAGAGTTGTGGCTCAAGGCAAATGCTCAAAAACTCCAAGTCGGTTTCGGCCGAGGCAATGTGATCGCATCGGCTCCCGAGCTCCCCGGGGCGCCCCCCTTGTGGGGCAAGAGCAAGCTTGTCTGGCAAAGCCTTGCGACCACGGTGCTCGCCGCTATTTTAATCGTGATGGCGTGGGTCTGGCTGCAAGTCGTTTCGTGACCTGTGCGGCTGCGGCCGCTGCCCCACTGTTTTGAGGTTCTTGGGGCCGGGGTATAGATTGCATTTTCAATCTGGTGAGTACGTTCTCTATAGTGCGGCCTTTGGTAAAGAATTCGCGGTGTCTCGAAAGGCCCTGCGGCGACCGCATCGGGCCCTAGCGCAAGACGGTATTTATGGATTGGTTACTCAAATTATTAGCGCTGCCGTGGAATGGATGCGTGCAATTCTATCGCGGCTTCTTGGCTTCTTCGCTCCCGGCTCGCATCGCATGGACCGTCGCGATCTTTCAGCTGTTTGTTGTGGTGTTGGCCTTTTTGATGGTGCTTCTGCTGGGGCAGGGATCCATCTTTCAGTCGTGGTGGTCTCCCGGCAAGGCAATCACTCTTTTTGTGCTCCTGCTGGTGGTGCCGATACTCGTTTACTATGCCGCGAGACTCTGGCTGGACCGTGGAGAAACATCCCGCTGGGGAGATGTGGAAGCGGCTTGGAGCGTGGCTCTGGCAGAGCTTTCTCGGCAACAGGTGAATCTCAAGGATGCTCCACTTTTTCTGCTGCTTGGCACTGACGGCCAGGAACAAGAACGCGGCATTCTCCAAGACGTGCCAGTTGCTCTGACAGTGCTGGCCTCCCCGCCGGGCAGTGCGCCACTGCATTTTTCCGGTGGCTCTGATGCCGTCTTTCTTTGTCTTTCAGGAGTCGGCCAGTCCGGCGTTGCCAGCGAAAAGTTCCGCAGCGCCAAAGGAGCACTCGAGTCGGGAATACAAAGTGATCGATTCGGGCAAGACATACTGACGCCAAAAGAACGAGAGGATTCAACCGCGCGGTTGAAATTTGTCTGCGAACTCGTGCAGCACGCTCGCGAGCCACTTGCGCCGATCAACGGCGTTTTGGCAGTTTCACCCGTCGATTTTCTACCCACTCGCACCGGCGCAACCGGCGCCGTCGCTGCGGCTCTAGGCGAAGACCTGGCGACGATTTCCCTAGCGTTCGGCCTGCGATTCCCGGTGGTGGTAGCGGGCAGCGGATTGGAAAAGGAAAGTGCATTTCCGGACTTGCTTCAACGGATTGGAAAAGAGGGGTGTCTCAAAACGATCGGTCAAGTATTTCCGATCAATCAGCCGGCGACTTCCGAACAGATGCAGGCGGTGTCCCAGCGAGCCTGCGGTACGCTGGACGATATGATCGTTGCACAGCTCCTCGATACAAAAAAGATTGAGGATCAACCGGCGGATCGCCATCTGGTTGGGATGGTGTGTCGGATACGGCTGAATCTCATGCCGCAAGTGGCCGCGATGCTTGCAAGCGTTTTGAACACTGCGGCCCAGGGGAGTGGCGCGATGCTGGCTGGCTGCTACCTGTTTTCGGCTGGCAGTACCGCAGCCGGTGGCAAACGCGCTTTTGTGGGTGGAATTTTTGATCGACTCCTCGAGGTCCAGGGTGATCTCGACTGGACGGATGCACGGCTGGCGCTCGATGACTCGAACTGCCGAGTAGCCAGAATCATGCGAATTCTCAGTGTCTGCATGCTGGTGGGCATTGCTAGCCTGCTGATCCGTATCTGGTGGCGAATGGCGTGATCAATCCTCTAGTAGCCGCACAACCCGCCTCAGCCGAAAGCGGAGGGTTTTCGCAAACCAAGGGGTTACGGCAAGGGGTTACGGGGCTTTTTTTGACTGCACTTGCGGGGCGTGCAATAGTAGTAAGCACTGATCCAGCACGTTTTTTTCTCCTTCGGTTGAACGCATGCCGCTTTCCGTCCAGCTTGATTCAAACCTGTTTCGAACGCCACTGGAGGGTGATCATCCGTGTGGCATCAACCTGCAAGGCGATGAAAAAGCCCGCGCGTTGCGGTCATCCCTACGCGATTTGCGCGAAGAAGCCAGGCGAATTGAGCGGCATGCCGACGACGGCGATGCATCCGAGGGAGGCTGGCCGGCGGCGGTTGTTATTTGGCGGCAACTGCGAGACAAGTCGCTGGAAGTGCTGACGAAACA
>CAMBUD010000158.1 GCA_945871035.1 Planctomicrobium piriforme | reverse complement strand
GGCCCGCTGCCGCTGGTGCATCTCAAAGAGCTTTCAAGCGTCGAGCTCACCGGCAAGTTGCTGGCTGACGGCCGGAGAGATTTTAGCGCAATCAAGTCGGTGTCGCTGGAAGTGGAAGAGACATTGGCTCGCCACGCGTCCCCGCTCATCGTGAATGGACTGACGCTCATTCGCTCAGGATCGCTCACCACAAAACTCCTAGCCGATGGCCGCACCAATTTTGATGCTATTGCGATTCTCTCGGATCAAGCCAGGGCAGTCATGGCTGGATATTCTGGGCTTGTGAGCTTGCGGGCAATCGTCGCGTTGGCCGAGGCCGATGCAACACTTTCAGAGTCATGGGCTCGCGTGCTAGCCCGGCACGACGGGCCGCTGCGACTCAACCAAATCAAACAGCTGCCGAGTTTCACCGCCGCTGCGTTGGCCAGCCATCCGGGACGGCTGGAGCTCAACGGGCTCACGCAACTGCCACTGGCAACCGCGCAGGCTCTGTCCTCGCACGCAGGCGTTTTGGATCTCTATCGGTTGGAACTCGTAGACGTTCCTTCGGAGCAGGCGATTGCGAAGCACCCCGGGCCACTGCACATGGATGCAATCGCCTCGTTGCACACTGAAGCCCTTGCAGCAAAGCTCGTGGCCGATGGCCGCACCGATTTTAGCCGCCTGCAATGGATCGGTGGAAACGCCGCGGCGGTGATTGCCCGCACCGAGGGCACGCTCTTTCTAGATGGCCTCAGAGATTTGCCGGACGAAGTCGCCATTATGCTGGCGGCGCATCGCGGCGATCTCTCGCTCAACGGGCTCACCCAGCTCTCGCCGTCAGGTGCCCGAAGTCTGGCTAGGCATCGCGGCGAACTCTCGCTGAACGGTTTGAAAATGCTCAACGATACAGTTGCCGTGGCACTGGTCGACCACTCGGGCACGCTCTATCTCACAGGGGTGACGTCGCTGTCAGATGCCGCAGCGGCATCGCTGGCCGCCCGCCGCGACGAGGTCGAACTGGACGGCCTCACCAGCCTGAGCCCACGAGCTAAGACGCTGCTCTCGCAGCATCCGCAGGTGCGGCTCCCGACGCGCTTTCGATAAACGCAGCCCTCTTTGAAGCCTACGAAGCCTCCGCCACCGGAGCAGACAGGCGGGCTCGGGTGTGGCGTTACTCTTTCTGATGTGTCGCGGCTTCGTTCGACAGAGTGCGTTTCTAGAGCCTATTGGCGTTTCGAGAAAACTTAATGTAGGGCAGGCGAATGCCACGGAAAAGAAACTGGTCTGCTTGCTTCGCTGCTGGCGGGGTGTAGCCCACCGCGCCGTAGAAGGCACCGACGTCGTCCTGGTCGACACCGTCGCCGCTGGAGCCGTAGCCGCCAGCGAGTTGGCCGTTTTTATAAATTGCCGAACTTCCAGGGAAGAAGATCGTCCCATTTTGGTTTTGTGGCGGCATCACAGTGAATGGGCATCGGAAGTTGCGGCCCGGGTTGAACGAATCGAATCCCAAAACGGTGTTGAATGACGCTGCCGCCTTCGGAGCGCCGATGTTGAGGCCCGTCTTCGGGTCGATGCCCGGCTCGTTGAGGATCGACCATATGCCAGGGGCGGCGGCGTTGTTGCCCGACGGGTAACGCGGCACCGCGAGGTAGCGGAACGTGCGCGTCGTAAACGCCGTGCCGATCGGGATGCCGGGCAAGCGGTCCTGTGGCTGCAGGTCCGTTGACGCGTAGTAGACAGAGTTTCGGGCCTTCGCTGGAGTGACGTCCAAGGCATCGCAGAGGGCATCCGGCATCCGATAGAGGCCCAGGATGTCGCCGTTGAAGTCGGAGACGACGAAGATGAGCCGCGAGTAGGTCGTTGGAATGCGGATTTGGGCCCGTGTTTTTTCCGCCTGCGCGATGCCCTGGTTGATGATTCGCGTGACGTCGGCGGCGGTGAGTACGCTGCCATTTTTCGGGGGAACGAGAAAGCCAGCGGCCTGTGCCATCCCGTCGAGGGCCGTTGCACCGCCGGGTGTCACGGGCTGATTTGTGCCGTTGACCGTGCCCGGCCCGAGACTTCTCATCAGGTTGAACAGGGCCTGCACGCCCAGAGGGCCGGCCTTCGGTCCAAAACTCTGGAGCGCGATGCCACCCAGATTGATCCGTGCCGCGGCATTGATCTGGATGATTTGCTGCTGCAGCGACAGGCCCGACAAATTCCCTGCGCGGGCAATGATCGACTGCGGTGCTCCAGTGACATTTGGCCGGGCGACGTTGCCGATCGTGCCCGGTACAAAAAGCGTTTCGAACACGATCAGTTCCGATTCGAGCACCAGCGGCGCGTTGACCCGCTGTTGCTGGGTCTGCGATGCGACCGGCACGAAGCCCTGCTCAAAGCTCGCGAACCCAAACGGGCCGGGAAAGAATGCGCCGATGCCGGCGATCAATTCATTGGAGTTGGCCCGGTACACCGGTAGTCCACCGGGGAGCGTGCCGATGCCGCGAGATGTCTCGTTGGGCGCGGTCCCCACCTGTTGCCCATACGACTTACGATTGGCGATCAATTGGCCGTCGACGAAGGTGCTCACGCGATTGCTGTGCTCGATGGCGAAGAGGTCGACGAGCGGTTGATTGATGATGCCCGGCGGGAATTGCCCGCCAACACCCACCGCGGCCACGAAGCCCGGACCCCGGATCGATTCGTTCAGGCTCGACGGGTTGGCTTCCACCTCCCGTTGCGTGATCGTGGACTGGCTCAGATAAGCGACCGTGCGGGAAGTGAGAATCCCTTGGTTACTGGAAAAGAAGACCGCACACCGCGCCTTGGCGATGGCACCGTTGATCGCAAAGTTCAGGTCAGGCGTGGTTACGTTCGCTTCGGTCCGCACGCCGAGAATCTGCCCTGTTCGGTCGACGATTGCAATGATCGCGTTTTGGCTGGGGGTGGCAGCGGAGGCCCGGTCGAGCAGCGCCTCGACATCCAGCGCCGATAGCTGCGGAAATGCCATCATGCTTCGCTTTTCGAGCGACTCTGCGCCGAGGGGCGTCGGGACAGGCTTGGGCCGTCTCACATACTCAGATTTCTTAAAAAACCTAAGAATATTTGCGAAACTATTCATGGGACAATGAAGTCAAGGGCAGATGAAGGTAACTTACTAGTAAATAAA
>CAMBUD010000157.1 GCA_945871035.1 Planctomicrobium piriforme | reverse complement strand
GGAAAAGCTTGGGGCCCCGGGAGCGATCACCAAGGCGGCATCACGATGCACGTCTTTGGAGACACGCACGTTTCGCAGATCACCGGCGACATCGATCCGGGCGTTTATCTGAGCATTTGCTCGCGGAATGGCCAAGAATCGACGAGCCAAGTGGACTAATTGAAGGATGCCACTCCCTCGCGCAGTTTTGCGTGAGGCTCAAGCATAGGTGAGGCCGCGGCTGGAATATTCTGGCCGCGGCCTCTGCCTTGATTCTTTTGCCGTTCTGCTTTTATCGCAGGTTTTATCGCAGGCATCTGGGACACTTGCTCGCCGCTCCCGCGCATCCGCTACGCTTGTGCCACAAGCCCCAGTGCATAACACTCTCCCGCAGACACTCTCCCGCAGAAAAGAAGTGCAACGCATGCAACGACCGGAAATCCATTCGCTGGAAATCGGGCCACGCGAAGTGCAGGCCCTTTTTTTCTCAAACCCAAACGGTCAGGCGTGCCAAGACCTTCGGGCATGGTTGCTGCTCGACTGCCGCACGCCAGAGGAGCACGCGACCGCCAGCATTGCAGGGGCCACGTTGATTCCGATGCAGGAGATTCCTCAGCGTGTAGCGGAGCTAGAGGCCTGGCGCACTCAACCGATCGTGGTGCATTGCCACCACGGCATGCGCAGCTTGCAGGTGGTTCAATGGCTGCGCAAACAGGGCTTTGCACAGGCCCAAAGCATGAGTGGTGGGATTGATGCTTGGAGCAAAGAGATAGACCCCTCCGTTGGACAGTATTAAAACAGCATCCAGCCGCCGATTTCGCCGGGCATTTCTATTTCGTGACGCGGCAAGGTACTCTTTTGGTTGGCACTCCATAAACCGATGACGCCACCGACGCGTTGTCACCCCTTCTCCCGGAGAGGATTTCAGCATGAACCCATTTGATCCAAGCTCTGCTGCGGCCATTTTTTCTCGTCGCGAAGCTCTGAAGGTGGTTGGTGTTGCCGGCGCTGCAGCGACCGCTGCGTTGGCCGGCTTCCGCGTCGGTAATGCTCAGTCGCCTTCGAGCGACGTCATTCGCATTGGCGTTATTGGGTGTGGCGGACGCGGCACCGGTGCCCTGCAGCAAACGCTGTCGGTGCCGGGATCCAATGTCAAACTAACGGCCTTGGCAGATGCCTTCGAGGATGGCATCGGGCGAGCGCTGCAATCAGTCGAGGGGATGAAGGACAAAGTCGACTGCCCAGAAGAGCGACGCTTTAAGGGGCTGGATGGTTATCAAAAAGTGCTCGACCACTGCGATCTGGTGATTCTGGCCACCCCCCCCGGCTTTCGGCCCTTTCATTTTGATGCCGCCATCAAGGCTGGCAAGCATGTTTTCATGGAAAAGCCGGTTTGCGTGGACAGCTTCGGCGCGAGGCTTTGCTTGGAAGCAGCGAAAATGGCCGACGAGAAAAAGCTCAAGGTGGTTGTCGGCCTGCAGCGTCGCTATGAGCGAAAATATCGCGAAACAGTGGCCCGTGTGCGTGAGGGCTTAGCCGGAGACATCATCGGCGGGCAGGTCTATTGGAACGGCGGCAGCATCTGGTATCGCGGTCGCCAAAAAGATCAAAACGAGCTGCAATTTCAAGTCAACAACTGGTACCACTTCAACTGGCTGTGCGGCGACCACATCTGCGAGCAGCACGTCCACAACATCGATGTCGCCAATTGGATGTTGGACAAACTTCCGGAAAGTGCTTTCGGCGTTGGCGGCAGACAAAATCGTGTACCGGGACAGCCGAGCGAGATTTACGACCACCACGCTGTCAACTTCACGTATCCCGGTGGCGTGAAAATCGCCAGTCAGTGCCGGCAGTTTCCAGGGGGTGACGGACGGGTAAACGAGGAATTCCAAGGCACAAAGGCCACCGTCAAGATTGGAGAAATTACCGATTATGCCGGGAAGTTGCTCTGGAGATTCGAAGGCGACAATCCAAATCCTTACCAGGTCGAGCATGACGAATTGCACGATGCCATTCGCAGCGACAAGCCTCTCAACAACGCCTACTACGGCGTCACATCGAGTTTTTCAGCGGTGCTCGCCCGCAATGCCACGTATACCGGCAAGCAGTGGGGTTTTCAGCAAGCCATGAATCTGAAAAACCAAACGATGCCGGAGAATCTTTCTTGGGAATCGAAGTCACCAGTCGAGCCGGATAAAGACGGTAACTACAAGATTCCAATGCCGGCCGACTATAAACTTGCGTAGGTTGTGATTCGGAGTGTGAGTCCGTTTGTGTCGGAGTCTACGAGTCAGTTTGCAGAAGCCGTAACGGGTAGGACCGTGGAGACTGCCGCTGGGCCGAGTGACTTGTGACGAACGCTGCCTCGGCCAACAAAAATAGAGTCATTGTGGATCCAGTATCAATTCCTGTTTCGCTCCGTTGGCTGGGTGACTCTAGCGGCCAATTAGAACTGCTCGATCAAACACTGCTGCCGACACAACAGCGTTGGATAGTCTGCCACACTGTGGACTTGCTCATTGAGGCCATCCAAAGCCTGCGGGTGCGCGGTGCACCGGCGATCGGCATTGCTGGTGCCTACGGAGTGGCGGTTGCAGCAGCCGAGGCCCGACGAGACAAGCTCTTGCCGCCAGCCGCTCGTGCACACGTGCAGGCGCGGGCCGAGCAACTGGCTGCCGCGCGGCCGACGGCCGTCAATCTGCGCTGGGCAGTCCAACGCACTGTTGCTGTGCTTGGGCAGCTGTCCGCCTCGGATTCGCAAGACGTCATGTGCACACAACTGCTGGCCGAGGCCCGGGCCATTCATGAGGAAGATCGCCGGTTGTGCACGGCCATTTGTCGGTACGGAGCCGACGCACTGGTCGCCATCTTGTCGGCCACTTCTGCGACGGGACTGCTCACCCACTGCAACACCGGAGCGCTGGCCACTGGTGGCGCTGGCACGGCCTTAGGCGCGATCACAACGGCTTGGCAGCGAGGCGAGCGGTTTGAAGTGTTTGTCGATGAGACGCGGCCGCTCTTTCAAGGTTCGCGGCTCACGGCTTGGGAATTGGCGCAGCATAGCATTCCGGTCACGGTGTTGGTGGACTCGGCCGCCGGACAGTTGCTGCAATCGGGTCGGATTGCTGCCTGCATTGTCGGGGCCGATCGGATTACGGCCTGCGGCGATGTCGCTAATAAAATCGGCACCTACTCGCTGGCGTTGCTGGCGGCCGCGCACGGCGTGCCA
>CAMBUD010000156.1 GCA_945871035.1 Planctomicrobium piriforme | reverse complement strand
TTCTGTCCGCGCACCCATATCAATGACCGTTTCTAAGTCGCTCTCACCGAGCCGCAGCACTTCCGGCGTGCCCCAATTTCCATCGCGTGAAAGAACACCATCGACGAGAAGTGTCGCTGCCTGCGTGGGGTTTTCGAGTTTCGCCGCCGTGGTAATCGAGAGCGGCTTGTTTACAGCGGCGTGTGCGGCTGTGCTGAGTTTCGTATAGACGGCACTGGCACTATCGCCACGCCCCACGTTACCCGCCTGGAACCACCGGGCTTTGATGGTTGTCGTGGACGTGAGGACCAACGGTTGAGTGAAAGCCGTGGACGAAGGCTGCGGAACCGATCCGTCGAGTGTGTATCGGATAGTCCCATGGTTCATCGTGGATGCAATGGCCACCCTTACGCTCTCAGCAAACCACGTACTGTCTGGCAGTAGGCCTTGGGGTTGCAGCGTGAGCGGTGCAAAAATATAAGGCTGTGACCAAGCGGGCTGCAGTGCCTTGCCTTTGGCGTCGAAAAGCCGGGCTTTGATTATGAAAGTGTCAGCAACTGGAATGGAAGACGCAAAGACTGCCGATTGCGCTGTGGGCTCGGAGCCATCCGTCGTGAAATGCACTGTTCCCAGAGTGGGCCACGTTGGGAGATCGAGCGTCGTCGGCACCGTGATTTTTCGGTGAAAAAGCCCCTCGTCGCTTGGTGGGATCTGAGAGATTCCGAAACCATACAGCATGCGATCGAGCACGGTGTCGGTTGCGGCGCTGCGGCGTGTGAATGCGATCGGTTCGATAACGGTATCCGGGCCCCACGTGCGTTCTTGGCGTTTGACCAGCGTGCCACGCAGCCAACGAATGTTGGTCGCGCCGTTTTGCTCCCAAGTGGGCAGCATCGCACCGAGAACCGGGTCGACTTTTTTTAGCAGGCTCCCATTGCAGTGATACATCGACCACTCATTCCACGGCACCCCGGCAAGATTCCACGGCACGGTGATGGTGGTGATGCCTTGCGCAACGAGCCGCGTTGCCGTGTGCGCGTTGCCGTCCCATGCCATGTGGATAATGTCCTTGGCAGCGCCATTGGCCGCCCCTTCCCAGAGGATCGTTTTTCGCCCGCGCTTCTTCACCATTGCATGGGTCTGCACGGCAAAATAGGCGAGTAATTCGCCTGAATTCTTCAGGCCTTTGTCATGCATGAAAGCCTGTGCCGCTGGCGTGGAAGCGACACCGTCTAGGCCCGAGACTTCGTCGAAACCGATGTGGAAATAGGGCGACGATGCAAACACCTCGCACATCTCGCCGATGATCGTGTCGAGTGCCGCGTAGAGCTTTGGGCTGGCGATGTTCATCATGCCTTGTGGCACGGGCATGTTTGTGACGGGATCAATCGCGCCAAAGACATCCGGTAGCGTTCTGCATGCGTTGCCGGAATGGCCGGGCGTTTCCAATTCCGGTACGAGCGTGACGCCCCGATCGTCAGCGAATTGTACAAGCGATTGGAGCTCGGCTAAGTCGTATCGCGGCGGCACCGGACCGCCATGCGCCGAGCCGTTCATCGTCCCCAGCTTTGGATAGCCGGTAGAGGGAAACGTCCAGGCCTGATCGTCAGTCAGGTGTAACTGCAAATAGCGCACCTTATAGGCGCGGCAGATCTGGATGCAGCGACAGATTTCCTCGCAGCTATTTGCCTGACGGGCGACGTCGAGCATGATGCCGGTGTAGTCGGCGTGTGGCCAGTCGCGGATGGTCATCGCCGGCAGCACGGCGAAGTCTTCAACCCTTTGGATGGCCTGCAACAGCGTGGCCGTGCCCTCAGCCACCGCACGATAATCAAATCCCTCAATGGTTACGCTATCCTCTGCGGTCATTCGGTATGCGCCTTCTCGCGTGCGAATGACCGTGCCGTTCCTAACGGTGAGAATGTCTTCGTCGGCCTTGAGTTGCTCGTTGAACAGAAGAGCGATGTCCCCTTTTCGCACCTTCTCGTTCACGATCGGGAAATCCAGGCCGATGACCAGTCGGAGTTCTTCACGCAAAATTCTTGCAAGCGGCTCCAGTTTGACACTCGCAATGACGATTCGCGACTGCTCGTCGAGCCGCACGGTTCCCGGTGCCAGGCAGACTGATTTCGGCCATGGGAGAAGATTCAACGGCGGCTGTGGGGGCACAGCGGTTGCCTCTCTTTGGCCTGCCAAGCAGATCAGAAGCGGCAAAAGTACGGAGAGAGAAAACGTGCGTAAAGAAATCAGAGTGCCGAACAAATTCCTAGCGTTTGTCATTGCGAATCTGCTTCGGATTTTGACCCGTTTTCCATACCCCCCTTTTGGAAGAAACTGTACCTGTCCCCGTTTTTAGCGGGCTTGGCGCACGTGACGGGGTCGGATCACGTCTGTGGCTAAGCCCACGCGTTCCAGGAGAAGGATGATGTAATACGTCACATCGAGTTCCCACCACTTGTGCTGCACGCTGGCGCTTGCCGGATCGTGGTGGTGGTTGTTGTGCCAGCCTTCACCCATGGCCCAGAGAGCCACTAGCACGTTGTTTCGGCTGTCCTCACCCGTGGCATAGGAACGGTAGCCGAAGAGATGCGTGAGTGAGTTGACGCTCCACGTGATGTGCCACACTAAAACGGTGCGCAGATACACCCCCCACACCAGCCAACTCACAGAAAGCTGCAGGCCATGCTGCCAGTCGCCACCGGTGAACCGGCCCACCAAGAAGCCCACCAGTCCAAATGCAGCAGCATGCGCCAGGTAGATATAGAGTACGGTGGTGGGTCGTCGCTCCAAAAACCGGTAATAACTGTCGGCCAGAATGTCCCGCGCATATTTTTCTAAAAAGGTGAGCGTCCGACGGCCGGGTGCGCGGCGAAAGAGCCAGCCGGCGTGCGACCAAGCCACGCCGTCGCGCGGTGAATGGGGATCTTCTGTTTCGTCGGAATGCATGTGATGCATTCGATGAGTGGCCACCCAGCGGGCCGGCGTATCCTCCATCGAGCAGACGGCGATGGTGGCAAACGTTCGCTCGAGCCATCGCGGCACTTTCAGGCTGCGATGGGCCAGCAGTCGGTGGTAGCAGAGGTTAATGCCAAGCGTGCCAAAAAAGTTGGTGCCGATCAACGCCAGCGTGAGACCAGACCAACTAAAACACCACGGCAGGAGGGCAAAGCAGGCCAGCCCGTGAACCAAGGTGATCGGCACCATGTATTCCCAATGGATCTTGCCACGCACCGCGATCCGGCGGGCCGGTGGGCTTGTTGCCACCGGGGAATTAACCGCCGAGGAAGTGACCACAGTGGGGGTGAGAGTGGTTGACACAG
>CAMBUD010000155.1 GCA_945871035.1 Planctomicrobium piriforme | reverse complement strand
GATAAAGACGCCAGCGTAGCGGCCCTGTTGCTGGCAGAACTCGCCGCATCGCTCCAGCCGATGGGCCAAACGCTGCACGACAAGCTCGACGCATTATTTTGTATCGACGGCCCGCATCTGGAGCGGCAGGTGTCGGTGACGCTGCCGGGGGCTGCCGGCATGGACCGCATGCGTGCGATCATGGCAACGCTCCGTGCACAGCCGCCACAATCCCTCGGGGGCCTCAACGTCGTGCGCGTGCGAGACTACGCCTCGCTCACGTCCTCCACGCCGGGCAGTGCAACTGTGCCACTGGCCGGATCGCAGGGGGATCTGGTGATGTTTGATCTCGTGGCCAGCCCGGCTGAAAACCCAGCGGCACACTCTCTGGAGGCAGGCCGCTTTCCAGCCGTGGGCAATTGTGTTGCCGCGAGGCCCTCTGGCACCGAGCCCAAGATCAAGTTTTATCTGTTCGCAGTGTCGCCGCCGTGCCAGGCCAGCCAACTGGCTTCTGCAAAAACAATTCTGGCCGATCGCCTCGACGCCCTGGAACGCGACTTGCGGCGACTGGCCGGAGTGTGACGCGTCTGTGTGTGTCGGTCATCGAGTGCTCTCGTCATGTTTCTCTCTTGCTCTATTGATTGAATCGTCGCTGCATTCATTCCTGCACACCCATGCCAAACATTCCCACCACACAGAACACTCCCGATGTTGCTCCAACGGATGGCTGGCGTTTAGAACACACCTACGCCCGGCTGCCGCAACTCTTTCATGCCCCGGCCCAACCGGTGCCCGTCAGCCGGCCGGGCTGGGTCATGTGGAATCGAACGCTAGCAGACTCTCTGGGTTTGAATCCTGACTCGCTGGCTCAACCAGCAGCCGCGGCGATCTTTGCTGGCAATGCATTGCCCACCGGATCAGAGCCGATTGCGCAGGCCTACGCGGGGCATCAGTACGGTCATTTCACAGCGCTTGGCGATGGACGAGCCATCTTGCTCGGCGAGCAGATCACCCCCAGCGGCGAGCGGTTTGACATTCAACTCAAAGGGGCCGGGGCAACACCGTTTTCGCGTCGCGGCGACGGACGCGCTGCCCTCGGGCCGATGCTGCGGGAATACATTATCAGCGAGGCGATGCACGCCTTGGGAATTGCAACCACTCGCAGTCTGGCCGTGGTGACAACAGGCGACACCGTCTACCGACAGCAGCCGCTGGCCGGCGCCGTGCTGACGCGGGTTGCAGCCAGCCACATCCGCGTGGGCACGTTTGAGTGGGCTGCGGCCCGAGGAGATAAAAACTCTCTGCGCGCCCTCGCGGATTACACGCTGGCCCGCCACGACCCACTGCTTGCCGAGGCAGACAATCCCTACGCGGCGTTTTTAGAAGCGGTTGTCCAGCGGCAGGCGGCATTGGTGGCCCAGTGGATGCACGTGGGCTTCGTCCACGGCGTGATGAACACCGACAACATGGCGGTCTGCGGCGAGACGATCGACTATGGCCCGTGCGCTTTTTTAGATGCCTATGATCCGGCCACAGTATTTAGCTCCATCGACCAGCACGGCCGCTACGCCTACGGCAACCAGCCGCACATCGCGCAGTGGAATCTGGCCCGGCTGGCCGAATCGCTGCTGCCGCTGCTGCACGACGACCAACCGCTGGCCGTGCAACAGGCCACGGATGCCGTGGGCGGCTTCCGCCAGCATTTCCAACACCACTGGCTCAAAGGCATGAGAAGCAAGCTCGGCTTGGGCAATGAAGAAACGGCAGACGCTGCGCTCGTCGACGATCTCCTCGGCCTCATGCACACCCACAGGGCCGATTTTACAAACACGTTTCGCAATCTGTGCGCAGAGCCGTTTGCCGATTCTTTGCTTCTGGCAGATCCAGCCTTTCGGCTCTGGCACGAGCGATGGAGAGCCCGCCTCGGCCGGCAAACCGAATCGCTCGACGCCTCCAAACGCCGCATGCTCAGCCACAACCCCGCCTTTATTCCACGCAATCACAAGGTGGAGGAATCGCTCGCCGCCGCGGTCAACGATCTGGATTTCACAGTTGTGCAGCGGTTGCTCGATGTCTTGGCAAACCCCTATGATGGCCGGTCCGACCGTTGCGAGTATCAGGAACCGCCGCCGCCGGGGGCCTGCCCCTACGAGACGTTTTGCGGCACCTGATCCCGAGCGACGATTGGTTCATTCACGTCAGCCAACACCAATGCCGCCTACGCCAAAGTCCTTGCGCTGCTGCCTGCTCCTGCTCGCGTTAGTCTGCGGGCATATCACACCCGGGGTGACTGCAGAGCAACCGGCGGCGCGAGACAAGCCGGCGGCGGACATTCTGTTTGGCCGCCCAGTTCCTCCCGCCAGGGCCGCTGGCACAATCCGACTAGCCGCGTACAACATCGAGAATTTTTTCGACGGCGTCGATGACCCCACCTTGGAAGGCGACTACGACGACCTCCCCATGCAGACCAGTCCGGATCGCTGCGCCGCCTTGGCACAAGCCATCCGTGCGCTCGACGCCGATGTGCTGGGGCTTGAGGAAGTTGAAAGCGAAGAGGCCTTGCGATGGTTCCGCGACACCTACCTCAAGGGCATGGGCTACGATTTTCTGGCCAGCAAAGACGTGGGGTATTACCGCGGCATCGAGCAATCTCTGCTCAGTCGCTTTCCCATCCGCACGGTGCAGGTCTGGACCAGCGAGGATCTCTTGCCGATGGAAAAATACATTCCCACCGATCTGACCCAACGCCAGAAAGAAGGCTGGGGAGAAAGGCCCACTCAAAAAGAGAAGCTGACATTCCAGCGCAGCCCACTCAAGGCCACAATCGATCTGCCTGGCGGCCGGTCACTGACGGTGTATGTGGTGCATCACAAAGCGGGTGGGAAGGCGACAGCATACCACCGCGATCTGGAGTCGCTGCGAGTCAACGAAATGGTGCGTGCGGATCTGGCTCTCCAAACGGATGCGTGGCTGGCTGTGATCGGTGATTTCAACGCCACACCCAACCAGAAACCCGCCAAGCTCTACCGCGACAAGGCGTTTGCCGGACTGGTGACAGCGTATGTGTTTCGTCCCGAGGCCGATAAGCCGTCAGCCCCACTGCCGGCAGAGAAGGCCGCTGCAGCGGCGGCCAGAAGGCTCTACATCACGCATCTGACGTATCGATCGATTGACTCTATCCTGATGTCGCCGGCGTTGACGCGGCGGGCGGTGCCGCGATCGTACTTCGTGCTGGGTACGCCGATGCCCGGACCAGGCTACGATGCCACGAAGGACTCTCCGCCACCGGGATATGCCAGCGATCATTGCCCCATTGCCGTTGACTTGAATCTGGCCGGGGATTGAAAACTGGT
>CAMBUD010000154.1 GCA_945871035.1 Planctomicrobium piriforme | reverse complement strand
TGATTGTCGGCGTGCTATTCATGTCTCTTGGTCAGGCGATCGCTGAGGCGCCAGCTCCACTGGCACGATCGCTCGAGACGATGCGGCTGTTTATTCTGATCGGCTGGGCTGTCTACCCGATTGGATTTCTGATGGCACGATCTGGGAATGGTGAGTATCGAGAAATTGTTTACAACATCTCGGACGTCATCAATAAAGTTGGCTTCGGACTCGTTGCCTACCACGGCATTCAGGCGATGAGCCATTCGCAGGAATCACACGGTCGGGCCTGATAAAAAGTTTGAAATGAATCGTTTCGGCGATCCCGTCGCACTGGATTTCCCAGTGCGACGGGGGCGCATTTTTTTGCGGGTGGCTGCGGTGAAAGTAGACTCTACTGCGCCGCGATCAAGCACCTTCGATGCCGTTGTCTTTCGCGGTCTTCCGCTGGCTGTGATGCTGCTGGCTGCCGCCTTCGGCTTGTTGGCTGGCAGTGCATGGTCAAAAATCGCCGGTCCTGGGCCCTGGATCCTATCGCTTTTCTTTGTCGGCTTACCGCACGGTGCTGCCGATCTGGCGGTGGCCCATCGGCTGTGTGCGGGCAGGTCGACGACCCGCTTGTGTGTGGTTTATCTGGCGGGCATCGCGGTTGTTTGCTTGCTGTTTCGCAGCGCCCCTCTGCTTGTGATTTTGCTCTTTACGGTGCTGAGCATCTGGCACTTCGGACTGTCGCACGCAGACAACCAGTCGCCAGCTACAACCCCCGGTTGTGGGCTTGCGGTCCGCTGGCGGCAGGTGCTGGCTGCGCTGGCACGCGGCAGCAGCGTGCTGGGCGTGCCGATGCTGGCGTGGCCAAAGGAAACGGCACAGGTGGCGCAGCAATTACTTGCGCTCATTCATTCCGGAACAATGCAGCAGCCATCTGAGGCGTTCTTTGCGGTTGCCACGGTTCGCCTTGCCGGCCTGTGCCTGGTGGGGCTGTCGGGATGTGCGCTTGTGGTAGAGATGCTGACCGCCGGGCATGTGCCGGGGGCATGGCGACGCTCGTGGGAAACGCTCGTCGATCTTTTTGTCATCGGCCTGCTGGCCCTCACCACCGACCCGCTGTTCTCGGTGGGCCTCTACTTTCTCGTCTGGCACGCGTGGCGACACATGCGGATGCTGGCACCGATCGTGGCCGACACGCAGCCGGATAGACTTGTCAATCTGGGTCGATCCTTGCGGAGAATTCACATCGCCGCCCTGCCGCTCCTCATCCCCACTTGGGCAGCCCTGCTAGCGATCTGGTGGCTGCTTTCAGCAACCCACTCCTACCGTGATCTGGCAATCCTGTCGCTGGCGGTTTATGTAGTGGTCACACCTTCGCACGATTTGTTGGTCGATTATCTCCGCACTCGCGGCGAAGCTGCGAGTGGTTGTTTATCCCAAACACCCGCCACGGTTTCCCTCTAGATGCGTCGCACCAGCCACCTGCTCTTTGTCTTAACGCTTGCAGCCATCGCTGTGCCGCTGATCCCGTTTCTCCTCTTTGGAACGCGGCTAGATCGAATCGTTGGGCAGTGGCTCGACCCATTACCCTCTGTCCCGGTCATGGCGGGGCTGGAAGTGGCGGTGCTCGCCGCTGATCTGCTGCTGCCTGTGCCCTCGAGCGTTGTTGCCACATTGGGGGGAGCGCACTTGGGCATAGCACTGGGAACTTGCTGCGCGTGGCTGGGCATGACTGCCGGCGCCGCGGCCGGTTGGTGGCTGGGTCGGGTCGCTGGTGGCCAAGCCTTGTCGCGACTGCGGCCCGAGGAACGCATTTTTCTAGAGCAACAAGAACGGCGTTTTGGGCCGCTGTTTATCGTGCTCACTCGGCCGCTACCGCTTTTTGCAGAGGCTGCGGCGATTTTCGCGGGTGCTGCTGGCATGCGACAGCGCGATTTTCTGCTCGCGGCAGCCAGCGGCAATCTTGTGATCGCTTTTGCGTGGAGCTTTTTGGGAGCGATGGGACATTCTCAAGATACGGTGCAATCGGTATTGATCTGGTCGCTACTGCTCCCTGTTGCCGTAACGTGGTTAGTCGTGCGACAACACTTGCAATCGTCACAGTCGGCTTTATAGTTGCCACATATTTTTTGTCAGAAGCCGATCACCGGTAGTCGGCGCGAGTGAGTCGCCGAGTGAGTCGTTGGGAGTAACAAACTGTGCCACCACCAGACAGCCAAGCAGTGGATAGTCAGCCCAGACGTGGCCTGATCCGCCGGCTGTACAACTGGGTGCTTTCATGGGCCGACTCTCCGCAGGGGTTGACGGCGCTGGCAGCCATCTCGTTTGCAGAGAGTTCCTTCTTTCCGATTCCCCCCGACGTCCTGCAGATTGCCCTCTCGGTGGCTCGGCCCAGCCGCAGCTTTCTGTATGCTGCCGTTTCAGCCGTTGCCAGCGTCGCCGGAGGAATCGCCGGCTGGGCTATTGGCTGGGGTCTGTGGCACTTGATTGACAGCTGGTTTTTTAATTATGTGCCGGGATTTTCCGAGGAAAAGTTCGAAGCCGTCCAGTCGCTGTACGCCAACAATGCCTTCCTCGCAATCTTTACAGCCGCTTTCACGCCCATTCCCTATAAGATTTTTACAATCTCAGCTGGGGTCTGCGCAGTGCCTCTTTCGACGCTCGTGCTGGCATCTGCCTTAGGTCGCAGCGGCCGATTTTTTTTAGTGGCTGCTGTCATGTATAGCTGTGGTTCCCGAGCGAAAGTTTTTTTGGATCGCTATTTGGAGGTTGCCACAGTGGCCATTGGTGCCCTCATGATTGCCGGCCTGTTGGCTATCCGCTGGCTGCTGCCGACGCACTAGAGCGCATTTGACTTGGTGTCGCACCGGCTCTGGGGCGGCAAAAGTCTTCTCGCTTGGGCCGCGACTGCCCAAGGCTCGTCGAGCGTTCGCCGACCCCCTTGCTACCTCTGCCAGTGTGCCTGTCGCCGCTACAGCTATCCGAGATGTGCTCGAGTCCTCGGTTCTAGTCGTCGGTTAGAGATTGCATTTGACTTTGGTGACGCGCCGGCTCTGGGGCGGCAAAAGTCTCCTCGCTTGGGCCGCGACGGCCCAAGGCTCGTCGAGCGTTCGCCGACCCCCTTGCTCCCTTTTTCAGTTTGCCTGTGTCACCGCTACAGCTATCCGAGATGCACTCTAGATAGGGTTTACGTATTTTTTCGATCCAGCCCGCACGCTTGGGCATTGTCAACAGAGTGCGGCCACTTCGCGGTCAAAAACCGCCACAAACTCCCGTCGTGTCTGCGTGGTTAGTGACTGCACATCTTTGACCAATGCGTCGGCCTGTTCGTAGCCGAGCAGATGTGCCAGCGCGAGTTGCTCTGGCTCGGTGGCGGGAAAATCATGACGGGCTGCCGCGTCCAGCAACCGCAGCCGACCTTCGATAGAGCGCAGCATGTGGTA
>CAMBUD010000153.1 GCA_945871035.1 Planctomicrobium piriforme | reverse complement strand
TGGCGGTTGCGCTTCCAAAACTCACCATGTAGTTATTTCCGCCGTAGGCATAGCCGTTGGCTGTGTTGATTGCAGAGGCCGGATCGCTCGGACACAGAAACATCGGGATCGGCTGGGCAAACAGAGCTGCGAACGTGGGATTGGGCACCAGTCCTGTAAACGGTCCTGTGAAGGCCGCCTGCTTGAAATCGAACTGATTCGAGAGCGCATTTTCCTCCACATACGGCAGCAGCCTTGCGTGCAGCGACCATCCGCCCCCGGCCCCCCAGTTGCCGGCAGTCGCATTGGGACGCACGTCGGTCGGCGGAAAAGATCGACGGCTACTTTCGTATGTGAGCAACGCCAGGCCAAACTGCCGCAGGTTGCTTTGACAACTCATTCGCCGTGCCGACTCGCGCGCACCTTGCAAGGCTGGCAGGAGGATTCCGACAAGCGTAGCGATAATCGCAATCACCACCAAAAGCTCGACGAGCGTAAAACCCGGCAGTGCATCGACCGTGATTTCTGCGTCGCATGCATCGTCTTCGATGAGTGTGTCGTCGATTGCATCGTCGGCGTCTTGCAGTGGTTCTTTTGGGTAGCCGGCTGCGTCGCATGGCAACCCGTGCGCTGGCGGCAGACTGTATCGAGTCTCTCGGTTTTCAATCATGAGTTCTTCCCGGAATGGATGAATGGATCGTGCATCGGCCAAACTGCAGTCGCACTCGGTAGGCAGTCGGTAGGCAGTCGGCGCAAGGCTGAACGCGGGCAACACAAACGGCCCCGCCTTAGGACGGGTGTTTGCAGTGGAAGCTGGCCAGAAACCAGTTCAGGCAGCACGGGGCGGGCGCTTGCCCGGGGATGCAAACACTTGCTCCACGATCTCATCGCGGAGGTCAAGGCGTGCCATCGATATAAACGCTTGAAAGACAGCCACACGGGGCGGTGGCAGCGAGACGGCCATTGAAAACCACTCTGACGCAATGCCACCGCAGGCGAGCATGGCGCGGAGAATAACCGTTTGCGCAGGAGGCGAGGCCCACTCCTCGGCTGCCGGTGCTGCCGGTGCACTGGGCGGCAGTGGACTGGCTGGCTCACTGCAGCAGGAATCGCTCTCCTGACGCAGGCTGCTAGAGCAGGCGGGCTTGTTTGGCGTGGGAGATACTCTTGCCGTTGTCAAGCAAGCGGTGCGCACTTCGCCTGCCACTCGGTGCTCGAGTGCCTCGAGGACGGCTGATTCGACATGATGCAGCTTGGCCCATGCCAAGCGTTCGGCCGGCGTATGGCAGCAGCAGCTGGCAAAACACTGCGCGGCCGTTGCACAGCCGCAGGCCTTATCGATGCACGGAAATGGCTGCGAGCGATCCTTGCCGGCCAGTCGTTTGGCCGCAGGGGAGTCCGTAGCGACGGCCCACATGCTCTCCAGTGGCAATGGTAACCCCGAGGCCACAAGCCCGTAGCCCAAAATTGCCAGCCATGTCGTGATTCGACGCAAAGTGTCGTAACGCATAGTATTAAAATATACAGGCTCTATGCCGCAGTCAAGAATCTGTGCGCCAGGTCGATTCTGCATCGTGTTTGGATCTACAGCGCGTGTAAAAAGCTGATGGCGGCTGCCAATTCCTCGCGCGCGTCGTGGTCATCGACCGGCTCTAGGCCAATCCATTCGTGATAGCCGTGTTCCTCAAGGCTGGCGAGAACACCGACAAGATCCACCTGCCCGGTGCCGAGGATCACCGCCCGGCCGCGGCCTCGAAAAGCGCCGGTCACGGCATCAGTCACATGCACGTAGCCGATGTGTCGAGCCAGCATTCCCACAGCCTCGATGGGAGAGTGGTCGTAAACAACCAGCGCGCCGGTGACAATGTCGCAGGCCAGCGATCCTTCTGGCAGGCTCTCGATCACCCGTAGAATGTCGGCCGGCGCCGCACGTCCCACCTCGGCGCAGAGCCTGCCACCGACTCGCTGACCCCACGCGCCCAGATCGCTCAGCACGTCCATGAGCAACTGCCACTGCCGTCCTGAAGACTCTGGCGGAATATCGCCGATGTGGTTGAGAACGGTGCTGGCGCCTAAATCGTGTGCCAATTTCATGGCCGCCTTGGTGGCAGCGATGCGGCCTTCCAGCCGGTCTGGATCGCTGTAGCTGCCGCGTGTGCGAAAGGCCACGGCCGATACGCTCAGGCCCTCGTCCCCGAGCCACTTCCGAATCTGTCGGATGCCCGTCTGCGAAATCTGCTCGGGATCAAGACCGCTGCGGGCATCAATCTCGACCCCTTTTATTCCCAGATCGCGTGCTTTTCGCAGGGCGCTGCGCAGGTCGCGAGACAAAGAAATTGCACCGGCGGCGATCAGAGATGTGTCCATTTAAAAAATAATCGTAACTGATTCGCAGACAGACGCGGCAGATTGTAATCTTCTTCGCATGCCAACCATTGCTTGTGTGACTGCCGAACTTGAAAAAATTGCCCCCCTGAGACTGGCCGCTGACTGGGATTCCGTCGGTTTGCTAGTCGGTTCCAAGCGCGCGACAATCGACCGCGTCATGACCTGCCTCTCGCTCACGGCCGCTGTTGCCCACGAGGCGGTCTGCGACAAAGTTGATCTGATCCTCACGCATCATCCGCTGCCGTTTCGGCCGCTGAGCCGCATCACCGCTGAGACGGCCAGCGGTCGCGTGCTGTTGGAGTTAATCTCTGCGGGGATTGCCGTCTGGAGTTCGCACACCGCCTGGGATTCGGCCGCCGGTGGCATCAATGATCAACTAGCGGCCTTGCTCCCACTCGAGCAGGTCGCTCCCATCGAACCCGATTCGCTCAATGCAGCGGTCGGCTTCGGCCGCGCCGGCGAGGCATTGCCAGATTGTTCCGTGGGGGATGTGGCCCGGCTCATTGCGCAGCAATTGGGAGTGCTGGGGGTAATGGTGGCTGGGGATCAACGGCGACCGGCAGGACGCATCGGGATTGTCTGCGGCAGCGGTGGCGAATCGGTGGCGGCAGCGGCGCGCGTCGGTTGCACAACATTCCTAACCGGTGAGATCAAGCTGCACGGCTGTTTGGAGGCGCTGGCCAGTGGGCTAGCGGTGATCGCCGTAGGCCATCATGCCAGCGAACGATTTTCCCTGCCGGTGCTGGCAGAGAGATTGTCGCTGGCGTTGCCCGCCCTCTCCTGCTGGGCCAGTCGCAGTGAGACCGATCCACTGGTCTGGGTGGCGTCGTAAAAAACGGGTGGACGGACCGCGGCACTTTCTGCTCCCGGCGAGAGCGTGGCTGCTACTGCTGTCTGTTTTGATCGCTACACTAAATGCTCTGGCTCTGTGGCAGCACCTGTGAACATGCTTCTATGACGCTTCCAAAACAATCTCGTTTTTTAATAGCACTGCCAGTTTACAACGAGGCTACGCACATTGCGGAAGTTTTGGATGAAGTCGGGCGGTATGCAGCGGACGTGCTGGTGATCGACGATGGTTCGACTGACGGCACTGCAGCTGTGCTGGCAGCCCGTCGGGGCCTGCGCGTTGTGCGGCATGAAAA
>CAMBUD010000152.1 GCA_945871035.1 Planctomicrobium piriforme | reverse complement strand
CGCTGTTGGATTGTGCCGTGCGTGCAA
This sequence comes from Planctomicrobium piriforme, assembly GCA_945871035.1. Lineage (GTDB taxonomy): Bacteria > Planctomycetota > Planctomycetia > Pirellulales > UBA1268 > BAIKAL-G1-2R. The sequence goes on along the minus strand of CAMBUD010000152.1, from coordinate 3,494 downwards.
CGCCAGAGGCTGCCCCATTTCCAATCTTCCGCTTGCTTGGCAAGGTTCGCGCGCAGGGCATTGCGTTCTACGTAACGCAGCACTTGGTAATAATAGTCTTCCGATTCAACGGCAAAAGACTTAAATCGCCCTTGATAGAGATGCCCTTCACCAACAACAGACTGTTGCTTTTGCCAGCGCGTAACATGCGTGATTGTCAGTCGGTGCATGAAGGCGGCCAGGTCGCCGTCGGCTTCTGGCCACAAGATCATGTGCCAGTGATTGGGCAAAAGACAATAGGCACAAATCCGCATCGCACGCTTGGTTAACGTCTCTTCGAGAATCGATTCAAACGCGCTGTAGTCACTGGCCTTGTTGAATAGTTGCCGTCGGCCGGTGCCGCGGTTTAAGACGTGAAACAACATGCCGCCGGGCGCAACGCGGGCCGTGCGAGACATCAGACGCCTCCATTCTCTTTACGCACGATCGGGCAACTCTTCGGGGTCGCCACTCCAACGCCCAGATACTATACATGCGCACAGTCTACGATCAAAATAACCCCCTTTTATTTCGCTAGACAGATACCCCCCTATTGGGAGAAACTGTACCTGTCCCCGTTTATTTAGATGTCGAGGTTGGTGACGTCGAGGGCGTGGCGTTCGATGAATTCGCGGCGGGGTTCGACTTTTTCGCCCATCAGCACCCGGAAGAGATCATCGGCGGCAGCGGCGTCTGTCATCGTCACTCGCAGCAGCGTGCGAGCGCTGGGGTCAAGCGTCGTATCGCGAAGTTCCTCGGCATTCATTTCCCCAAGCCCCTTAAACCGCGTGATGGTGAGCCCCTTCTCTCCTGCGCGTCGCACCGCCGACAGCAGGCCGCGCAAGTCGTCAAGGCCGATTTCATTTTCGCCACGCCGCAGAGTGTAGCGCGAATCTTCCGAGCCGGTGCGATCCTGCGGCAACAGCGATTGGATGTCGAAGCCCATGCCCGTGAGTTCGGCGAGTCCGGCGTTGATGCTGCGCACCTCGTGCAAGTCCACAACGACCAATTGAGCGTCGCCCGTTTCAGCAGTGCCCGGTGAGGCACCACTGGGCTGAGCGCTGCCCGGCTGGTTTTCGTCCGCACGTCCAATGGCCAGTTCGCCGCCGGCACTTTTTTCCTTCCCCTTCACAAAGCTCTCCAACTCTTTGCGACTGGTAAACCAACGCTCGTCAGCGCCGTAGTAAACGTGGAACATCGGCAGCTTTCCCGATTGCGGATCGCGGCGTTCGGCATGATCGCGGAGGCTCACGCCACGCCGCTCCAAAGCCAACAGCGCATCCTCAAGACCCGACAGCGTGCGGCAGAGCTTTTGCATCTCCTCGCCGCTGATCTCGCGGCCGTCGCCGGGATAAAAGACCCCCTCGCCAAGGCCTTGATCGAGGAGTTGCGTTTTCATTTCTTCCTCGGTTTGCACGTAATAAACGCTCTTTTTTGAGCGCACGCGAAACAGTGGTGGCTGGGCCACATAGACGTGCCCTTCGGCCACGAGTCGGTACATCTGCCGGTAGAAAAACGTCAGCAGCAACGTGCGAATGTGCGAGCCGTCCACATCGGCGTCAGTCATGATCACAATCTTGTCGTACCGCCGTTTGCCGAGATCGGCTTCATCGCCAATGCCCGCGCCAATTGCCGAGATCATGCTGCGCACTTCCTCGTTGGCCAGCACCTTATCTTCGCGACTCTTATACGCGTTGATGATCTTGCCCCGCAGCGGCAGGATCGCTTGATACTCGCGGCGGCGACCGCCCTCGGCACTGCCACCAGCCGAGTCGCCTTCCACTAAATAGAGCTCACACCGCGCCACATCCCGGCTGGTACAGTCGCGCAGTTTGCCGGGCAGACCGCCCCCCGACAGCGCTCCTTTTCGCTCACGCAGCAAGGCCTTGGCCTTTTGGGCCGCCGCGCGGGCTTCCGCAGCCAACACTCCCTTTTGCACGATCGACTTTGCGCTCTTGGGATTTTCTTCCAGATACTTCCCCAGAAAATCGCCGATGGCTGAGTTGATAATGCCTTCAACTTCTCCGTTGCCAAGTTTGGTTTTCGTCTGTCCTTCGAATTGCGGATGCGGCACCCGCACGCTGATCACCACCGTCAATCCTTCGCGCACATCTTCGCCCGTCGGCACCAGATCTTTATAGATGCCTGTTTTTTTACCGTAGGCATTCAGACTGCGCGTGAGGGCGGAGCGAAAACCAGAAACGTGCGTGCCGCCCTCGGTGGTCGAGATGTTGTTGACGTAACTATGGAGATTTTCGGTGAACTCACCCGTGTACTGCATGGCAATATCCCAGGAAACGCCCTCGTTTTCCCCCTGAATCGAGATCACGTCGGCGTGAACGGCATCGCTCGAACGGTTGAGCCACTCGACAAACTCCACGATGCCGCGATCGTAGTGGAACTCCTCCTGCTGCTTGCTGGCCACGTCTGCAAAGGCGATCCGCACGCCCGAATTTAAAAAGGCCAATTCCTGCAGGCGCCGCGAGAGCACATCCCAAGAAAACTTTGTATTGGGGAAAATTTGCGGGTCGGGCTTAAATGTTGTTTTTGTACCGGCGCGCGTCGTCGTGCCAATCTTGCGCACCGGGTCGGTTGGTTCACCGCGTTGATACTCCTGCTGCCAGACGTGGCCATCGCGAGAAACTTCGACCTCGCACCATTCCGAAAGAAAGTTGACGACCGTCACGCCCACGCCGTGCAAGCCGCCAGACGTTTGGTAGGCGCCCTTTTGAAACTTGCCACCAAACTTAAGCACTGTCATCACGCCTTCAAGCGTGGAAACTTCGCGGTCCATCTCCTCGGAAAGTTGGGCGTGCCGCTCGACGGGAATGCCGCGGCCGTCGTCTTCCACCGTGACGCTGCCGTCAGCGTTGACAATCACGCTCACGCGCTTGGCATAGTTGGCCATGCATTCATCGATTGAATTATCGACCACTTCGTAGACGAGGTGGTGCAGTCCGCGCAGCGTGTTGTCGCCGATGTACATGCCAAACCGCTCGCGCACATGCTCGCGGTCGGAAAGGTGTTGCAGGTCTTCGGATGTGTATCCCGGGGTCTGTGGTTCATCTGCCATCTGGAAAATTTCCTCTGAACACAAGTGAAAAGAAACGACTGACAACTCCGCGCCAACAACTTTACTCCAGATCGACCCGACTCGCGTCCGCACTACCACCAGCACCAGCCATCAGCCGACAGCGGATGTCGGTGATCCCCTCACCGGGCACAAGTACGCTTAATCGCGTCAACACATCCCGTTTGTGAAAGCCCAATTCTTGCACCAGTGCCGAGTGACTGACAAACACCTCCAGCACCCCGCGACGCACTAGCCCTGGCTGCGATGCTCCGCGACAACTCGCCGGTGCTGCCTGCTGCCAGGCGGCAGCCAGATGGCTCGACGACTGTTGGCTGTCGTATCCGGTGCGCGCCATGAGCCGAGAAATGATGCTGCCAATTTTGGTCGGCCCGCGCGATGCCGG
>CAMBUD010000151.1 GCA_945871035.1 Planctomicrobium piriforme | reverse complement strand
GCCACGGAATTCGAGCAACGCTATTTTGTCGGAACGGGGCCGTCGATTCTTTCAGTAACGCTCGATCCCAAATGGCTGCAGTCCAACTGGCAGACCTACGTGGGCGTGTTGCGTGGCGATATCCCCGAGGAAGAATGCCAGCGATTGCTTACAGGCAACAACCATCTCGACTGGAAGCTCGGCAGTGCCGACGAAGTGGACCGATTATTTCGGATGGGCGTGCCAGGACTCGAGCTCTTTCCGCTAGATCGTCCGCCGCGGGCGGTGCCTGCCAAAAGCGGTTGGCAGTATTACAGAATCGGAACCGACAGCCCGGCGTACAAGGCTGTGCAGTTGAGCCAGACGCTCGGGATTCGCGTTCGCGATTCTGCGATTCTCAATGCGGAGCAGCTTGTCGGTCGGCGTCGCATTGAGGTTTCTTACGAGGGTCGCGTGGCCGCTCTGGAGTTTGCTCTGTTCGTCGTTCCAAAGTGATGTAACAACCCAGAGCATCCCACCATGACCCCCGATTTCACTGCTGCAGTTGCACCCGTTTTTCTGGAAGCACTCGATCTTTTTGATCGCGCCGAAAAAAATAAATCCGCCCCCGTTGAAGTGGAGCGCGCTAAATTGCGTGCCGCGTTTGATCGAGCCGCGGCAAAAATGCGCGGGCCGCGCCTGTCAGAATGGGAGCTTGCCAGCTACGCCATTGCGGCGATGGTGGACGAGATTCTGATTGTCGACATGCCGTGGAGCGGTCAGGCGTGGTGGGAAAATCATGCACTGGAAGTCGAGCTTTTTGGCATGCGCAGACGGGCAACTGAATTTTACGATCGGGCCGAGAAGGCGGCCTCGCTTCCAGTGCGGGATGCGAGTACCATTTTTATGGCGGCGGTGCTCGTCGGTTTTCGCGGCATACTTCGCGACCGACCAGAGCCCTTAGAGTTGTGGCTCAAAGCAAATTCTCAAAAACTCCAGTTCGGTTTTGGCCGAGGCAATGTGATCGCATCGGCTCCCGAACTCCCCGGGGCGCCTCCCTTGTGGGGCAAGAGCAAGCTTGTCTGGCAAAGCCTTGCGACCACGGTGCTCGCCGCTATTTTAATCGTGATGGCGTGGGTCTGGCTGCAAGTCGTTTCGTGACCTGTGCGGCTGCCGCCGCTGCCCCACTGTTTTGAGGTTCTTGGGGCCGGGCTACAGATTGCATTTTCAATCTGGTGAGTACGTTCTCTATAGTGCGGCTTTGGTAAAGAATTCGCGGTGCCTCGAAAGGCCCTGCGGCGACCGCATCGGGCCCTAGGGCAAGACGGTATTTATGGATTGGTTACTCAAATTATTAGCGCTGCCATGGAATGGATGCGTGCAATTCTATCGCGGCTTCTTGGCCTCTTCGCTCTCGGCTCGTATCGCATGGACCGTCGCGATCTTTCAGCTGTTTGTTGTGGTGTTGGCCTTTTTGATGGTGCTTCTGCTGGGGCAGGGATCCATCTTTCAGTCGTGGTGGTCTCCCGGCAAGGCAATCACTCTTTTAGTGCTCCTGCTGGTGGTGCCGATACTCGTTTACTATGCCGCGAGACTCTGGCTGGACCGTGGAGAAACATCCCGCTGGGGAGATGTGGAAGCGGCTTGGAGTGTGGCTCTGGCAGAGCTTTCTCGGCAACAGGTGAATCTCAAGGATGTTCCACTCTTTCTGCTGCTTGGCACCGACGGCCAGGAACAAGAACGCGGCATTCTCCAAGACGTGCCGGTTGCTCTGACAGTGCTGTCCTCCCCGCCGGGCAGTGCGCCACTTCATTTTTCCGGCGGCTCTGATGCCGTCTTTCTTTGTCTTTCCGGAGTCGGCCAGGCTGGCGTTGCCAGCGAAAAGTTCCGCAGCGGCAAAGGAGCACTCGAGTCGGGAATACAAAGCGATCGATTCGGGCAAGACATACTGACACCAAAAGAACGAGAGGATTCAACCGCGCGGTTGAAATTTGTCTGCGAACTCGTGCAGCACGCTCGCGAGCCCCTTGCGCCGATCAACGGCGTTTTGGCAGTTACACCCGTCGATTTTCTACCCACGCGCACAGGCGCCACCGGCGCGGTCGCTGCGGCTCTAGGCGAAGACCTGGCGACGATTTCCCTGGCGTTCGGCCTGCGATTCCCGGTGGTGGTAGCGGGCAGCGGATTGGAAAAAGAAAGCGCATTTCCGGACTTGCTTCAGCGGATCGGAAAAGAGGGGTGTCAAAAAACGATCGGTCAAGTATTTCCGATCAATCAACCAGCGACTTCCGAACAGATGCAGGCGGTGTCCCAGCGAGCCTGCGGTGCGCTGGACGATATGATCCTTGCACAGCTCCTCGATGCAAAAAAGCTTGAGGATCAACCGGCGGATCGCCATCTGGTGGGGATGGTGTGTCGGATACGGCTGAATCTCATGCCGCAAGTGGCCGGGATGCTTGCAAGCGTTTTGAGCACTGCGGCCCAGGGGAGTGGCGCGATGCTGGCTGGCTGCTACCTGTTTTCGGCTGGCAGTACCGCAGCCGGTGGCAAACGCGCTTTTGTGGGTGGAATTTTTGATCGACTCCTCGAGGTTCAGGGCGATCTCGACTGGACGGATGCACGAATCGCTCTGGATGACTCGAATTGCCGATTAGCCAGAATCATGCGAATTCTCAGCGTCTGCATGCTGGTGGGCATTGCTTCCCTGCTGATCCGTATCTGGTGGCGAATGGCGTGATAATCCTCGGGAACCGCACAGCCCTCTCAGCCGACAGCGGAGGGCTTGCTCAAACCAAGGGGTTGCCGGGCTTTTTTTGACTGCACTTGCGGGGCGTGCAATAGTAGGAGGCACTGGACCAGCACGCTTTTTTCTTCTTCGGTTGCACGCATGCCGCTTTCCATCCAGCTTGATTCAAACCTGTTTCGAACGCCACTGGAGGGTGATCATCCGTGTGGCATCAATTTGCAAGGCGATGAAAAAGCCCGCGCGTTGCGGTCATCCCTACGCGATTTGCGCGAAGAAGCCAGGCGCATTGAGCGGCATGCCGACGACGGCGATGCATCCGAGGGAGGCTGGCCGGCGGCGGTTGTTATTTGGCGGCAACTGCGAGACAAGTCGCTGGAAGTGCTGACGAAACAATCGCGAGACACAAGCGTTGCAGCGCTTTGCATCGAAGCGCTTTCTCGCACCGACGGCTTCGCGGGCTTAGCGGCCGGTTTCGATATGACTCGCGCCATGATCGAAGGCACGTGGGATCATCTTTATCCCATTCCAGATCCAGAGGATGGCCCAGCAGAACCGGCCACCATTCTGGAAGAACGCATCATGCCGATCGTGCGACTGGTGGGTCTCGATTCCGAGGGGCTGATCATTCCGGCGATTCAGCACATTCCACTCACGGCGGATCGCTCGGGTGATACGCTCGGGCTTTGCCACTGGAAAAGCAGCTTGGATCTCGCTCATGAAAACGATGCGGAGAAAATCCAACTCGCCGTCTCTCGCGGAGCGGTCTCGCCGGCGCAGTTTAGCCAGGCGGTTCAATCGACCTCGCTCGATTTTCTGAAGGCTACATACCTCGAAATCAAGGCCGCCGAACAGTCGTGGGAGGCGCTTTGCCAGTCGGTCTACGATGCCTCGGCGGGGGCTGG
>CAMBUD010000150.1 GCA_945871035.1 Planctomicrobium piriforme | reverse complement strand
GGTCCCTTGTGTCCCTCGTGCTGCCCGTCCAGTGAGTGGAGCCGGCTAGCGAACGTCCGCAGTTGCTTGAGCAGCGGATAGAGCCTCTGGATGCGCAGGTTCAGCTCCTCGACGAGCCGCACCGCCTTGCTCCGCTGCCGCACCAACCGTCGCCATGCATCCCGCCTTGCCGCTGCAGGCGTGCTGCGAGACATCGCGATCCGAAACAGCACTTTTTTTTCCTTCTCGAGACGCTGGAGCGTTTCGAGATTTGGTCCCAAACGCTTGAGTGTTCGCTTCTTTTCCTTGGTATTGGTAACGGCCACCTCAATGGTGCGGTCCAGCCGCACCGTCCCAGCCTGCACCTTCTCCAAGAGCTGCACTGCGCCGGACAAAATCAAGTCGTTTCCCAGCATCGTGTCGCGAAACTTCCGTCGCCACAATTCGATCTGCTGCGCTGCCGACACCTCCGTATCGCGAGTGAGCAATGGAATCCCTCCCATCTGCAACAGGTACAGCCGCACCGGATCGTCGATAGCCGCCAGCTTCCGGGCAGCGGGGACTTTCGGAACGGCTCGCTTGGTGGTAACGGCTGGAAACTTGGTAGCAATAGCTGGATACTGGGTAGCACGGCGCATGGGTTCTTCCTTTTCGAACGGCAATCAAGCGGAGAAGGGGCTCCAGCAAGGCAGTGCATTTGGGATGCCGCATTTCCGATCGCTGGCACAGAGCCGTCCGCAGAAGGCTTTTCACTCTGTTTTTACGACACGAGATGAAATTCCAGCGCCGTGCGACTCACGTTCCGCAGGCCGCGAGTGTCGCCCGCAGGCGACACTCGCGCCGCAGGAGGGTCGACTAGACGCAACGCACGCTCAGCAAAAGACAACACTGCGGCACGGAAAAGAGCGTGGCAAATAGGGTAGGCCGACAGTGAGCGTGGAGCTATGATGGCCTTCTCTCGATCACGGTTTCGCGATTGCCATAATCGCTGTTGGCATTTGTTTTCTCATTATTTTCTGAATGGTGGTGCATGCCGCTTGTCCTGCTGGCCCTGATTGCAGTTGTCTTCCTGACCGGCGTTGTGACGTTGGCTATGGGCTCCAAGGGGTGGCACTGGGGGACCATAGCCGGGGCATGGATGGTGCTCTTGGCGGCCGTGGGGTTTACCTATCTTGTGGGCATGCTGGCCGAACGAGAGCGTGCGTGGCGAGCCGTCATCGCCACCTATCAATCGGCAATTGCGAAAGAGCGCGATGCGATGGTGCGGGACAAAGACGGCTTCCTCAAGGCCGACCTCGGCAATGGCAATGATGGAAAGACCAAGTCGGTGGCAGAACTCAAGCAGGATCAGGCTCGTTGGGAGCGGGTGCGCGATCGAATTAATACTTGGCGAGGCCGCTCGTGGGAGAAGGCGACATTCCAGCCGCCAGCGGACGACAAAGCTGGCCGCATCACGATCGAGGGCATCGACAATCCGTCGATCAATCCAGGTGCAGAACTCTTCGTCTTTGATACCATCGGCATTGAAGAGGGCGGCAGATTTCTGGGCGTGTTCAACGTGGACGCCGCAGATAAAAACACGTTTCAAATATCCGCCGCAATTGCGCCCACAGAAAACGACGCCTCGCTCTGGGCTAAGCCCCACGAAGAGGTCACGATCTACGAAAATTTGCCGATCGACCGGTGGCTCGCTTTCTATAAAGCCACTCCCGATGGAGAGGAAAAAACCACCCCAGAGGACATGCTTAAGGATCTCGAAAAAAAGCTTCGGGAAGTCACAACGGACGAAGAGCCTGTGGCCGACGAAGAAGTAGGCAACTTGGTTTCAGCGCTTCAAAACAAAGAGGTTGCACCGGGACTCTACTGGGCCACCGTCACATTCACGCAACCGCACGTGTTTCCTCCTGCGGAAGGCAACACTGCTGAGCCGCGGCAGTTTGAGCCTGAAGACACTGCCACGTTCGATCTTGAAACGGCCAAGGAACTTGAAACGGCTGGTGTTGTTTCAATCACTTCGGTTGTGTCGCGTCGGCCGCTGACAGACGGTGATATGGCCATGCGAGGCAGCAGTGTCTTTGAAACCAACGGAAAAAAACTCCCGTTTCATGTCAATGGCATGGCTTTCATTCGGCGCACGCTCACCAGTGACATAGTCGAGGCCGAGTCGATGACCGAGCAGTTCAGGGGTGCCCTTGAAAACCTGAGGAGCGGCCAGATCCAACCGGCCAACAACGACACCAAAGCCATCGAAGATGATCTCAGAAATTGGCAGAAAGACGCGCAAGCAGCCCTCAAAACGTCCGACTCCTTCGCGGCCCGTGTGCGAGAAGTCACCGCCGAACGAGACGCCTCAGAGGCCGCTGTGGTGCAGTTAGGGCAGGCTTTGGTCAAAGCAGTGACCACGCTGATGGCCGAAATCGACCGCCGCACCCCGCCCCCCGCCAACCCGCCCCCGGCAGGCTGAATCAGAGGGTCAGCCACGCTGGGGCCCCGGATTGGCCAACTGCCCTCAACACTCGGCCGCTGGCTGGTTATGCTCTACGGCGTCGGCCACCAAACAACGCCGTCTGGTTTCACTCACGCATCCCTCCTGACTGACACTTTTCCACCGGCATAGCCATGGCTACCCTTGCAGTTCAACCAACCACAAAAACCCACCTTCAAAAAGCCGTCCACCACCATAGGCTGGCGAGCAAGCGAGGCTTGCTCGAACGGATGTTCACGCTCTGGTTTCAAGGATTTGTTTACAACCAGATCTGGGAAGACCCGCGAGTGGACGCTGAAGCGCTCCAGATGGGGCCCGAATCAAGCCTGCTGACGATCTCCAGTGGTGGTTGTAATGTGCTCAACTATCTAGTCCATCGACCCAAGCGAATCGTCGCGGTGGATCTCAACGCCAATCATATGTGCCTCACGCGACTGAAGTTGGCGGCCATTCAGTACCTCCCGGACTACGATTCGTTTTATAACTTTTTCGGTTTTGGCCAGCACAAGGATAACGTCTCCAACTACCGCCGCTTTATCCGGGATCACCTCGATCCGCAGACGAGAAAATACTGGGAGACGAGCGACTGGCCCGGGCAGACAATTGGTCCAAAGCGAATCGGCTACTTCAAGCGAGGCCTTTACAACCAGGCAAAACTTGGGCAGTTTTTTCGGATTGTGCATGGTATCGCAAGGGCCACAGGCCGAGATCCTGCACGCCTTGTGGCGGCCAAGACGATCGCCGAGCAGGAGCGCATCTTTGATGACACGTTTGGGCCGCTCTTTGAAAACAAACTCGTGCGATGGCTGGGCCGGCAGCCTGTGGCCGTTTACAGCCTTGGCATCCCGCCAAGCCAGCATGCCGCGATGCTCAAGGAGTCGGGCAACAGCGGTAGCAAGCTTTTTGACATGTACAAGCAACGGGTCCGGAGGCTGGCCTGTGGCTTTCCGCTTGAGGAAAATTACTTTGCATGGCAGGCGTTTGGCCGTCGCTACGACCACGCCGAACGCAAGGCCATTCCGGACTACCTCAAGCCGGAACACTACGAAACGATCCGGTCGTGCGTTGACCGGGTGGAAACGCATGTGGCATCGCTAGCCGACTACCTGCACACGGAGCAACCGGGCGGCCTCAATGGCTTTAT
>CAMBUD010000149.1 GCA_945871035.1 Planctomicrobium piriforme | reverse complement strand
CCAATGGCCCCCACGAGACTCCCCATTCCCCAGCCTTTGTCGCGTACAAAATTGCTGTAGGTTGAATTCGATAATCCGCCGCCGCCAGCATAGCCAGCAAAGGCACCGAGCACAGCGATATGCGCCATGGACACTGTTGGCCATTGTCCGTGCTCGTAGTAATAGCCAAACGCGTTGACGAGCGTTTCACCAGATTGCCCATCGGAAACGGGAACATTTCCAAACTTTACAAATCCACTGAAGATCTGCCACCACTGATACGGCTCGACAAAACAAATTCCGATGAACAGACAAAAGCCCAGTACGAACAATACTTTCGCGGCCATCACCGTCTGCAGCATGTTGTAGACTTTTCCTCCAACAAGAATCGGAAGTGCCACTGCCAGAAGGCATGCATAGGCCAGGCCGATCACAAGCCACTTGTCGTCAGCGGTTGGTGGTCGCCCTAACACCAGCGAAGCGATGATCGCCGCACCGTGAGTTGAGAGTCCTGGAATCAGGGCACTGCCATTGAGCAGCAACATGAACCCCATCCAAAGACCAGGCCCCGGTCGCATGCGCATGAAACCGGTAAAGACTGGCTCGCCGCAGTAGAGTGCGTAGCGGCCACACTCAAGATTGTAAAAGACTTGCAGCACGATTGCGACCGTCGCAATCCACATGAGTCCACCGCCATATTTCGCAGTGATCTCTGGACCAAAAAGCCATTCGCCGCCGCCGATCTGAATTCCCATCATGACGATGCCTGGGCCGATAAAACTCGTCCAGTTTTGCCATGCAAGGGGCTTCGGTTCAGGAAGGTCAGCAGTACTCCATTCGGGAATGGGGGAGAGTGGTGGGAGCATGATTGATTGTTACGACGGAGGATCCCAGCGGGCAGTGACGCGAGGCTTTCTACACAGCCAGTTCACGCACGGCCGACCATAGCCATGATCCTACACCACCGAGACAGGCTTCTCACCCGTTGACGATGTTACGCAGTTCCTGTCCGAGAATCGCTCGTCTACAGTTGTCCGAACCCTTGATGCGCATATCCATGAGGCCTTCCTCTGAATAGAACGCGGAATGGGGATTGATTACGACGCGGTGAAAAGCCGGGTGATTCTCGTCACGCCACGCACGCACCAGCGCATCATCGTCCCGCGCGGGCTCCGCTTCGAGGACGTCGATTCCGGCTCCCGCCAGCCTTCCTGATGCAATTGCGTCGGGCACCGCAGCGGTGTCCACCACCGCACCGCGCGCGGTATTCACGAGATAAGACCCCACTGGCATCTGCGATAGTGCCCGCGAGTCGATCAGGTGACGCGTCTGCGGGGTCAGGGGGCAATGCAGGCTCAGCACGAACGAATCCGCTAGCAATTCTGACATCGTGTCGACCCGTCGAAGTCCCAGTGCCTTGTCGGTTCCATCCTGCTTTAAAGGATCGTAGAACCGCACATCCATGCCCAAGGCCTTTGCGCGGAGGGCCGTCGCCGTCCCGATTCGTCCGAGGCCCACCACGCCAAATACCCGTCCACGAAGGCGATTGAGAGGCACGACTTGCGTGTACATCCACGGACCCTGTTTCGCACGCAACCGGGAATTGAGGAAGTGAATCCCGCGTACCATCGTCAGCATCAGTCCGATCGCGGAATCGGCGACTTCTTCCGTGCCGTAGTCAGGTACGTTTGCAACAGGGATGCCACGTTCTCTCGCGAATCGATAATCCACGTTATCGAATCCAACTCCGCAACGAACAATCAGTTTGCACCGGGTCAGGCGGGCGATAGTCTTTTGTGTGAGCGACAGATTGTGATACAGCATGATCGCATCGGCGTTCTCGATGGTGCCCACCAGTGCATCCTCATGCAGCGCATCACACGCCTCGATGCTCGCGAGGTCTCCCACGATATTTTCTTCGGGTGCCAGTGAGCCGGTAATGAAGTCTGTGATCACAAGCTTGAATGACTTTGACATGCCGTTGAGTCCTTCAAACCCGGATGAAATGAGAGTGAGTGAATTGCGAAGTGTGTGGCTGTGAATCTTCTTATGGCTGCTCGGAAAGATGAAACAGTGTGATTTCCAGAGCAGCTTAAGGATTTGGCGGCGTTGTACAGATTAATACCACCACCGTCTCCCGCCCCGTGTTTTCAATCCCATGCAGACACCAGGGTGGAAGGTAGACAAAATCTCCTTTTTTCACCTGCCGGCGCGACCGCTCAAAAATCATCGTTGCCTCACCCTCCACGATGAAGTACGTCTCCTCCGTGGGATGATGGCCCGGTTCGAGAAGAGCGTGCGGCGGCACATAAAACAAGACTAGCCCAAGGCTTTTCGAAGGCACCTTGGCATTCACCGGATGCACGACCCGCACCCCGAGCCCGGCACAGCCTGGATACTGCACGGGGATGCCGTCTTGCACGTTCACAATCACCGGATCGGGTAGAACATCGGGCTTTGGGGTCGTGTATCCAGGCAAATCCAGAGCCTGTTGCGTGTATCCGTTGAACTGCGTGATCTTCGCCATGCGAGGCCCTTTTCGTCGGGAGTTGTGGTTCTGTTTCCAAAGGAGATTCAAAAGTCGCGAGTATAGCCCGCAGTCCAGCCGCCATCGACTGTGAGGATGTGGCCGTTGATATAGCTGCTTTCGGGTGCCGCAAGAAAAAGCGCTGCGTGGGCGACTTCTTCCGACGACCCAGGCCTGCCTAGGGGGATGTGATCCAGCAACTGCCTGACGTTTGCCTTGAACGTGCCATCGTCGCCATAAAATAGCTTTGTGGTGCCATCGGTGAGAATCGAACCCGGTGCGATGCAATTGGTGAGGATATTTCGAGATCCTAGCTCAATAGCCATCGCGCGGGTGAGATTCACGACGCCCGCCTTGGCAGCGATAAACGCACACTGCAGTCGCAGCGGCACGAGGCCTCCGACCGACGCGATGTTGATGATCCGTCCGCCCGGCCTTTCCTGCAGCAGCATTTGACGAGACACGGCCTTACTCACGAGGTAAAGCCCGGTGAGGTCAACCGCAAGGATCTTGTCCCATTCTTCGCGGGGAAACTCATCTATCGTGACGCGATGCTTGAGCGTATTGATGCCCGCGTTGTTCACGAGGATATCAATCCGGCTGTGTTTAGAAGCAATATCTGATACGCCGGCGTTTACCTGCGTTTCATCGGCGACGTTCATAGAGACCGCGTAACAACCCGGGAAACGCGACGCCGATTGTTGTGCCGTTTCTAGATCAATATCAGCGTATATGACTCGCGCCCCATTGACGGCAAGCACATCAGCAATCGCTTTGCCGATGCCCTGTGCGGCACCCGTTACCAGTGCGATGCGACCATTGAGATCAACGTTCATCGTGCTAGCCACCCTCCATCAATAACCAGCGTTTGGCCGTGCATATATTCCGACGCATCGCTGGCAAGAAACAACGCGGGACCTACCAACTCTTCGTGCCTCCCTGCCCTGCCAGCAGGAATTCGTAACAGAATCTGCGGGCCTCGTACCGGGTCATTCAGCACCGCCTCACCAAGCCCGGTGGCAAAATAGCCCGGGGCCAGCGCATTGACGTTGATGCCGTGTCCGGCCCACTCGTTGCAGAGTGACTGTACAAGGCCGATGACCGCGTGCTTGGCTGCGGAGTAGGCAGGCACCCGCAG
>CAMBUD010000148.1 GCA_945871035.1 Planctomicrobium piriforme | reverse complement strand
GCGGGTGCCGCTGGTTGCACAACTGCCGCTGGATTGGTTATAAGTGCCGCTGGCATTGTGCTTCCGAGACGTCTTTACAAACCGTTATGCCCTGCATGCATCGTGCGCTCGCAGTTCGACTATTACCACTGCCTCACGCCGGCAATTCGATCGGTGCAGTTTCGTCCATATCTAAAAAGAAATCGAGTCTATTCTCTATGAAAAGAATTCCATTCTTATTGACTCTCACGCTGTCGGTTGCCCTGTTTGTACTGGGGACGCATTGGGCCCACGCGTCGGAAACCCTCGGGGCGGGAAATACGAGCTTGCTGGGCAGCGATTTGACAGATCCTGCGGACTCCGTCGAGCTGTCAATGGATCCGGGACAGGGATTGCCGCAAGAGAAGATGATTCCCAAGAATGCGACGTGGGTCAATATGTCCTGTTGGCCAGCCAACACAGGCCCCGGCGAACCGCCGCATCAACAGCACCCGTATCAAAGCTGGGTGGGAACGCCCGCAGTGTCGGTTTTTCTGAACGATCCTGACACCAAGAAGTGGTATGTCTCCTACCACGACGGCGGCTACAGCGGCCCAACGCAGGAGGCACCGTATTTTATCGCCGTTGAGCTCAAGCACCCCTACACCCTGACGCATTTCACGATTTCCTCAAGCACAGACAAGCCCGAACGCGACCCATTGGTGTGGGGCATCCAAGGCTCCAACACCGGCAAGGCGGACGACTGGACCGATATTTACCGCTGCAATGCCACCAATCGAGAAGACAGTCCATTCCGGGTGTATCCCCGTAATGAGACACTGCTCTACACCTCATTCACTTCGGAGCAGATGTACACGGTCGTTGCCACGGAGGACATGAAAGGCCTCGCGGGCAAACTGAAAGGCAAGGCGATCAAGAAGGCTGATTTTCTCCGTCCAGACAAGCCCTACACTTGGTTTCGCTTCTTCAGTACGGCTGCTTTTAACGCCAACACCGATGACGTGCCCGATCCATCCAACCCGCCGGGCTTCTCGCTGGGGCAGCTGGAATTTTTCGGCACGACAACCGAAAAGGTGGATGCAATTGTCAAGAAGGCAGTGACGGCTGATGGCACAAAGACCGTCACGGCCAAAGCGGCCCCAACGATCGTCCTGCCGACGACCGTAGATGCCAAGGAGCTTGCGGCTCTGCCGGCCATCGAAAAGGGTGAACTGCGAAAGGTTATTTCTCTAGACGGTGAATGGGAAATCCAGCCTGGCTCCTTAGGCGCAGCACCGACTGAGTTTAAGCACAAGGTGCCCGTGCCGGGCTTGATCGATCTCGCCACCCCGGGCTTGGTCGGACAAGGAGAGGCCTACTGGTATCACAAAAAATTCACTGTCAGCGGACCACTTCCGGCCACGGCTGTGCTCAAGGTTTACAAGGCGATGTATGGCACGCAGGTTACCCTCAACGGCAAGATTGTCGGCGACCATGTGTTTAATTTCACCCCGGGCCTGTTCGATATCAGCCCGGCCTTAAAGGTGGGCGAAAACGATTTGCTGATCCGTATCGGCGGCTCGCCGGCTTGCACCCCGAAGCCTATTCAGTGGGGCCATGATGACGAGAAGCGGCAGTACATGCCCGGCATCTACGACTCCGTCGACATCATTTTGTGCGGTGCACCGCACATCCTCCGCGTGCAGGCGGTTCCCCATATCGACAGCAAGTCAGTCACGATTCATACCTACATGCGCGGTGGTCAAGATGCCAAAGACACCCGCGTGCACCTAACCGTTCGCGAAGTTGCGACTAAAAAAGTTGTCGGCGAGAACGACTGCATCATCAAGGCAAGCGCCGAGGCCGAGCGCACGGGCGTGGCGACGCTGGCAGTTGAAGGCTGCCAGTTGTGGTCGCCGGAAGATCCATTTCTCTATGAGGTAGAGGTGCGTGGCGAAGCGGATGCCATCACCAAAAAATTCGGCATGCGATCATTTTTCTTGGATCGTGAAACCGGTTTCGCCAACCTCAATGGCAAAACCTACTTCATGCGGGGCACAAACATCACGCTCTTTCGATTCTTCGAGGATCCGCAACGCGGCACTAAACCCTGGGATGAAGCTTGGATTCGAAAACTCTACACCGCCTACAAGGATGTGCACTGGAATTCGTTTCGCTTTTCCATCTGCCAGCCGCCCGAAAAGTGGTACGAACTTGCCGACGAAATGGGCTTTCTCGTCCAAGATGAGTACCCCATCTGGACAATGTTTCCAGCTGGTGACGAATTTACCGCCGATGGTTTGGTCTTGGAGTACACCGAGTGGCTGCAGGAACGCTGGAACCACCCCTGCGTTGTGATCTGGGATGCCAATAACGAAACCCCAGCAACCGTCACGGCTCAGGCGACCCGCAAGGTTCGCGTCTTGGACTTCTCCGACAGGCCTTGGGACAACGGCTGGCAGGCGGCCGATAGACCCGGTGACTCGTTTGAGGCCCACGAATACCACTACAAGGATTCGCTCTTTCGCATCGGCTACTTAGGACGGGTGCCAAAGGCTCCCAAGGGAAATAAAGAAAAAAATCCCGTCATTCTTAACGAGTACGGTTGGCTGTGGCTCAATCGCGACGGCAGCCCTACGACCCTGACCCGCGAACTCTATGGGGCCATGTGCCCCGGTCAAAATAACACCCAGTTGCTCCGCACATACGCCAAACTGCTGGCAGCTGAAACGGAATTCTGGCGGCATGGTCGCGAACTCGCGGGGATCATGGAATTTTGCGGGCTGGGCTATTCCCGTGGCGACGGGCAGACCAGCGACCACTGGGCCGACCTCGAGAAACTGACGTGGGATCCCGACTTCTATACCTATGTTCGGGACTCCTTCGCCCCGGTCGGGATCATGATCGATATTTACGAACCGGCGTACAAGATTGGCACCGATCAGGCGTTCCCAATTTCTGTCATCAACGACCTGCCTCAGGATTGGGAAGGCTCGGTGCGGCTCCGGATCATTCGAGACGGCAAGACAGTGCTGGAAAATTCGCAGCCGTGCAAGGTGGCGGCACAGGGCGCAACAAAGCTCGACTTCACACTGCTGATCCCAGAGGCCGGAGAGTATCAACTCGAGGCCGCGCTGATCAAAGGCGACGATCGTCCTGTTTGCAGCGTGCGTGACTTCACGGCAGCCGAAACGGTGAGCAACCGTTAAGGACCGCTGTGTTGAGAGACACGCACGCAACGAGAGAAGTGTCGAGAAAAGCGCCGAGAAGGGTGGCAAGCCAACTGGTGGCTGTCGCTCTACCGGACGCTCTACTGGACGCTCTACCGAACGCTTGGTGAGCGTTTAATGAGCGTTTGGTTAACGCTTATAAAGAAGAACCGTTGCGACGATAAACCGCTAACAAAGCGGCGACGAACATTCTGCCCAGCCGGATCAATCCGCAGCCAAACCCCGAAATATTTCCCGTTTGCAAGCAATTGTACTTGCAGAATAACGGCGAGGGAGGAGAATGTGGAATCGCTATCTTCCGGACCCTTTCGTAGGAGCGGCCCACGCTGTGTCAACCACTCTCACCCCCACTGTGGTCACTTCCTCGGCGGTTAATTCCCCGGTGGCAACAAGCCCACCGGCCCGCCGGATCGCGGTGCGTGGCAAGATCCATTGGGAATACATGGTGCCGATCACCTTGGTTCACGGGCTGGCC
>CAMBUD010000147.1 GCA_945871035.1 Planctomicrobium piriforme | reverse complement strand
TAATTTTCAGCGTTGCGCTGACATCCACCCGCAGCAGTTGGTCGAGCTTTTGTTCAAAATCCCAGTCGGCCGCAGCACCGGTGAGCACATCGGCACCGGCGACCGCCACCAGCCCATCGATCGTCGGCAAATCCCGCTGCACGGCGGCTATCAATGATTCCACCGCAGCAGGGTCGGAGAGGTCGGCTAAAAATGTGCCCGAGTGTTTCCCATTTTTTGCCAGCAGTCCGGCAACCTCTTGGGCGGCGGTGCACGATCGGCCATGCACACCAACGCCTGCACCGGCTTCCGCCAAGGCACACGCCACCGCTCGACCGATGCCGTGCGTTGAGCCAGTTACGAGCACCGTGCGGCCGGCAAGATCGTTCATTGTGCCGCCACATCGGTCGCTACGAGCGGCGCAGCTGAGAGAGGCAATCGGTAACAGGCCGCCTCTTGGGCGTTGCGCACAAGCAAGCGGTTGCCGGAGAGGCAGGGATTATTCCACGTCTGGCCTGGCAACGCTTCCAGACGGCCACGCACTCGCTGCTGCTCGGGTGCTGCATCGACGAGCACGACTTCACCCGATTCTGCCTGCACCAACAGCAAGCTGCCGACTCGTAATACCTGCCCCTGACCATAACGGCCGCTCTTCCACTGTCGCTTGCCGTCAACGATCCGCACGCATTCCAGAATGCCATCGGAGAGACCGTACGCGTGCTCTTGGTAAAGGACAACATTAGAAAACTTCGTCTTGAGGTTGCTAGCGTTGTGCCAGACTTGACGCAGCAACAATGGGTCGGCTGCGCTGTTTTCAATTTCAAATAATGCCGAACCGATTCCATATCCTTTGGAAACAAAGACCTGTCGCTGGCCGACAACGACGGCCTGCGTGCAACTGGCATCGGAGTTGGAATGCCCCGGCCAAGCAGCCTCCATAAGCGTGCGGCCGTCGGCTGGGTCGTATCCGGCAATCTGGGACTCATTGACAACCATCACCATTTCACGCCCCGCAAGCGTCACGAGGATCGGCGTGCAATAGCTGATCTGTTGGCTGCCGGCGGTCCAGCGAACGGCGCCCCCATCCCGCTCAAACGCGACCAGCGACAGATTGCCTCCACCGTCTGCCAGCAATGGTCCACCGGCGGGCACAATCACTAATTCGGCAGTTACCAAAGGTGAACCAGCCCGGCCCCAAGACACCGCCGCTGCATGCGCTTCTGCATCGATGCCCAGATCGACCAGAATATTTTTCCTCCAACGCACGTGGCCGGTTGTGCCATCGATTGCGTGCAGCCAACCGGTGGCCCCAGCGGTGTAGACGATGCCGTCACAAATAGTCGGCGTGGAACGTGGGCCAATCCCACCGAGCACCGTGGCATGTCGCGCCGACACCGGCACGCTCCACTCCTGCGCGCCGGTGAGCACCGAATAACAGGCCACGATCTCCTCGTCGCCACGCTGCTCGAGCGTAACAGCGTGATCTCCACAGGTGCTCATCGCACTCCAACCGGCACCGATCTGCCGCCTCCAGATCAACTGCGGTGGGCTGGCAATCCAATCGGGATCAAGCGCGATTGAATCGATCACACCGGTACCCAGCGGCCCAAGGAATTTTGGGAAATCCTGCGCTGTCCCTTGCCAAAGGCCGGCTGCTGATCCCGAGGCCGCTGCACCTTTTCCAGCAAGAGACTGCTCCGGTGGCAGCAAGCGGTCGCGCGAGGGATTCCAGCGGAAGTAAAATTCGGGCACCAGATCCCCGGAAACCCGCTCGATCCGCAAAACCGCCACTGCCAGCAGAGCCGTCGCGATGATGCCGCTGACAACCAGCCACTTGAAATGCTTGGCATGGCCGCTTTCACGCACAAACCAGAGCACAAGCGACAGCAGGCCACTGAAGCAGAGAATGAGAGTAATGATGTTGCAGACGGCTTGGTCAACAATCGTACCGACCACCCATTCCAAAAAGCCGGCCTGCACCATGAGAGCGGCTGCTGCCAACGAACACAGAGAGATTCCCACGCGGCGGGGTGGCCAGAGCGGCCGTGCTGGCCGCTGTGTTGCGACCGGCAACGTAGAACGCAAGGCCGATTGCTGCTGAACTCGCTGGCTCTGGTTCGTCCGACGGCGCATGACAGACTTTCTCTTTGAAATGTGGACAACGGCCCAGAATATCTGAGCCAAAAGAGCACAAACGGAACGGTCCGCTTCTGCTTCACGACGGCGGCAAGAAAAAAGTACTGGCAGTCTACTACTCGATCACTCTCAGCGTAAACCCGTTGCGATACGGCTTAGGCATTCCTTGTCGGCTTTCCAAGGCTCGACTACACTCATAAATGCCTCCGATTGATCTTCAGGAAACAGCATGCTTACTAGCAACGCCCACGACCCATCCGAAAAGAAGCCTTTGACGCCAGTTGCTCAGGCAGATTCCCAAACAACTGCCGAGGTCGATCCCAGCCAAGACGATTCAAGTGCCTTGCATCACAGCCGTCCTGCCTTTGCAGCCGTCGGCCCCTCGACCGCTGCGGTGCACGCCGGTGAAGCCCGACAAAAACCTGGCTTCTCGATCACCGATCCGATCTTTGCGTCTTCGACCTACACATTTCCCAACACGCAAGCAATCATCGATTTCATCGAAGAGAAGCACCCCCGCGAGGAATACGGCCGCTATGGCAATCCCGGCGAGCGGGTGGTCGAACAAAAGCTCGCCATCTTAGATGGCGGAGAGTCAGCGGTGCTGTTTTCGACCGGCATGGCCGCCCTTGTTGGCCTGCTCATGGCACACTTAAATGCGGGAGAGGAGGTCATCTTCTTTGACGAGTGCTACCACCGCAGTCGTGAATTTTGCCGCCAACACTTAACGCGATTCGGTGTTGGCTTTCAAGAGGTGCCGACCTGCGACTACGCGGCGATGGAGGCGGCCATCACGCCACGCACGAAGTTTATCGTCAGCGAATCACCGACCAACCCACACCTGAGCGTGGTGGACATTGCACGCTTTGCAGATATTGGTCGCCGCCACGGCGTGCTGACGCTGATTGATGCCACCCTCTGCACGCCCTATAACCTGCAACCTCTGGCAGCGGGCGTTGATTTTGTGCTCCACTCCGCCACCAAATATCTCGGTGGGCACAACGATCTGCTAGCCGGGGTTGTTGTGGGATCGCAGAAAAAACTCGAACCGGTACGGCATCTTCGCGGCATCATGGGCGGCGTGAATTCACCACACAACGCCTACTTACTGGAACGCGGCCTAAAGACGCTCGCCCTGCGGATGGAACGACACAACACTAACGGCATGGCAGTGGCTCGGTTTTTAGAATCGCATCCACGCGTGGAACGCGTGCTCTATCCAGGACTCGAGAGCCATCCCTTCCACGCCGTGGCCGCCCGCACAATGCGCGGTTTTGGGGGGCTCGTAACATTTCTCCTCAAACCGCATCCCATAGCAGCTGGGCCCGTCGCAACGACAGCCGCCAGCTGGCGGCAGGCAGCGCAGGTGGTTGATGCAGTACAGATTCCACGCATTGGCCCGAGCCTCGGCGGCGTTGAATCGCTGATCGAGCAGCCCATGGTGATGAGCTACTGGAACTATTCGCCTGCCGAGCGAGCGGCCTATCGCATTCCCGACAACATGATCCGCCTCGCCTGCGGCATTGAAGACCCTGCCGATCTGATTGC
>CAMBUD010000146.1 GCA_945871035.1 Planctomicrobium piriforme | reverse complement strand
ACGGCAACACGTTCGTCTGCGACGGTGCGAATGGCCGCTGCCTCCAAGTCACTCGCGAAGGCCGCGTTGTTTGGGAATACGTAAACCCACACATACTCACGCCAAAGTACCAAGCGGCGATTTTCAAGGCTGAGTTTTACTCGCCTCATCATTGCCCGCAGTTGAAGGATCTGGCAGCAACAAAAACGGTGGCCCCATAACCAAGCCGTTAAGAATGATCATTGCGATGAGAGCCGATCCAAAACCGTGCGAGTCACTCGCTCAATAATTGGATCGGGGGGGGCTGTCAGGCCGTGCGACCAATCGGTCGTGCCCGCAGTGAACACCGTGCCGCCGCCCGGGCGAACAGAAACGCCTAGGCAAGCATTCCCCATCTCCTTTTGGGGAAACTCGCTGTACCACAACAATGTGCTCTCGTTTCCCCACGTGGCTGGCGCCGTTGCGAGAATCTCGAAACTCTTTGGGGTGCCATCTCTGCCTGTTGGCACAGGAAGGCCATCCTCTCGCGTGAACTCGCAGCCATCGCACTCGTACCCCACAACCGTGCGACTACCCCCAAACGCATCTCCTCGCTTGAGGTCTGTTCCCGCAAAGACCCAATGATCTTCCCGCTCCACAGTAAAGGCCCCAGATCCTTCCATGAGCACACCGTGAGATCTGTGGAATCCGCCACCCAGGATACCCACGTTGGTCAGTGTATTTTCTGGGCGAGCGATGAGCCGATGGCTCCAAAGCGTGGAAAGCAAAGGGTTTGGTCCATCGGGTCGATAGCATGGATCCTCGCGAAAGCTCTGCTTATAGCAAACCAGTCCATCGCGTTGGTTGCGTACCTGCCAGCAGCAGGTGTTGCCACTGAAAAAGGCCGCGTTACCGCCGCAAGCAACAAACGCTTCGAGCCTGTCTCGCATCGGCTTTGACCAGTATTCGTCATGCCCCACGCTCAACACCAACCGTCGCTGATCCAATCGACCAAGCAGTTCTGGATGAAACTCGAGATCGTTATTGACCGCGTAATCCAGACGGTACCCCCTTGATTCGGCCCACTGGATGAACGGAATCTCATATGTTTTGAGGCCATGAAAATTTGCTGGGCGCAGGAAAGAAACCCGGTTGCCCTGAATGCCGTCACGGCCATTGAACGCATACAGGCTATACCCGCCGAAATTGTTGTAGGCGTTGTCGGTATTCGTCGCCAATTGCAGCAGAATTTTCGCGTGCGTCGCGGATGGCGATGCACGCACGACAAACGCGATGAACGCACCACTGCGTTTCATTGTTGCCGGATCGGCATGATCGCCGCCTCCATTGGTGACGATCTCGTAGAGACCACTGGCCCAGTCGGCCCCAATCGGCACCTCAATCGCCACCGGCCAACCGCATCCATTCGCGGAGGCATCGGCTGGCACATCGTACTCGACGCCCTTGATCCCTTTCTGCGACCAGACGACTTTTCTCGTGGCCCCGATCCGCTCGATCGAAAGGTCGTACGTCGACACCGTGGCCGACATATGGAGTCGAATCGTCTCGCCGGGAAGCACGCTGATGCGGTCTGCGTAGCCGAGCACGTACGGCGCTGCATCGTCGCTGGCCCGAGCCAGCGACGTAACGGCCATAGACGCAGTGGTCGAACCCAAAAAACCCCGCCTTGTGATCTCGGCACGGTGGCTGGAAGTCGCTTGTGTCATGGCTGGTCCTTTTGACCGACAGGCTTGCTGGTCGACTCATCCGTCAGACTCCGCAGATAGGCCACGATGTCGGCGATCTGACCGGGAGTAAATGCCTGTCCCATCGGTGGCATGCTCGACACAGAGGAAGCCACACGGTCCGCTATCCTGTCTATGGCAATTCTCACCTCGCCACCAGTCGGAAGGGCGAGGATAAGCTGCCCGTCTCGCTCTGCGACGATCGTTCCCGAAACGATGGCTCCGTCATGCGTTTCAACCACAATCGTCTCGTATCCTTTGGCAATCTTACGACTGGGCTCAATCAACGATTCGAGCAGATATTCTTGGTCGACCCTCCGACCCACACCAGTGAGATCAGGCCCGACAAAGCCGCCGCCAGCCCCGTCCACCTTGTGGCAAGCATTGCAACGGATTTCATGATTGGCGTGAAAAAGAAACCGCCCCTTCTCGGCATCACCCGAATGCAGGAACTCGCGGTAGGGCTCAAGCGGATCGGCATCAGCCAGAGCCTCCGTTTTTTTACTCGGATCGAGCAGGTCTTCCACGGTCCATGCCGTCGTTCGGTCCGCTGAGCTTGTGCGGATGGCGGCCACATGCTCGGGATCAACCGGCGAACCATAGTTGCCCCAGGCACGACGGACGTAGGTGAGTACGCCTGCCAGCCGCGCATCGGTCATAATCGAACTGCTGCCCAGTCCAGGCATCTGCATGTTCCACTCTTCGCCAGCAACCTTTACTGGCCCACGGAGGCCGTGAAGCACGATGCGCATCAAACGATCGGCCGGTCCATTGACCCATTCCGAATCGGCCAGGGGCGGGGCCTGACCCAACTGGCCTTTTCCATCCCCCTTGTGGCACGAGTAACAAGTCACGTTGTAGACAGCCTCACCCTGCACGCGTCGCTTTTCCTGCTCCGCGGTGAGTGACTCAAGCACTGGTCGAGTCTCCCGCACGGTCGTATCGCCGGGCCACGTGATGATCCGCAACAACCGCGACGCCAAGCCGCTGGTCGCAGCGTCCTGGGAAGCCGTCAGCAGGCCAAGAATTTCTGGCCGATCGTCGAGCCGAAACGGTTTCGGCCAGCGCCGCCGTGAGATTTCTGATGCCTCGATCCCAGCAACGATTGCGCCTGTTGCCCAGGATTTCTGGTTCGACGATTTTGCCAACGTGAACGATAAGGCTGCTTTCTGAAGCAACTGGCCAATGCGAGGAGCGTCTCCAGCCTGCACCACACACGTCGCGAGAGCTTCGACGACCCCTGTTTTTTTCTCAACTGCCAGCGACCACCGAGGCGAGTCGACCAGCTTTTCGAGCATCTCCAACTCGCGGTTCTTGAGTCCGCTGATCGCGGCCACGCCGAACGGAGCATCAGGATGGTCGACAAGAATCTCTTCCATGAGACCCATTGCCTCGGCCGAGACCGAGTCGGTGGCCGCACAATCGCCGATAGTCAGCAGGAGTTGCAGGCGGACAATTGGACGAGTATCGGCCAGCAGAGGCCGTAGCCGCTCAAAAATCTTGGGCAGGGGCGGTCGGTCAGCCGACACAACACACAGCCGGATTGCCGTCGCTCGTACCGAGCCATCAAAAGCATCGATGGCAGCAGACGCCGTCGCCCAGTCAAGCCGTCCGATTCCATCCAGAGTCCAGAGCGCGTGCACGCGGCCCAAGGGCACGGTGCCCATCGCTGCCACGGTGCGGAGTTGGGACGTCACCCCGACGGCCTTGCGTTCCACCAGTAACCGCTGGGCGGTGTCTCGCCACCACCCATTGGGGTGCGAGAGGTGCCCCACGAGTTCCTCGTCGGAGGCACGCGATAGGCGAGGTGGGGGGCCAAGCGGCTTCCCCTTGTGCGAAATGCGATAGATCCGCCCCTGATCAACTGGCGTGTCGAGGTGCCGCGAAAGAATCTGGTTGCGGAGATAGGGCATCATGTAAATCATGTGCTCGATGATGCCGTGATACAGATCGCATAGGTACACCGCTCCGTCGGGACCGGTGCAACTGCTGACCGGCCGAAAACGTTCGTCTGTGGAAG
>CAMBUD010000145.1 GCA_945871035.1 Planctomicrobium piriforme | reverse complement strand
GCCACGCTCCTACCCACCGGCCTCGGGAGCTTCTCGCTGGTCGCAGCCACGATCCTCACGCTGGTAGGAATGGCAATCGGAGTGGGCGCATACGAGCCATTGCAGCGGGAGGCCGGGCGGGCCGTGGGCGACCGATTTGCGCCCACCCTAGCGGCGGTGCGCACGTGCGTGGATGCGAGGTCGGGAGCCACGCTGGCTGGATGGATCAGCCAAATCCTTCTTGTGGGCTCCTGCGTGGTGGCCATGGTGGTGCGTCTGATGCGTCGCCACCGACGGGACGACTATCGCGGACGCTACCGGGCTTGGGGTTGGCTGGCTAGTCTATTTTGTATCGCGTCGTGTGGTTCGCACATGCCGCTGGGAAGCCTTCTCGGAACCTTCATTGCCGACGCCACCGGCATCCCCTTGGGGCCGCAGGGATACGGGTGGTGGGTGGTGCTATCCACAACGCTGCTGGGTGTCGTTTCGCTGTGGGCCGTCTTGCCGCTGCATGAGCGATTGGCCACGGCGATCTGGTTGGCTCTGGGGTTGGCCGCTTGGGAAGCCTCGGCCTGTTGCGTCTGGATCGGTAACGGTCGCGAGACGCTGGCGATTGCCGCCAACGCAACGTGGGCCGTTGGCAGCGGATTATTGGCCGTGGCCATGCTGGCCGCGGCCAGGTCGGTCATCCGCGAAGTTCGCGGCGAATGCCGCAACAACAGGGTCTCTCCTGCAAAATCTGAGCGGTCAGAAAAAACGTCCGGAAAGCTTTTCGCTTTTGCAACGCCCCCTGAGCCATCGCAGCCGGCGAGTGGTTGGCAGGAAGAGGAATTCGCACAGGAAACTGACGCCACGGCGGGAGAATCGGACGAATCGAGCGTCCCAAGCTACACTGATCCCACCGACTCGGAGGACGACCGCGAAACACGGTACCTCTCCAAGGCCGAACGCAAGCGGATGAAAAAGCTGGCCCGTATCAGCCGGGTGGCGTGACCCATCGTCCGACTGGTTTCACCTGGACTGCTTTCACCCGATGACCGTTCGCACCCGATTTGCTCCGAGCCCCACCGGCTACCTCCACATTGGGGGCGTGCGTACCGCCCTCTTTAATTGGCTCTTCGCCAGAAAGCATGGCGGGGCTTTCATTCTGCGGATCGATGACACCGACGGAGCCCGTAATCTAGAGGAGTCGCTGGAACCAATTCTCTCGGGGCTCCGCTGGCTCGGGATCGACTGGGACGAAGGCCCTGGCGTTGGCGGACCGCACGCCCCCTACTTTCAGTCGCAGCGAGCCGACAGGCACCGCGCCGCAGCCGAGCGGTTGCTGGCCTCTGGCTATGCCTACCGGGATTTTGCCAAACCCGAAGAACTCGACGCGGAGCGAAAAGTTTCGCAGGCTGCAGGGCAGCCGTTTTTATACAGTAGGCAATGGGCCGCGTGGACCCAAGCCGACGCCCAGAAACTGACATCCGAGGGACGCTCCAGCGTCGTCCGACTGAAGATGCCGCGAGAAGGCTCGCTTGTCATTCATGACGCCGTGCGAGGGCGGGTGGAGTTTGCTTGGGATCGCGAGCAGGATCACGTCATTCAACGGGCCGACGGTTCCTGCCTGTATCACCTCGCCAGTGTGGTGGACGATCACGACCTCGAGATTACACACGTGATCCGCGCGGAGGAACACCTTTCCAATACGCCGCGTCAGGCCTTTATTGCGATGTCATTGGGTTACCCACTGCCGTCCTATGCCCATCTTCCGCTGGTGGCCGAACCGGGCAGCCGCACCAAGCTCAGCAAACGCAAGTTGGCACAGTATCTTAAGAACACCGACTTCAAGCAGATCACCGAACACGGCGAGAAAATTGCTGCCCGAATCGGCTTGGCTCCCGAGGCCGACACGTTTAACCCCGTCATCGTTGATTTCTATCGGGAAGTGGGCTACCTGCCGTGGGCAATCGACAACTACCTAGCTCTCCTGGGCTGGTCGTACGACGACAAGACGGAGTTTTTTAATCGTGAAGAACTCGTCGAACGATTTTCGCTGGATCGCATCAATTCGGCAGCCGCCAGTTTTGACCCCAAGAAACTCTGGGCCGTGCAGGATCATTTCATGCACGAGCTTTCCACCGATCAGAAACTGGAGATGATGCTGCCGTTTCTGGTGAAAGCTCAATTGATTTCCGCAACGCCGCCGCCAGCGGTCGTTGAAACCGTCCGAAAAGTAATCGAGGCCTCGGGCGACCGGCTGAAGGTGGCAGGGGATATTCTGGGCTATGCCGACTTTTTCTTGCTCCACCCGCCGCCGATGGACGAAGCGGCTGTAAAACAACGTTTGGCCAAACCCGGCGTGCGCGATCTGCTCGAGCAGTTGGCCGCTCTAATCAGCCGACTGCCCACATTTGAACCGGCCTCACTGGAAGAAGCGTTCAAACAATTCGTGGTGGAGTCGGGCGTGAAAACAGGCGACATCGTGCATGCGGTGCGAGTGGCCATCACGGGTAAGACGGTCGGCCCGGGGCTCTACGACTGCCTCGCAATTCTGGGCCGCGACGAATCCCTCGCACGGTTACAGAGGGCATTGCCGCTTTGCGGCTAGGAAGTGGGAACGCGAGCAGCCACTCAGCCCCGCTAGGCATTCGGCTGCCCCACCAAAAGTCCCACTGGTCGGCCGGTGTGGGCGGTCTATACCTATTGCAGTGTTCGCTCGACGGATCTCGAGGAACTATTTCTGACTGTAATTTTTACTTTTGGAGTTTCGAAACCATGCTCAACTTTTCACTTGGATCTTTGCTGTCTTCAGCCGTACGTGTGGGATTGGCCGCGACTGTCTGCCTCTTTATTGGCTCCTTGGCGATTGCAGCACCGCCGTGTAAAGGCAATCAATCGACAACGACCCATGCTGTATCGCAGCAAACTGCCAAACTGAAGTCAGGCGACATCGTGGAGACCGCCGTCGGTGCTGGCTCGTTCAAAACGCTGGCTGCTGCCCTCGCCGCCGCCGGACTGGTTGAAACACTCAAGGGCCCAGGCCCGTTCACCGTGTTTGCTCCCACAGACGAAGCCTTCGCAAAGCTGCCACAGGGTACGGTTGAAACGCTGCTCAAGCCTGAGAATAAAGCTAAGCTGAAGGCGATCCTGCTGCTCCATGTGGTGCCGGGAACGGTCTATGCAAGTGATGTCGTAAAGCTCAAAGACGCCAAGACCGCAGGCGGTGGCACACTTCTGATTTCAACCGATGGCGGTGTGAAAGTCGGCACAGCCAGCGGCACTTCAAATGTGGTGAAGACCGACATCAAAGCAACCAACGGCGTCATCCACGTGGTCGACGCGGTGATTCTGCCGTAATTCGAATCGAGTTGCTTCGGTGATCTGATTGGACGCTGTCTTTCTGTCAAGCGCAGAACGGTTGCGAAATCGCCCTCCACAGCCAGTAAAACCCCACGGTTGGCTCCGCCCACCGTTGGGGTTTCTGGCTTCGGTGGTGCCCTCGCGTGGGCACGCTTCTTTCGGCTAGCCATCCCGCCTGAATCGCCGTCGGGCCGCCACGTGGGGCAGTAGCCAGACCAACGAACGTAGGCGCGGCAAACCGTCAGCCGATATATTCCCCTACCGGAAGTTCGTGCGATCAATTGTTCTCTGGAGATGCTCTGTATTATGCCGTTGCTTGTTGTCGGAAGTTTGGCGCTTGACTGTATTGAAACTCCTACAGACAAGCGCGACGACGTGCTGGGCGGCTCTGCCGTCTTTTTTTCGTATGCCGCCAGCTTCTTCTCGCCCGTGCGAATCATTGGAGCTGTTGGCGAAGACTGGCCGATTCA
>CAMBUD010000144.1 GCA_945871035.1 Planctomicrobium piriforme | reverse complement strand
TGGGCAACCAGACGCCGTTCGAATTCGCGCGGCGGGTAGCTGGGCATGCCCAGCTACCCGCCCTGCATGGCTAACAACCCGACTGGTACCAAGTTGGGGGCAGCGTCAACACCACCAGATTATCGCTCTGGAAGTGGTGCCATTTAAGGGGGGCAGGTCACAGTCCTGTGAAGCAGGTGGCACCCCCAGAGGATTTGAAAACGTGAATGGGCACGCTACGCCAACCGTCCGTTGACGATGGCAATCATTCGCCTGCGGTCGTCAGCAGTGAGTAGACTCCAACTATTGATGATGGCGTCTAGGCACATAGAGCGTGCGTCGGATTCTGCGTCGGATTTTCGACCGGAATGTATGACTGGGCGCGGGTCACTCTTGTGATCTGTGATCCTGCCTCCATGCTCGTCCCATTGCATCGGCCGCCATGATCGCATCGGCCACCATGTCGGGTCGCACTGCAAACGGTTCGTTATGAATGGTGTCGTTCTCGTCTGTGGCACGAATGACGATCTTTTGCAGTTCATCTGTTGGTAACTCCGCCAAGCCAATATCGCTCAACGTGATCGGCAGCCCAACCTCGGTTGCGAAACTCAATACTCGATGCAGCACCGCACGAGGCTGTCCTTCCAGCACAAGCTGCGTCAGCAATCCAAACGCCACCTTTTCACCATGCAGATAAGCATGGGTTGCCTTTGCCATAGTCAGCCCATTGTGAATGGCATGGGCAGCTGCCAGACCCGATGACTCGAATCCGATTCCTGACAGCAACGTACTTGCCTCCACGAGTCGTTCGAGTGCTGGGGTCACGACTTGCGTTTGGACCGAACGCAAGGCATCGGCTCCATCCGCTAGCAAAATTTGGTAGCAGAGCTTTGCCAGCGCCAAAGCACTCTGCGTCGACAGGCCACCTCGCAGGTTCTTAATGCCCCCATCCACGCAGGTTTTGGCCTCAAACCATGTCGCCAAAGCATCGCCCATTCCCGCTACCAGCAGCCGGGGAGGGCTTTGGGCAATGACCTGCGTATCAACCAGCACCAGATCGGCGTTCTTGCGATGGAAACGACTCCCCTGAACAACTCCGTCTTCCGAGTAAATCACCGACAAGGCACTGCATGGTGAATCGCTGGATGCAACGGTTGGACAGTTGACGCAGGGCAAATTCAGATCGGCAGCAGCGGCACGAGCCGCATCTAGGACTTTACCGCCACCGGCCCCGATGATGACTTGGGACGTGTGCTGGTTAGCGACTTGCTTGATCCGTTCGATTTCAGCCAGCGAACACTCACCGCCGAACGCATGCACCACATAGGCAACGCCGGCTTCCGTCAACGTGCTTTTCCATGTTTTGGACAGCAGCCGAATCGGCGAGCGGCTACTCACAATCAGCGCTGGACCGCTCATGCCCAAGCCAATCATCTCTACGCCGAGAGCAGCAGTAGCGTTTTTGCCTTGGGTGTAACGGCTGGGCGAACAGAAGACGGAGAGCATCATGGGGCCTTTCGATTGGATGCAGATGCACCCTGTTGGCAACAGATTGATCGTGTCTCATCACGATTGCCCTGTAAGCCAAGCAATCGAGCATTCGATCCCATTACACACAAGTCAGCGGGAGTCACCGCGGTGCTCTGTCCGGAAAAACCGCGGGAATACTAACCCTCGAGCCCCTTTAAAACATTCTGCCGCAAAAGCCTGCACCAATTTTGCAACCTATGGTTGCTTAGAAATCTGTGCTGGAAAGAGGAAAAATGTTCGAAACAATCTTTGAAACGATCGCAGCGTGGTTCGTTGTTATCCTCTTTGGCATCGGCCTGTGGCTGATTACAGGCGCTCTCTGGAACCGGAAAACTCACTCCAATTCCTCTCGAACGAATCGAGAATTCCCACTCAAAAGAAAAGTGGGATTTTAAATTCAAACTAAAAAGTTTCTGCTCGAGAACTTCTTGAGCAGCTTAAGTTTTTGTCGATAGTTATAGTCAAAGCTATGGAAAGCATGCGAACTCCGTCAGGGCATACAGGCCCCGAGCACCTGATGCCAACTGACGGATAATCGCATGTTGAGTTGGTGATTCGGGCTTAGTAACGACGGCCACCGCCGCCGCCACCACCACCGCCGCCACCGCCGTAGCCACCACGTCCGCCGCCGCCGCCGCCACCGCTCTCACGGGGCTTGGCTTCGTTGACGGTGAGAGCCCGGCCGTCATGTTCCTTTTCGTGCATGGCACTGATCGCTCGCTGAGCAGCGTCGTCTGCCTGCATTTCAACAAAACCAAAGCCCTTGCTGCGGCCCGTATCACGGTCTTGAATGACCTGTGCACTGACGACTGCGCCAAATTCCGAGAACAGTTGCTCCAGCACCTCGTTGGTCACACTGTAAGCAAGATTTCCGACGTAAAGTTTCTTTCCCATTAAATCAACTCCTACCGGCGACCCAAAACATACTTTCGGGGTCGCATCGAAAGGGACCAAGAATGGCAGTCCGCCAGACGGCAAAGGCGAGATCAGGAAGCAACGGTAAGACTTTTTAGTAACCGAGCTACGTTTCACTTCGTCCAAACCAACGGGGTGATCGTACTGGATTGGGCAGGGGAATTCAATGTTCCCAACGACAAGCCTGCAAGTTTTGCAAGACCGCACCGCAGAATCGATCAAAAAACCTTAAATCCCCGTGGATATGAGCCACAAACTCACAGCGGCGAGGGCGGTAGCAGGCCTCTGAAAGTCTTCTTTATTTAGCCTTGGACTGCGCTTCAATTGTGGGCCATTGCTGCAAAAACGCCTCAGCCATAATCGAGTGCCCTATGCTGCTGGGGTGAATGGGGTCGCGACCGTGGGTCTCTTTTAAGCGGCCTAGCATCGGCGTGCGCACATCGATGACCCACACCTTATCGCGTCCGTTGAGCGTGAGTAACCACTTGGCATAGCGGGCCATCACTTCGTCGTAATACGGGTATGGCGTTTTGTAGCCAAACTTATTCGGATCTTTTTCAGCCTCGACTTCTGCTGCAGCGTTGGCGTTGTTGATGAGTTCTTCTCTCGCGGCTTCATTGGCCCCTTCAAGAACCGGCCCCGAATGGGCATAGGGCGGTGGCGTGAGCAGAATTAAGCTGGCTCCTGTGGCTTGAACTTTTTTAATGAGAGCCTCGATGCCCGCCTGGTACGCCGCAAACCGTTTTTCATTGAATGGATGATAGATGCCGTCATTGATTCCATAGCAGACAACAACCCAGTTGGGCTTCGCTTCTGCAAGTTCCGCATCCAGCCGCGCAAGCACACAAGGCCTGCGGCCTGGATGGTAGGCCTCGCTGAGATCCGATGCCGTTTCACTATTGCGACCGTGATTGATGAACTGCGGCGGGGTGGCGGGATTTTGCTTTGTCAATTCCGCTCCAATCTGCCCCACATAACCGCCGGCCCGTGTAATGCTGTCACCCAAAAACAAAAACACTGGCGCTGTGGATGCCTGCGCCGCTGGCGTCTCTGCTACCGGTTCTTCCGCACGCAGGAACTCTAGGCCAAGCCCCATCGCGCTCAGTCCGATCACACTCACAAAAAAAATCTGCTTCATAAAACTTTTTTTTACTCTAAAAGGCATCCCTAAAGGCAGCTGTACTCAGAGCCAAATGTAATCTGAGCCAAGTTTTTCGTTGTATGTCTTGGCAACGGCACGCACCTCAGCCACGACCGGCGTCTTCACGACCAAACTGATCGTGAAGACTTACCGCCGCAGCAGAGGCAATACAACAAGCCGTGCTCAACGCTACGGTTTTGGAGTCGCAGGCTTTTCACTCTTCTTAGCGACTGCAGGCTGGGCGGTCACTCGTTTGGGATCAGCCATACGGCGTGCGAGATCCTCGGCGGCGCCATCCACTGCTCGCTTAGCTGCCTCGGCCGCCCGCTTGGCAAGACTGGCTGCCCGCTTGGCATCAGCAGATTTTTCCTTCGCTGCG
>CAMBUD010000143.1 GCA_945871035.1 Planctomicrobium piriforme | reverse complement strand
AGCAGCACTCAGTCGGCGGCCAGCGGCATGATCACGTAGCCGTAGCCATCTTCGGTACGACAAACGCACGCGCTTTGGCCGTCTGTAATCTCTACCGACACGCTCGTGCCGCCCTCAAGCACGCGGAGAAAATCGCTCATGAATCGCGGGTCCATTTTTATTTTGACCGTTGCGCCAGTGTAGTCGATCGGCAATTCGATGCGGCTCTCCCCGCTCTCGGCCGATCGTCCGGCAAGCACCAACTGGCCGGACTCAAACGTAAAGTCGACGCCCTTGGATTGTTCGCTCGTCACAATGGCCGCCTGGCGAACTGCCGCCAGCATCGGACCGGCCACAAGCGGCACATGCGCCGCATCCGGGCGCTCGGGGAAAACGTCGCGCCAACGCGGAAATCGTCCCTCCACTAACCGCGCGGAAATCGTTGTCTGGCCGGTGTGCACTAGAATTTCGTTGGCACGCAGCGCCACCCAGACAGGTGCCTCGTCGTTGTTCAAACAGCGGTCGATTAACTGCATAGCGCGGGCGGGCACAATCGGCTGGGCATCGCTGGGCAGGGCCGCGTCGGTTTCATTATTTTTCGTGGTGATCGGCCCCTGCATCCGCGCCAGCCGTCGGCCGTCGGTGCCGACAGCTGTGATCATTTTTTGTGTGAATTCTAAGAGCACGCCACCGAGGGCGAAGCGGCTCGACTCGCTGTCCGTGGCAAACACCGTGCGTTTAACGAGCTCGCGCATGAGCCGTGTCGTCAATGCAAAGCAGGCGTCAGCCGGAAAGGTAGCCACGGCAGGAAACTCGAGTGCGTCTTCGACCGGCAGACGGAATTCGCTGCGTGGGCCTTTGATCACAGCTGCGGTGCCGTCGGTATAGATATCAAACACCGTGCCGGCGGCACTCTCGCGTACGATGGCAGCCAGTCGCGTGCTCGGCAGCAGAACGGCTCCAGAAGCGGCTGTCTCCACGCCCTCGATTTCGATGCGAATCCCTACCTCCAGATCGGTCGCCGACAACACGGCCGCTGTGTTGTTGGCCTCGAGCTTTACGTTGGTGAGCACGGGCTTAGGGGATCGCGTGGGCACAACGGCCGCCGCACTTTGCAATGCCGCCAACAGTGGCTCTCTGGTACAACGCACTTTCATTGCAAGCCCATTTTCCTTTCCAACGGGATCGATCGGGTTTGGATTTTCCTCGGCTAGCCGGCTCTTTTTTACCAACCGCCAAGCCCCTACTCTACCCGACGCCCGCCCGTCTGAAATGCCCCTCCGCTCTTCTCCCTTCTTACTGCTACTCATTACTCTAAAAGAGAAATAGAAGTAGGAAGCAGAAAACAGCAGCAGTAAGAGAAGCCCAAGACCCACCGACACCGCATTGCCGACAGCACCTGTTTTTCTGGAGGCGGGAAACGGCAAAAATACTCGGAGCATGAGTATTTTTTGCGAGTCTTGGCAGCGATCAGAGACCGTGGAAAAGTTGTCGGTGAGCTGTTGGCACAGTGTTAGAAGAGCGTTGGCACACCGTCCAAAAAGCTGTTGTTTTTCGGCCTTTGACGGGATGGCCTGCGGTCGGTTGTCTGTTGGGCAGGCGCTGCACCAGTGGCGGTTCGCCGCCGGTTGCCTGTCGGCGGATTGTGGAGAGCGTTGTGGGGCACAAAAAACCAACCAACTCCCACAACCACCCAACACCGAACCAACACTTTTAAAACCCGTTACGCCAATCGCCTGAGCAGTTGTTCCATGTCGCAGGCCACGCCGCAATCGTTGCCGAGGCGTTTGTGCACCACGCGTAGGCTGTGCATCACGGTGGTGTGATCGCGATTGCCAAACGCGTTGCCGATTGCCAACAGGCTTTGGCCGGTGAGCTGTCGGGCCAGCACCATCGCCATGGCCCGTGCGTGCGCTGTGGCCCGGTGTCGCGAGGGGCCCGTTAGATCGTCGGGGGTGAGGCCGTAGTGCAGCGCCGTGGTGGCGATCACGCGACGCAGCACCGCCTTGGGTTGACGCAACCGCAGCGATCCCAGGCCTCTGGCTGGGTGGCTGTGCTGTTTGAATGCCGGGCGTGGCAGCGCAATGACAAGCCCTCCAGAGAGTCGCGTAGCCAATGCGGATTGGATGGTGGTGCAGACATGGGGATGCGCACGCAGCGTGACCACCCATTGTTTGCCGGCGCTGGCTGCGGCATCGAAAAGGAAGGGGAGGAGCTGTTGTGAATGTGAGTCAGCCACTCGGTCGATGCCATCGATCAACACCAATGGCAGCGATACAAATCTGCTCCGCCAGCGGTCGAGCGTGTCGGCTTCGTCGGCGGCAGCTATCTCAGCGCCCAGCGCGAGGCCGTCCCAGAGCCCGGCTTTTTCGGTGGAGCGTTTGCGCCACAGGTGAAAAAAATTTTTCAACCACTGCGACTTCCCACACCCCGACGGGCCGACAACCACCAGCGGGTTGTGGCGTGCAGGGACGTCCACAGCTTTGTCTTGCTCGCGAGCGAGATTACCGGCCGCGACACAGTCGCAGGCCTTGGCCACGGCGTAGTCCAGATAATCAAGCGCAGGGGAGGCGGTCATGAACGCACCCTAGGACTGCCCATTCGGCAGCGGCAAGTCAGGCGGCCTCCCTGCCGTCAGTCCAATTTTTTCAAGTCCTCAAACCCTACCGGCCAGACCGGTCGTAGGGAAGAGCCCGGGCCAACTGCGAGTTTTTACGTCGATTTTTTACGCACTCTTTTACCTACTCTCCGTACCCGTGGCCCCACGCAGTCGCACCGACCGTCAGCAAAACAGCGGCAGGACTCCGTATCCATATCTCCGTATCTATATCTCCGAATCTATATATAGAGCCCCCAATTGACCCCAAGGTTCTACCGCTCACCCCCCCACCCCCCATCCAACGCCCGGCCGATTTTCAGAAAATGGAAAATTTGCCAGAAAGTGATGAAAGTCGTGGTTGACGGGAGAGAGAGTCTCGCTACGATTGAGGAGGTAACTTTGGGTGGTCTCTGGCAGCGGCCCAGTGGCGGGAACATACGAATGAATAACAAGCGCAAATTTTATTGTGTGCATTTCATGAGTGGGCGGTCTCTTTTTCGTGCGCATCGGCCGCGCGCGTTAGCCGTCTACATGACTACATGTCTTCTAATTGCGGCTGCAGTCGGGCCATGCGCTACTCATGCGGTTGCGGCTGTGCGCGCATGGCGTGGCACGAGTGATGCCGTCTGGACCAACGCCAATAATTGGGACGACACTTCCTCTGCGCCCGGCACCGGCGACACGGCGATTTTCAATGACGCCGGTAACGGTCAGACCACAATCAATCTCGGCGGCGGCGTCGCGATCAGCACGATCCAATTCGACACCTCGACTGCCGCGGCCTACACGATTGGCTCTGGTGGCGTTGGCAGCCAGACGCTCTCACTCGACAACTTAGGCGCTGTCACGATGAGCGCGAGCGTGGCGGCCAACGAAACCTTCAACGCCAACGTACTGCTGGGCACAGGCGCGGCCGGCTCGTGGACGTTCACCAACGACAGCACCACCAACGCGCTGCTCTTCGCGGGCGCCGTCAGCGGTGGCACCGGCGGCAGTGCGGGGACTGTAGCACTCACCGTCAACGGCGCGGGTGCGACGAACATCAGCGGCACAGTCTCTAATGGCGGCGCCTCGTCGATCGCCCTCACCAAGTCAGGCACGGGCACGCTCACGCTGTCTGGAAATAATACCCGCACCGGCGTGACCGGCATTGACGGTGGCATCCTGCGTCTCGGCAGCAGCGGCGCGCTGGGCACCAGTGGCAGCATCACGATGGGTGGCGGCACGCTGCAATTCAGCACGTTCAACAACACGGATTATTCCAGCCGGTTTGGCACGGGCGTGAATCAGTTCAGCATTGATACCAACGGGGTGGATGCGACCCTAGCCTCCCAGATCATCTCAAGCGCGAATGCCAGCACGTTTACTAAGCTCGGTGCGGGGAAATTGACCCTGAGCAGCGGCACTTCCCGCTACAC
>CAMBUD010000142.1 GCA_945871035.1 Planctomicrobium piriforme | reverse complement strand
CGTTATCCACAGCACCGGATTTTTTCGTGCCAAGGCAAAAAATATCCGTGGCTGCTGCACAGCACTCGTCGAACAACACGCTGGAAAAGTGCCGCAAACACTGGCCGAGCTCATTCTCTTGCCCGGCGTGGGCCGCAAGACTGCCAACGTTGTGCTGGGCTGCGCATTTGGACGGGCCGAGGGGGTTGTGGTGGACACCCACGTCGGCCGCATTGCGCGGCGACTGGGCCTGACGCGGCATTTAGATGCTGTTCGCGCCGAGCAAGATCTGATTCGTGTCATACCAAAGCCCGAGTGGATTGCTTTGAGCCATCGCCTGATTGCACATGGCCGCACGCTCTGCCAATCCCGCCAACCCCGTTGCGATGCCTGTGTGCTCGTCGACATCTGTCCTCGCCTGGGCGTTCAATTACCCGCTCAAAAAAAGAACTGACACGGAAAAAAGGCCCCGCGAGGCACTGGCCGGCCGACAGCAATCAGGCCATGGGCAAAAAGACTCGCCGCAGCATACAATCCTCCGTCGGTCGTCCGCGGGTCCGCGGGCATGCACTCCTAAAGTGGGTGTGATACAGATTGGCGAGTGTGATACAGATTGGCCTCATGCGTCTCGGCACAGGAACTTCTCATGATCCTCTCCGGCAACGAGATTAAGCAGCAGCTCGGTGGAAACATCGTCATCGAACCCTTCGACGATGCCAACCTCAATCCCAACAGCTACAATCTTTCCCTGCATGATGAACTCCTCGTCTACGAGGAAGTGGTCCTCGACATGCGAAAAAGCAATCGCGTGACGAGGGTGCACATCCCGGCTGAGGGGCTGGTGCTCACACCCAACCAACTCTATCTGGGCCGCACAATCGAACGCACCGAAACACACAACCTTGTGCCGATGATCGAAGGGCGGAGTTCGATCGGCAGGCTCGGGCTCTTCGTGCACGTAACGGCCGGCTTCGGCGATGTCGGCTTCTGTGGCTTCTGGACGCTGGAGATGTTTGCAGTGCAACCGGTGAAGATTTATCCGGGCGTGTCAATCTGTCAGCTTTTCTTTCATCAGATCGCCGGTGAGATCACCGAATACACCAGCGATAAATACCAGCACAACCACGACATCCAGCCGAGCATGCTCTTTCGTGAACTCTCGACCGATCCAGAAGGCGATCAGCAACTCGAATTGGAGTTCGGCACCGATCGCCTGCGGGCCGAGCAAGCCGACGCCATCCGAGCCGGGCAGCGGGTAGCGCAGGGCATGGCAAGGTAGCCAAGGTAGCCCAACGCATGCTGAATAAAGTGCTCGCCTGGTCGTCGCTGGCCGCAACACTCTTGTTTGCGGGAGTCGCCTGCCTTGTCTTATGGCCTCCCGAATGGCTACGCGATTCGCAAAAGTTTGTGCTGATAGGGCTGGCGGTGCCGCTGCTGGTGGTGGCAATCGTCTTGGCGTTGGCCTTGTTGGTCATCGCGGTGTTTCGGTCGATGTTTGAGTCTTAGTTTTTTGTTTTTGTGAAAAATGCGCCGAGCGATCTGCGTGTCAGGAAAGGTTGTTGCGTGCTTAGAAGTCATACGTGTGGTGAATTACGTCTCACGCATCTTGGCGAAAAGGTGTCTCTGTGCGGCTGGGTGGATCGAGTCCGCGACCACAAGGGCGTCATGTTTGTCGACCTCCGCGATCGCTGGGGGCGCACGCAAGTGGTGATCGGCCCTGAGAGTTCTGCCGCCACGCTGGCCGCAGTGCGATTGGTGCGGCCGGAGTGGGTGCTCTTGGTGGAGGGCCTCGTCGGCGCTCGACCGGACGGCACGACCAACCCAAAGCTTTTGACAGGTGCAATCGAGGTTGGCTGTCGCGAACTGACGGTGCTCAATGAAGCCCAGACGCCGGCCTTTCAGCCGAGCGCGACCGACCTGCCGGGCGAAGAGGTCCGGCTCAAACACCGCTGGCTGGATCTGCGTCGGCCGGCCATGCAGGAGAATCTTCTGCTGCGCAGTCGAATCGTGAAGATCATGCGCGACCACTGCGATGAACTCGGTTTTATTGACGTGGAGACGCCCGTACTGGGCCGCAGCACGCCTGAGGGTGCCCGCGATTATCTCGTGCCTAGTCGCCTGGATCACGGTGCCTTCTTTGCCCTGCCACAATCACCTCAGTTGTACAAACAACTGCTAATGATGGCCGGATTTGATCGCTATGTGCAGGTGGCACGCTGTTTTCGCGACGAGGATCTGCGTGCCGATCGCCAACCGGAGTTTACGCAACTTGATCTGGAGATGTCATTTGTTGAGGCCGCCGATGTCATGGCAGTGATCGAGGGTCTCGTCAAACGCACAGCACGAGAGATTCTCGGCGTTGATGTGCCCATGCCGCTGGCGAAACTATCGTGGGACGATTGCATGGAACGCTTTGGCCACGACGCTCCCGATCTGCGTTATGGACTTGAAATCTCCGATCTCACCGCCATTGCCACGGCCAGTGATTTTCGGGTGTTTCGCGCAGCTGTTGAGGCTGGTGGCCGTGTGCGTGGGATTCTGGTGCCGCAGGCGGCCGCAAAGTTTTCCCGTAAGGATCTCGATGCCTTAACGGCCTTGGCAGTCGATGCGGGCGCCAAGGGATTGGTGTGGTTAAAAATGGAGCCGAGCGGTGAATGGTCGGGGCCGGTGGCCAAAAATCTGACTGGTCCGGTCGGGGAAAATATCCGTGCCAAGTTGGCCGCAGCGCCCGGCGATCTTGCGCTGATTGTCGCTGATACATTTGATATTTCATCGAAGGCATTACACACGCTGCGCAAGCGTTTGGGTTCGGTGCTTCAGCTTTACGACCCTAACGCCATGCACTTTTCGTGGGTGGTCGACTTCCCAATGTTTGCCCACAATGCCGAGAGTGGTGGCTGGGCAGCGATGCACCATCCTTTTACCGCGCCGCGGGCAGCCGATCTGGCTCTGCTAGACAGTGACCCTGCCGCTTGTCGGGCGCAGGCCTACGACCTGGTGATCAACGGTTCGGAGGCTGGCGGCGGCACCATCCGTATTCACGACGGCCGCACTCAGGAAAAAGTATTTCAATTGCTGGGCATATCACCGGAAACCGCGCGCGAGCAATTCGGCTTTCTGCTCGATGCACTCCGCAGCGGTGCACCGCCACACGGCGGCATCGCGCTGGGCATCGACCGCTGGGTGATGCTGTTTGCCAAGCTCGATAGCATTCGTGACGTGATTGCCTTCCCGAAAACACAAAAGGCCAGCGATATGATGACTGGGGCACCGTCGCCGGTAGCACCAAAGCAACTCCTCGAACTTGGCGTCCGCACGATCGTTCCACCGCAACCCTAAATCGCAGCCCTAAAGCTTGCGGCACTGGTGCAGTCGGTTTGAGGGCGAGAACGATCTTGGGTTTCTATTCGTTGCGAGCTCGTTCGAGCAAAGAGACTAAAGAAAAGTAACTCGGCGATCTGTTTCTCGTGCGCCTGAGCGACTTTCTTCCCAGCCCCGAGATGCACAGATTGAAGTTTGAGCCGGTGACTGTGCGGGAAAGGAGGGATTGGCTTGCACACTCCACTCGACAACCCGCCGCTAGCCGATTATCCTGCTCCGTACATTCTGGAGATCAAAAAATAGACGGATCAGTTTTTGCGGGCGAGTTTTTGCGGGCGAATAGCTCAGTTGGTTAGAGCATCTCGTTTACACCGAGAGGGTCGGGGGTTCGAGTCCCTCTTCGCCCATTCTACTTTTGTACACTACTCCTGTTTTGCTCGGTAAAACTGTGATAACTCTGGGGGATTGATTCGTTTCTGTGCCGTCTTGCGGCTCGTTGCGGATGCTTGCTGCGCTCGATTTCGCGCTGCGACCTGCCCCGCTTAAACGGCACCACTTCCAGAGAGATAATCTGGTGGCGTGAAAACCAAAGGAGGGCATTCAATGGCACGCGTGCAGGTGGACGTGGTGGTTGAGGGCCGAGCCGAAGCGGTGGACGAAGGAGACGGCGCCGAGCCGTGGGCACGCAACTCTCGGCGTGTCGTCGTCACATGTCGCGACCGCCGCCGCAATCAGCAGTCGCTCTACTC
>CAMBUD010000141.1 GCA_945871035.1 Planctomicrobium piriforme | reverse complement strand
CAGCGTCTCATGCAACTGCGGGAGATTGTTTCGCGGCCGTCCGCTCAGCGAGTCACGACATCGATCGACACGCGCAGCGCCCTCATGGAAGGACTTCTCAACCGCCGCCAGATTGCTTGAGGATTTGCTCTGTGATCGATGTGGTGCAGAAGAACCACCGGCTGTTTTGCCGTTTTGCTTGAAAAAAAAGAGAGAAGAGTAGTATTCTCTTTGCATGGAACCACAGTCAATGGATCTCAAAGTACTGGCGATTGATATTGGTGGCACCAATGTCAAAATCCGCGTGGCATCAGATCCACAAAAGCGATCGTTTCCGTCAGGACCAACTCTGACACCACACCAGATGGTGGATGGAGTCTTAGAGTTGGCGCAGGGTTGGGAATTTGACGCCGTTTCAATCGGCCTGCCAGCGCCCATCGTCAAAAATAAGCCGGTGCATAATCCGGGCAATCTCGGCAAGGGATGGGTCGACTTTAATTACGCCGCTTGTTTTGCAAAGCAGGTCAAGCTCATCAATGATGCGGCGATGCAAGCGGTTGGATCGTACGAAGGCGGTCGCATGTTGTTTCTTGGCTTCGGCACCGGTCTTGGATCGTGTTTGATTGCCGAACATGTGATCGTGCCGACCGAAATCGCACACATGCCGTATCGAGAGGGGGGCACTTTCGAGGATGCTGTCGGCATCAAGGCGTTTGAGAAGCACCGAAAAAAACACTGGACGAAAGATGTCTACGCAGTCATCGAGATTCTCTCAGCTGCTCTGATTCCGGATTACATCGTGCTCGGCGGTGGCAACGCCGCAAAGCTGCAAGAGATTCCACCGAACTGTCGGCTCGGCGATAACGCCCATGCCTTTACCGGTGGATTCCGTATGTGGACGCCCGAGTGGGCGCATTCAGTTGCTGTGTATCACAAATAACTTTTATAAGCCAGCCAGCGGATCTCGTTGGATCACTGAGCCGCTTTGATCGCCTCCATAAAATCAGGGCTGTCTGAGACGGAGTTGTGGTCGGTATCGGGAAGCACCCGTAAGCTGACAACTCCCGGCGGGAATGCCCGCATGAGCTTCTGCACGCTCTCTGCCGGGATGAGTTCGTCATGGGACGCGGCAATGATGAGCGTGGGAGCTGTTACCAGCGGTGCAGATCGCCATGATTGGTATGTGTCGCGCATGAGCAAACTGATCGGCAGAAACGGGGCCGCTCGCTGCGCAAGCGTGAGGATGCTGTCAAAGGGGGTAATGAGCACCAACTGGCTGACGGGCTCTGCGGCGGCCAATCGGATGGCGATTCCGCTACCAAGGCTTCGGCCCACAACCATTGTGTCGGGGTGCTTAGAATGCACCATAGCAAACAACGTCTTAGCATCCCTGTGCAGAGCGGCTTCG
Source organism: Planctomicrobium piriforme (assembly GCA_945871035.1). GTDB lineage: Bacteria > Planctomycetota > Planctomycetia > Pirellulales > UBA1268 > BAIKAL-G1-2R. The sequence continues at coordinate 2,677 of CAMBUD010000141.1, read as the reverse complement.
CTGGGCCGTCCAGAACTGCCGCTATAGCCGCGATAGTGCAGCATGTAGATGGCCCTATCAGGAAATGCAGATGCAAACGCAGGGAGCGAGTAAGACACATCCTCAGCGTTGCCGCCGAAATAAATTAGGGCCTGTGTTCCATCGTGTGGCCGCGTTGAAATTCGCAGCGTTGCGTCGGGAACTACGAGCGAGATAGCGGCTGCATGGGCCGGCCGGATCGGCGTGGGAAAGTAAAGGAACGACCGCTGTGCCGAGAGAAATACAAGGCACAGGCCGACATACAAAAAAAATAGAACAGATAGCGTAATGAACATCCAGCGCCTCGTTTGGCTTACGGTTGAAAGCATGCCACTAGCCTAACGCGGAAGCTGCTGCAGGGGGACAGATCAGGGGTGGTTAGTGAGCGTTTTGTTACAGATGGCTGGAAGGCCACAGCCACTGCGGAAGCCCCCCAGACTAGACAAATGTCTGGATGTCTATAGAGTCCAGTGATTCAATACGCCCCGTGGGAGTTCTGGATGATTTCGTTTCGTTTTCAACACGTCTGCCTCGAGTCACTGGGAGTCCATTTTCCAACGAACGCCTTGAGTTCGACCGAGATCGAGAGCCGCCTGACTCCCGTCTATGAACGCCTGCGAGTCCCCTTCGGAACGCTTGAGCGAGTGAGCGCCGTCAAAACCCGTTTTATGTGGGATACCTCGGTCACGCCGAGTTCAGTTGCAACGATCGCCTCGCGAGCAGCTCTTGAAAAGTCTGGCCTCACGGCCGACCAGCTGGGGGCGGTGATCAATTGTTCGGTATCGCGAGATTTCTTTGAACCCGCAACAGCCTGCCTCGTTCACAACAATCTGGGAGTTCCCGAGAGTTCGCTGGCGCTGGATATCACGAATGCCTGCATTGGTTTTAGCGATGGCTTGATCATGATGAGCCATCTGATCGAGGCTGGCACCATCAAAGCCGGATTAATCTGCTCGGGTGAAAACATTTCGAAAGTCGTTCACACCACACTTGCCGAGCTGCTTCGCAATCCAGAGATTTCCCGCGACCAACTTCTCCAGATGCTTCCCACTTTAACGCTCGGATGCGGAGCGGCGGCCGCAGTGCTTTGTCATGAGAGCATTTCAAAGTCGAAACATCGAATCATTGGCGGGGTTGCACGGTCGGCAACGCAGCATCACATGCTCTGCATTGGCAACGGAGATTTCAGCGTCGGACAGGGGGAAGAGATCGCACCGATTATGACGTCCGATTCATCGGCGCTGATGGCGGCGGCTGCCAAGCTTGGCGGCCGAACCTTTCTCGACGCCTCTCAAACGCTTGGCTGGACGAAAGAGAGCGTCGACCATGTGTTTTGTCATCAGGTTGGCCGACAGGTGAACGAAGGCTTTTATCGGGAAATGGGGCTCGACTTCGCAAAAGAATTTACGATCTATCAAAAGTACGGCAACATGGTGTCAGCCGCTGTTCCAGCGGCGCTTGCCATTGGCTGTGAAGAGAAGAAGATTCAGCAAGGTCAGAAGGTACTTCTCACCGCGTTCGGGAGTGGCCTGAACTCCCGATTCATCGGGCTTGAGTGGTAACTGTTTTTCAGGTGTTCAACCGTGCTTTCGGGATTCTCACTCGAGAAGGTCTTCCCGTTCCAGCGGAACTTCGTAACCGTCGGTGGTTGCCAGATGCACTACGTGGACGAAGGTCCAACGCACGGCACCCCTCCGGTGATCGTCTGCCTCCACGGAAATCCCACTTGGAGTTTCTATTTCCGCGAGTTGATCCGCGACTTGCGCCGCGACTTTCGTGTGATTGCCCCAGACTATATAGGCTGCGGTCTTTCCGATCATCCACCCAATCGCCACTATCGAGCCACGGAGAGAATCGATCAGGTCGAGGATCTTCTGCGTCAGCTTGGAGTCAATCGGTATTCCCTCGTGATGCACGATTGGGGTGGACCCATCGGAACTGGTTTGGCGGTGCGCAGCGTCCAATCGATAGAGCGAATGGTCTACTTCAACACCACGCTCACCGAAATAGAGAGCCTGCCCAAGATCATTCGTCGTGCCGCACGTCCGATCATCGGGAAATTCCTGACGAAAACAACGATGCGTTTCCTGAAACTCACAACCGATTTCGGCGTTGTGCGATCGCTGCCTCGTGCGATCAAAGAGGGCTACTACGCGCCCTATCAAACCATCGCACGTCGCACTGCGATCTGGGATTTTGTTCAGGACATCCCGTTTGACAAAAAGCATCCAAGCTATGCGAGCATGCTCGAAATTGAGGCGCAGTTTCCAGATCTTCGGGCGGTGCCAGTGCAAATCATCTGGGGCTTGCGCGATCCGTGTTTTCACCTTGAAATGCTGAGTAAAATTGCCTCCCATTTTCCGCATGCACGAATTCTGGAGATTCCGCGAGCCTCGCATCTGGTGCTCGAAGATGCGCCCGAGCTGGCGATCGCTACCGTGCGTGAATTTTTCTCTTCTACAAGCAAGCTGCTGGCTTCCGCTCCGCATCGTTTTTCAGTTGCATCGGCAGAGGTAGGGCACGAACCACCTGCGTCGCAAGGCCTGTATGGCTCAGTTCGTGAGGCGAGTGTCGCCGTGCCTCGCGCGCCGGCTGTTACGGTTGCGACGTTTAAAAAGCCCGGTGATCGGCCACATTATAAGTCGACCACGTTCGAAAC
>CAMBUD010000140.1 GCA_945871035.1 Planctomicrobium piriforme | reverse complement strand
AAGGAAAAGGACGTTGGGTCATGCATTTCCTCTCGCGCGAAGCGACAGTCGCCCCGGCCGGATTCAACCGCTGGCTGGTGCCACCCGCCGCCATCGCCGTGCACATGTGCATTGGCGAGGTGTATGGGTTCAGCGTCTTTAATGTGCCGCTGACGCAGACCGGTGCAGGCTGGACGATTCCACAGATCGGTTGGATTTACTCGATCGCGCTCTTCATGCTGGGCATGTCGGCGGCGGTGTTTGGCACGTGGGTCGAACGCAGCGGACCGCGTAAGACGATGGTGGCCAGTGCCGCCTGTTTCTGCGGTGGTCTGCTCATCTCCGCCATCGGCGTGAAGCTCAAGATTCTCTGGCTCCTGTACCTCGGTTATGGCTTTACCGGCGGCATCGGCCTAGGACTCGGCTACATCTCACCTGTGTCCACGCTGATCAAATGGTTTCCCGACCGACCCGGCATGGCCACCGGGATGGCGATCATGGGATTCGGTGGCGGCGCTCTCATCGGCGCGCCCTTGGGCGTAAAACTGATGGAGCATTTTAAGTCGGCCACTTCTTTGGGTGTCGCCGAGGCGTTCGTCGCCATGGCGGGCATCTATGCGGTTTCAATGCTCTTCGGTGCATTGCTTGTGCGCGTCCCTCCCGAGGGCTGGAAACCGGAAGGCTGGGAGCCAAAGGAACATGTAAAACCGATGGTGACAAACGCGAACGTCGCGGTGGATGTCGCTTGGAAGACGCCGCAGTTCTGGTGTCTCTGGCTGGTGCTGTGTATGAACGTGAGCGCTGGCGTTGGCATTCTTGGTCAGGCGTCGAAAATGTGTTCCGACATGTTTGGCGTCAGCGCAGCAGTCGGCGGCGGCTTTGCGGGCCTGCTCAGTATCTTTAACATGGGCGGCCGCTTTTTCTGGTCATCCGTCTCCGACTACACCGGCCGCAAGACGGTCTATTGCATCTATTTTCTCCTCGGCGCGATTCTGTACTGCACCGTGCCGTGGACGCAAAGCATCCAAAACAAATCGCTCTTCGTCATCGTGACGGCAGTCATCATCACCATGTACGGCGGTGGCTTTGCCACCATACCGGCCTATCTGCGCGACATGTTCGGCACGTATCAAGTCGGTGCCATTCACGGACGGCTCATCACCGCGTGGTCGGTTGCCGCCATCCTCGGCCCCAGTCTGATCAATTACATTTCCACGGCGAAGATTGCAGCCGGTGTGCCGAAAGCCGAGGCTTACAACTCCACCATGTTCCTGATGGCCGGCCTGCTCATGATCGGCCTCATCGCCAATCTGCTCGTGCGTCCGGTTGATCCCAAATACCACCGTCCCTCAGTCCCCAAAAACGGAAACGTATGAAAGCTCTCATTCTGGTCAGCGTCTGGGCGTGGATCGCCGTTCCGCTGGGCTGGGGCGTGTACCAGTCGGTGCAAAAATCGATGCCTCTTTTCACCGGGCACATACAGGCCGCTGCACCTAGCAGATGAGCGAATTGAGCGGGGTGGCGATCGTCCCACCACCCGAGCGTCACGCATTTTTTTTGCGGGCAGATTGTTTGGCACAAGACGTGCAACTTACTTCTGTCGATGACGCGAGCCGGGGTTGGCCCGCGGTGGATGCACAACCAAAAACTTCGAAAAATATCGAAAAAACGATTATTTAACGCGGTTTTTGTCGGTGCAGCCACGATTTGTTCTGCCAGCCAAGGCAGGCGGTCTCTCACCATTTTGGTGAGAACTCCCTGTTTTGGTGATTGTGTTTGTCGAAATTGAGGAGTCCACGATGAAAAATATGAACCTGACGCTGGTGCAGAATCTGCACCAGATTTTGACGCAGCGTCTGACGCAGAGTCTCGGCCTGTCCCCACAGTTTTTGGCCCTTTTGGCGGTTGCTGTCCTAGCCATTTTTGGAACCGTTTCTGCCCATGCAGTCACGATCAACAGTGCGGTGGTGCGCAATGCCGACAGTAACGACGGCACCCAGCCTGGTGGCACATGCGAAACAGCGATCGCTCTGTGCACACAATTACTCAGTTCCGAGGAGCTAACAGAACCGCATCCGCTCTCCAACGCACGCATGGGGACCGACGCGCACGTTGCCGGGATGAGTCGATCCGGTGCAGTTGGTACAACCGCTCACTCGTTGCCAACTAACGCTGCTAGCGGCAGCCGGCCGAGCATGTATGCGAGTCGGTTAGTGGCATCGCGCTTTGCCAGCTGGGCGGCGAACGGTTCGCCGGCGGGCAGTACGGAGGAGAGCTGCGCGCTTGTGGGCGGCCAGACGTCAGGCGATGCAGTAGCGGCATTCGCCGGAGTGATTTTTACTACCTCCATTTCAACCGAAGATGAGTGGTACAAAACGGCGTATTACAAGTCGGGCATTGTCGGTGCCGCTCGGTCAGACGGCAATCAGAGCGGCACTCAGTACCGCACTCCGAGCAATACCATGATTCGGAAAACAACATCCGCAGCCGGGCGCACCAAGCGAACGCCTTTGATGGCAACGTCTGCCCTTTAACACAATCAACAGGCAGCGCGTAACCCCACGCGTTGTCTGTTGGGTTGTGTAGACGCAGACTCGAATAGTCGTACAGCCAGCCGGTGCAGTTTTTAGCCGAAAAAGTCAATACCGTGCGTTACCCACCAATAGATAGTGGAGCACATATACGCCAAACTGATTCTGGTTACCGTCATGCTGATGTTATCGCGATTAGCTTCGGCTGCACCCGCAGCAAAACTTTTCGACGTTACGCTTGAGGATGTGCGCGGAGGAGGGCGCATGTTAAACGTTGGGTTCTACGGCAAACTTCCGTTGCCAGAAGCCATGCATTGCTAAAAGGCAGGATATGGGACGCACGTTCTTAAATATCGTTACCTGTTGGCATGAGTTGATGAGTTGTTTATGCGAAGAAAAAGAATCGGTTGGTTGCCAGTGATTGTGTTGGTTGGGCTGGGCCACTCTTTCCAGTTCCACTTCGATGCGGCGACGACCTCGCAGTTCTGGAAACGCGTCGTGGACGAAACCGGAATGGACACCGTCAGCAAGCCGAGGAACCCCTGAGATGAAACGCCGTTGGTGGTTTGTCGGCGCGGGCATTCTGCTCGGTGTCGCGGTTGGTTTTCAGCAGGCGGAGCCGCTTGAAGCCCTACGCAGAAATGGCTCTCTGGCGCAGGGTGTCGGCGGCCTCAAGGCCGATGAGTACATCTTCATGCCTGACGAGAAGGACGCGAGCCGTTTTATGGATTCGCTCGCCGTTGTGGCGCGATGCCAATCGGTGCGGGGATTGTTCGTGCAAAAAATAGACAATCTGAAAGAGGCTCTCACTTGTATTGCAAAGATCGATCATCTTACATGGCTCCGTATGCGGTGCACCGATCCCGATGAAGACGCCCTTGCGGCCCTAGCTGGCATGAAAACCCTTCAGTTCCTCGATGTGAGTGACAACCCCAGCGTTACCGACGCCGGCGTCGCGGCGCTCGCAGGCTTGGAAAACCTCCGCTATCTGAATCTCACCAACACGCGGGTCACCGGCACCGGTCTGAAGGACCGGGCGGATATGGTGAGCCTCTACCAACTGAACCTCACTGATTGTCCAGTAACCGACGAGTCACTGGCGGCGATACCGCATTTTCCAAAGCTGGAAGAACTGCTGATCGGCGGTACTGAGGTCACTGACAAAGGCCTGATGAGTGTCGTTGGTTGGCATTCACTTCGGCGTGCGGATCGAACCTTGCGAACCACGAAGGCCGGCTCCAAAGCCTTCAACGAAGCCTTTCTGGCCGCCCGCCGCAAAGCTCGGGAAGCCGGAGAGCAAATGGATCCACGTGACATTCCGCCTGTGTTTCTCGATAACTGGCGGGAGTGATAAGCCCCCTCTCCATCGGCGGCGTGCCGCTTTCCCTCACCTCGTCGGGCCAGGGCAGTTTCTAGAACCCCCCCTGTGGCAGAAACTGTACCTGTCCCCGTTTATTTCGTTAGACAACACGTGCCACCATCGCCGCTGCGGTGAGACCCGGTCCAAAGGCGATGCTCAGGACTGGCGTGTCTGGCTTGACCTGCGGGTCTTGCAGGATGCGATCCCAGATGTGCGGCACCGTGGCCGAACTCATGTTGCC
>CAMBUD010000139.1 GCA_945871035.1 Planctomicrobium piriforme | reverse complement strand
TGCAGCGGGCCTTCCTTCGGTACTCGCACCAGCGGCGGATGGCCCCCTGAGACAAATCGAAACTGCCCGCTGGGCACGTGCAGAACACCGTAGAGCAGTGTGAAATAGAGCCCGGCCTGTTCGTCGGCCTGAAAAATGCGGTTGAGTCGCGTGGCCACTTCGGCAGGACCAGACACCACAGGCGGTCCGCCATTCGTGCCGGGACGCACCAGCAGGGACGAATCAGAAATCTTGGGGGTGAGGAAGGCCCCAATCGTTACCGCTAGAAGCGAAGAGGGCACGCCGTGGCCACTGACGTCAACAACAAACATGCCCACGTGCTCTGCATCGAGTGGAAATATATTCAAGAAATCGCCGGCAAGTTCTTGGCACGGCACATACCGCCAAGCCACGGTCGTGGATGGAATCGCAATGGCCGCACCGGGCAGGAGCGATCGCTGCACTTTGGCAGCGGCCTGTAAATCACGGATCATCCGTGCGTTGCTGCGCTCGACCTTCTCGTTGAGTTGCGTGAGGACGGTATTGGATTGCTGCAACTGGTCTTTGGCTACAGAGAGTGACTGGTTGGAGTTAATCAGTTCCTTATTCTTTGCCACTGCATTTTCAAACGTTGACACGAGTAGATTGAGCACTTGCTGCCGACCCGCTTTAACGCGAAACTTCTGCTCTGCAAGCGTGACCTCCAGCACCACGTCCGCCGTCTCATCCAGATCTTCTAGAGGCGTATCGAGGAGCGCTTCCATGCGGGCGAGCAGATATTCTGGCTCGTAGGGCTTGGTAACATAATTGTCAGCGCCTGCGTCGAGGCCTCGAATGATGTCAACAGGATCGGAGAGCGTGGAGAGTAAAATCAGCGGAATCGTTTTGAGTGCAGGGTCCGATTTGACCGCCGCGCATAACTGATAGCCCGTCATTTCAGGCATTTCAATGTCGGAGATGATGATGGCGGGCCGCCGTTCTCGCACCATCTCAAGCGCCTTGGCACCATCGATCGCCCACCGCACCGTGTGGCCGGCTTCGACGAGTCGACGTTCGAGCATCTTGGCTTGAATGCGGCTATCTTCAGCGATCACAACATCGACGCTCCGTCGCTGCTTTGTGGTGCCGCCGGTCGGCAGGTCGGTTTGTGTCATTGCACTCATAGGGTCGCTTTAATTTTAGAATTTAGCGAGGGCTTCAGCGGCATCTTTGTGGATGGCAAAAAGCTTGTTCAGGTTCGTCAGCTTGAACACTTCGTAAATCTGTGGTGTGATGCTGCACATTTTTAAGCGGCCCTTAAGAAGATTGACTTTGCGATGGGTTTGGCCCAGCAAGCCGAGCATGGCACTAGACATAAACTCAATATTCGAGAAGTCGAGCAGTAAATCCAGTTCCTTCCGATCGCCAATCAGGCGGAATAGTTCAATCCGCAATTCATCTAAAACGCTTTCATCAAGAATCTTTTTGTCTTTAAAAAGTGCCACTTCGACCTTGCCATTTTTTGACAAATCGAGTCTGCGAAACGGCTCTGCGTTCATGAATACTCCTTGGAAGCGATAGTGGGTGCGTGAGCGTTCTGTCCCTAGCCGGTAGTTATAGCATGCACCAAAAAAACTTCTACATCACGGCAGTGTTTGGGTCTCAAGATTCTACCGTCCGAAAGACCTTAGTCGCAGATCCACCGCATTGCGGTTTCCGCGGTTGGTTTGCCGTGGAGGTCTAACCAGCGAAACAGGAAGAAACAGGCGACACAAAATACGATCGCCAGCAATAACGACATGCTAGACGGCATAGCATTTTGCCAGAAAGCGGTTGGCTCGTTGCCGGTGATGAGTCCATAGAACCAGAGGGGATAGATATGAACGATGTGATGCAGCAGATAGATCGATAGCGAATGGCTGCTAAAGGTAGTCGCGCAGACTGACACAGAGCTATTGTCCAGAAATCGGAACGAACCATCGGCCGCCTGATGACAAAAGTACAAGGCAATCAGTATGCAGCCGATCATCGCCAAGACATAGTGTGTCGATGCCGGAAACATCGTCAGCCTGCTTGTTTGCAATTCCAACGGAAGCAAAAAAGTCAAATACGTACTTCCCAGGTGACCGATTGCTGAAAGAGCGATCAACGCAGCGCCTACCACAACCGGCACTGCCAGCACACGGCAAGGTGTTTGACTCATCTGAAAAATGAGTGGCGAAGCTAGAAAGCCAGCCAAGGGGAAAATAATCCATGGGAAAACCGGAAAATAACCGACGGTAATAAATCCCAGTAAGACATCGACAAGGGTGAACTCATAGTCGAAGTAGTGGTGTTCCCAGTAGCCCGAATATCCGGCAATGCTTCTCAGGGCAGGGCTGATCACCAATGCGACGACGCATAGCGCCAGCGGGGCACTCGACGGAAGCCGTCGGATACCATTAAGTATTATGAGGGCAGAGCCTGTGAATGTTAAAATGTCCCAGTTAAAAATATCTTCCGGGAGCCAGATAAAAATATTGAAGATCAAACCCAGCCCAAACAGAAACAGTCCCCGCCGAATCGTCACCTTAGAGATTTCAATATCGCTCCTGCCGCGTGCCTCTTGGGCCGTTACCCAAAGGCGGTAGCTCACGCCAGACAGGAATGTGAAAAGCGGAGCGCCTAGGCCAGTCATCAGCCACCAAGGCACGGGCACAGCACCAGAGCCTGAGAGTCCGGCCCAGCCTTCAAACTCTGCAGAAAGATTTTCTACAAAGTGAACTTGAATCATCATGAAGATCGCTAGCGTTCGCAGAATATCAATTGAAGTCTGCCGCACGAATTAAGTCCCCACGGATGCCATCAGATCGGTAACCAGGAGCAGCAGTTCAGCAGCCAGCAGAAACACAATCGCCCACTCGAGTATTATTTGCTGTCGGGCGAGCATGAAGTCGCTGACACGCTGGCCACACATTCCATAGACGTCTTCCAAGACATCCAGTTGGCTGCTTAGAAACTCAAAGCGGCTCACCATTCGTGTGCGTTCCCTCAGGCGTTCATTGAGCTGGCTGGTGATGGTGGCGGGATGTGTCGACAGCCGATGCACGTGCGGGGCCAAGCGCGCCAGGCGTGCACGCATCGAGACCGTATTCTCAAACCGTTTCGATAACTCATGACGCTTTGGAACCGCCCGCTCGCTAAACTCAAAGGCAAATGCAGCGTCTGTTTTGATGTGCGGCCATGCATCATCAATCTCAGTTTCGATTTCACTTAATGCAGCATCATAAAGGAAGAAATCCGTGAGCGCTAACAGAATAGGCCCAGTTTTTTCTGGCGGCGCAATGATAGTCGCGCGCAGGGAATTCCAGATGATCTGTGCTCCATAGAGCGAAAGTGTCTGGGGTTTGTTGGCATCGTTGCCGACACTGACTGCTGCCACCCAGTCGCATGCCTGTGCGAGTAGCTGCGAAACAGGTTCCTCTGTTGTTGGAACAACGAGAATCTGCAGGCCGTGATCGGGCCGAAACGAAATTCTCTCAAGCTTCGAGCCGTTCGGAAAACCATCGGGAACTTGCAGATTCATAGGCTGCCTGATTTTCGTCAACGTGCTAGTGTTTCTGGTGACTTGTCAAAAGAATCGCTGGCCCCCAAGGCCGCCATCCACCCTGCTACATGCGTTGCTGAATCCAGCACGCCATTGAGCGTGGAGTCAAAAAGGTAGTCGCCGACAATAAAGAGGTTTGGATGCTCCACGGGTTCGGGTTGATGGCGCTCATCGAGCCCGCGGGGCGGCATACCTCCAGGCAGTGCGTTCACGGCGTCCACCCAGCGGTGGACGCTGCCCTCAATAAAAGAATGTCGACCACAGCTTAGGCTATCGGGTAGGGAACCCAGGGCCTGCTCAATGAGTGCATCGTTGTCGAGTTTGCTCATTTCAAGTGCAGCCTGTCCACTAATCAACCAACCCAGTACGGCAGCAGTAGATTCAGGCTCCCGAGCCGATTCATCATACAGACAACAACCCCCAAAGCGGTCGAGCATGAGAAAGTGATCGGTGAGCACGCTGCGCCAAAAGGGTCTATCAAAAAGAATCGTGACGCGTAAGTAATGGGCGGGGTGATTGTAACGGGCATGGTGCTGTCGCATGGCATGAGCCAATCGTGGCGGATGAAAGTGCAGGGCAGTCAGGTGGTTCATCGGGAG
>CAMBUD010000138.1 GCA_945871035.1 Planctomicrobium piriforme | reverse complement strand
GATTGGTATTGGTAGCTGGGATAGCTGTGCTGCGGCACTGGCGAAAATCTGCCGGGCCTGCTCCTCCATGTGCGAAGCTGTTAGCTGTCTAGCCAAAGCAGACTCTGCCTGTGGCGCAAAGGCCGGGATATCGCTCCGTGCAGCCAGCGCCCGATGCATCTGGCCGCTTGTGCGACCGAGAGACTCCACAAGCGCTACAACCTGTGGCGTAGCAATAGCAATACCGTCTCGGCTCGTCGCTAGCACGCCAACGGAAAGCAAATCGGTGAGTCGGTCCCAGGCGCTCACACAGCCGTCGAAAAACTCATGCACCGTCGCGATAACGGTAGCTGAATGCGCATCATCATGTGCTACGTATTCGACCCATCCCATCAGCCGAGGGGTGCCCTGCCAGTCTGTCTGCTCTGCTAAGAATAGGCCGATGTCGACTTCAGGTTGGATGCCTGCGCGGCAACGGCGCAGAAGCTTTACGATGAGCCGGCACTCACCCCAGCGCACGGCCAGCGAGGTGTTTGAAGCATCCCCGCCCAGCAGTGTGATTTCCGGCAGGCAGTTGGCGGGAATGCGCTCATGTAAACTGCATGCGGTGGCGTGTCCGACAAAACTTCCGACACGGGCACTCTCGCTCCGTTGCTCAAACGCCAAACCGATAAGCCACGCTGCAAACGTTGGGGAGAGAGCGGCATCGTGCAGGCCGACGTGCTCGGAAAGTTCGTTAGCTTCTGCACTCAGAGGTATGAGGTAGGCAGAAGAATGGTCGGGAGTATTCTGCTGGGCAATAGAAACAATAGCCAACGCCGTTGGCTGCTGCGCACGGGGAATGACCAAGAGGTCTTCAATCGTAATCCGCTCAAGAGGTAGGCCCTTGGCGGCATACCAGCGGGCCGCAGGCAGCCATGAGGCGATGCAGGAGGCAACAGCGGTAGTGTCAAAGAAACTATTCAATTGCGTGCCGGGATGCTTTCTCACAGACACAGGATGGATTCATAACTCAGTTGTGTCGCCAGGAAGAATTGGTATTCCGATAGCAGCCAACTACCACGGGCAAAAATTAGGCTGGCACGGTCAGTCGAAAAACTCTCGCGGGCTGTTGGGGCGTGCAGTCAACCGTCACACTGGCTAGCTGCCAGAGGTGGTCTGTGCTGGTTAACAGATCATGGGCAACGACAGCATCAATTCCTGTCAAACCGATGGCCGCATGATCGAGCGAGAGTCTGCCGCTGCAGGCGCACCCTGGCTGCAGGTTGACAACCACCACCACACGACTGCCGCTGGCAGGGTCCCACTTGCTCCAGGCGAGCATTTGTGGGTCATCAATACTTTGAATCCGCGGTGGGGGGTTACGAAAGAGTGCTGGTTCATTGCAGCGGATCTGATTGAGACAGGTGATGAATGGCGCAAGGCTGTCAGCAGAACTAAGATCCCAAACTTTCAATTCATATTTTTCAGAATCGATGTATTCCTCGCTATCAGGTTCGCGCGGGGTGGCGGCCAACAATTCTAATGCTGGTCCATAGATACCCCAGTTGCCAACGCTGAGCGCTGCCAGCACAAGCCGCACTTGAAACATTGGCCGGCCACCCTCCTGCAGCGTCTTGTGCAGTATGTCGGGGGTATTGGTCCAAAAAGCAGGCCGAAAAAAATCACTGATGGGCGGCGTTGTCACCTCGTGCAGGTAATCGCTGAGTTCCTGCTTCTCTGTGCGCCACGTAAAATAAGTGTACGACTGAGTGAACCCTAGTTTGGCAAGACGGTACATCGTTTTGGGACGGGTGAAAGCTTCAGCAAGAAAGAGCACCTCCGGATTGGTGCGATGGATATCGCCAATGAGCCATTCCCAAAAAGCAAATGGTTTGGTGTGCGGATTATCGACACGGAAGATCTTGACACCTTTATCAACCCAAAATCGCACCACATCGCCGAGTGCGTTCCACAACTGACGCCATTGGTCGCACTGAAAATCGAAGGGAACGATGTCTTGGTATTTCTTGGGGGGATTCTCGGCGTACGCAATTGAGCCGTCGCTGCGATGTCGGAACCATTCGGGATGATCCGTTATCCAAGGATGGTCGGGGGAACACTGCACAGCTAAATCAAGTGCTAGCTCTAAGCCCAAGAACTGCGCTCGCGATCGTAACACCTCAAAATCATCAAACGTACCCAACTCGGGATGGAGTGCAGTGTGCCCTCCCTCCGCAGCACCAATGGCCCATGGACTGCCAACATCGTGCGAATCTGCCACTGAGGAGTTGTTGCGGCCCTTGCGACAGGTACGGCCGATCGGATGGATGGGCGTCAGATAGAGGACATCAAAACCCATTGCACTGACAGACTCAAGTCGATTAGCGAGATCACGCAGCGTGCCATGCGTGCCCGCCTTGTGCCCCCATGATCGAGGAAATACCTCATACCACGCGCTCCAACTCGCACGTTGGCGATCGACCCAAACAGCGCGCGGTTGATCGAGCTTGGTGGCATCGCGTTCATCAGCGTGCAGCGACATGAGCGTGCGCAGACGATCGCCCCAGACAACTTGCTCCCACGCTGGTGATCGCAGGGCAAACGCCAGCCCTTCGATTTCCTGAGCTATAGCCGGCAATGCGCCGTGTGCAGCTGCAGCAACGATTTGTGCGCCAGTCAGAAGCTCAATCTCAAGATTTTCTCCAGCCGCTTGGCGACGCCGCAGATCTCGCAGCCAAGTGCCAAACGTGTCGATACGAGCAAGGATTGTATAGTGCCACAGGCCAATCTGGTCGACTGTAAACGATGCTTGCCAGTGGTCGTTTCCCTGGCATGTCATCGGCACAACCGACCATTGTCCAGTGTCACCCCAGCGCACGTGCAATCGGCAGTCGAGTTCTTCGTGGCCGTCGCAAAAGATATCCGCCTCTACGACAATGCCGTCGCCCACGAGTCGCTTAATGGCAAACCGTCCGCCATCAACTTGGGGAGACACGCAATCGATGACAACACGGCGTTTGAGATGGTTGGGCAACTCCACAGTTTTCTCCGTCACGATTGTATGATCCTATAGAGCGTGGCCGCTTTAAAACCAGCCAGTATTGCATATGGAAAACGCAAGCGAATGCCTGTCGATGCTTGCCAAGTATGGGAGGAAGTGTAGGAATGTCTACGCAGAAACGCGACAGGAAGTTTTTAGAAGATCTTGAATGTGAGAATATCCAGTGGATGCGCGGCGGCCAACAACGATAACTATTCACGTACCGGTTGCGGGACGTGAGCGCGCGGCCCTGGTCTGTGTTCCCGCTACCAATGCTCCTGCGGATGGGTGGCCGCTCGTCTTGGCTTTTCATGGCGGGCAGAGTTATCCGGAAATGATGCGGCGTTTTTCCGGACTCGACATCCTCGCCGCGACTAGCCGGGCTGTTGTTGTCTATCCAGCCGGCACAGGCTCGCGGGAAAGCCTGCTGACTTGGAACGGCGGCAATTGCTGCGGGGAAGCCTTAGCTGATGGGGTAGACGACGTGGATTTTATCCGACAGCTACTGCCTGCAGTAGGGGTTCGCGTGCCGATCGACGCTCGGCGCATTCACGCAACAGGCATGTCCAACGGCGCTATGATGGCGTACCGATTGGCTGCTGAGATGGCCGATGCAGTGGCGTCCATTGCGCCGGTGGCTGGCCCACTGGCGCTGGCGTCCATACAACCGGTGCGTCCAGTCTCGGTGCTTCACTTTCACGGGTCATGTGATCAGTTTACGCCACTCGAGGGTGGCATCGGTCGCCGCAGCGTCACGCGCGTGCACCACCGTGGTGTAGTCGAAGGCCTGCTGGAGTGGGTGCATGCCAACGGTTGTGTAGCTGAGTGCGACTGCGAAGTTGTGCCATGCGACGATCCAGCGATCAAAGAAAACAGCAGCGCTGGTAGCCATCCAGAAAATATGCCGGTCGCATCTAGCGTTGAACGATTCACCTGGGGCCCTGGCTCAAGCGGCAGCGAGGTTGTTTTTTACCGTGTGGAAGGGGGCGGCCACACGTGGCCAGGATCTCGTCCAGAGGCATTTTTCCTTGGGTCTTCGGCGCTCTGGATTGATGCCAACCAGATTATGTGGGAATTTTTCATAAAGCATCCCCTTGTTCCATAGCCCCACGAAGGGTTGCATTGAGTACAGTGACTCCGTTCAGGAACCGCTGAA
>CAMBUD010000137.1 GCA_945871035.1 Planctomicrobium piriforme | reverse complement strand
CGTTTTCTCAAGCGATTACGCCTGCACGACACTCTTGCATCACGCGATTTCATGACACTCGTTGCTCCATTGAATCCGTTGCGTTTGCGACGCGCTGTATCGGCAGTGACTCTCACGCTATCGATGCTACTGGATCCCTTCCAGACCGTCTCGCGTGCCGCTGACTGGAATCAGTGGGGGGGTGCTGATGAACGCAATATGGCGTCCTCCGAACGTGGATTACCCGAGCATTTCGAGCCGGGGAAGCGTCGCCGTGATCGACTGGGGATCGATACCGAATCGATGCAAAATGTGCGCTGGGTAGCCCGTCTCGGTTCAAAAAATTATTCTTCGGCAACGGTCGCCGGCGGTAGGGTTTTTATTGGCACCAACGACGACTCGCTCGAGGATCCGCGATACAGGCCCACTCGCGGAGGACTGCTGATGTGTCTCGACGAGAAGAGTGGGGAAACGGTCTGGCAGTTGGTTGTGCCGCGGTTAGAAATTGATCGCTCCAAAGTGAGTGAGGACTTCGACGACATGAACCTAGGCATCTGCTCGACGGCTACGATCGAAGAGGGTCGCGTCTACATCGTAACCAACCGCTGCGAAGTCCTCTGCCTCGATGCCAATGGAATGGCCGATGGAAACAACGGACCGTTTACTGACGAAGCTACATTTTCTGTTGCCGCTGGAGCCCCGCCTGTTACGCTATCCAAAACGGATGCCGACATCCTCTGGCGTTTTGATATGCTCGGCGAACTTCCTGTGTTTCCACACGACGCCGCAAATTGCTCGGTACTCCTCCACGATGGTTACGCCTATGTCGGCACCGCCAACGGTGTTTACGATGGAAAAGTCGTTTTACCAACTGCCCCATCGCTCATCGCGCTAGACAAGCACAGTGGACGGCTTGTGGCCCAAGACAATGGCCACATCAGTGCCAATGTCTATCACGGTCAGTGGTCATCTCCAACTCTCGTTCGGATTGGCAATCGTGCGAGAATTGTCTACGGCGCCGGCGATGGCGTCTGCTATGCATTCGAACCGGTGGCAACCCCAGCGGCCCAGCTTTCCGATTCAGGACGATCTGTTGCAACGCTCTCCGAAGTGTGGCATTTCGACTGCAATCCGCCTGGATATCGCGAACGGGGCGGTGCAGCGATCGACTATTGGGCGCTGGTGCGTGGCGGCACAAAGGAAATCGATGCCGATGGCTGGCTGGTCAGCCCCAGCGAAGTGATTGCATCACCTGTCGTTGCAGACGGCAGAATCTACGTATCGATCGGTCAGGATCCGCTGCATGGCAGCGGCCGCGGCGCGTTATCGTGCATCAATCCATCGGGCCAATGTGAAATCTCGGATCAGCGCTGCGTCTGGCGGTATCAGGCGATCGGCCGCTCGCTCTCAACTGTTGCCGTTGCTGATGGGTATGTCTATGCGGCAGAGCTATTTGGAAAAATCCACTGCCTCGACGCCACTAGCGGCAGCCTCAACTGGGTGCATGACACCAATGAGGAAATCTGGTCGTCAACGTTTGTTGCTGACGGAAAGATTTATATCGGCACCCGTCGCGGACTGACTATTTTGGCCGCTGGTCCAAAGAAGCGGCACATCGCAGACATTCGACTGGGTTCGGAATCGTGCTCGGTGCCGACTGCCGCCAATGGTGTGCTTTACGTGGCATCGCAGAAGCACCTCTGGGCAGTCGCCGAGCAAGGTGCAAATCCTTGAGCGTTACATAAGTTCCTCTTCGCGAGCCGTTGTTTCTGCCATGCCCACTGCCACGGGTAACTCATCTGCCGGAAGCTTCAAGCGGCGAGTCAAGCCACTCCAAGCCACCCACTTTGCGCAGCTTTTTCCCTTGTGCTGCAGAGTCGCTTGTATTTTTTCGAATCTGAGTGAATTGAGTGGTCTATCGCTGCACGGGCGCAGTCAAAAAAGCCGAATCAAGCATGAACTGTGCAACTGTTTCAATCCTTACAACCGTTTTGGTGTGAAGTCATCGGTGCAATCTGTGGCTTACTCTAAACGCACAATATCTTTTTTTCCGGTTGTCTTCGTTGTTGCATGCGCACTGCCGGCGTTCCTTGCCTCTGGAGATGAAGGTGCTGTAGCCAACAACGATTTATTCTTTACGAACTCCGATGGCACTGCGCTCATTTTTTCGAACGCTTTTGAAACCCCTGCTCTGCATGCATCCGGCGCGGATCTTGTGCCGGTCAAAGCTCCGCTCTTTGATGAGCCATCTTCGCTGCCGACAAGCGGAGACAATAACTTCATCTACCGTCTTGTGCATCGGCTCATTCCGGGTGATTCGCCACGGGATCCGCCGCCGGCGGACATCAATTTGCCTGGGCCAGACACAGCCAATTTCCCCAACAGCCCTTTCACTCTGCAGAAGGGCCGATCGTACATCGAGAGTTCGCCAATCGTAATGTCGCGGGCAGGACCGGGGACGCCGCAAACGTGGGCATGGTCATTTTTAATGCGTACGGGCCTCACGGATGACTGTGAGTTTCGCGTGTTCAGCGGAGGACCCGTTGTTGTCGGACCGATCGACGGCGATCCTTCCTACAGTGGATTCGCACCGCTTGTCTTCGATCTCAAAATACATCTCTGGGGCGAGGAGGATTGGCTGTACTATCCCAGCGTCGGACTGGAAACCTTCCTCTCAACAAATCTGGCATCGAAACCGTTTCAAGTCGGGAATCAACCCGGCCTCTCGATCTTAGTCGCCCATAATTTTCCCGGCGACATCCTGCTTGAATGGAACTTCGGCTACTTCGGCACGAACGATCCGGATGCCCTCGATACATTGAGCGAATCGTACCTCGGGGTCTCGTGGGCACTGCAGAAACAACTCTCCAAGAAACTCGCTGTTTTCTATCAGGGTTTTTACAATGGCGCAAACGGAAACTTCTTTCCGGCTGATCTCGTCAGCGGCTTAGGCGGATATTGGAGCGCCACGCAGCGACTGGGGCTGTTTGCGAGCTACAACTGGTCGCTCGACAAGATGGGCAGCCCCTTCGGAGGCTACAGCGGTTTTGCCTATGCCTACTAGACCGCTTCTCAGCTAGCTGCCCGTGGACAAAGTCCTCCATGCACTTTGTCCACTTGAAAACCTCCAGTTTTTTGCGGGTGCTACGCACCCGGGACCGCATCGTGCGGTCCAACACGTGGTTTATCCACAGCCTGCTAGCGGTAGCGACGACGCGGCAAAGCAGGAGACGGAGGCGAGGGGTCGGCGAACGCTCGAGAAGCGTTGGGCCGCGGCAGCCCACGCGACGAGACTTTTGCCGCCCAGAAGCCGGCGCTACACCTTACCCGCTACACCTTACCCCAGATGCGTTCTAGCTTCTTGTAGATACGGGGCGAGCTTTGTAAGGCGTCCCACGAGTTCCCAGCTTACGCTTGCTGATCGCTGCCTTTGTGGCGAAAATGACACGCTGATTGACGTGTGCACACCGCCAGCATTATTGATACCTGCGGCATGGTGATGTTAACTGCAAAAATGCTGTGGAATCAGTCCTGTGGTTTCTGATTCAAGAGTCGCTTCGACAAAAATGCATCCCGCCACCTTGCCAGCAGAAGTGTTACTCTCAGACTGCCATACAACCCACACCCGTCGCAGTGGTCCAGGGGGGCAGCACCGTAACAAAGTGCAAACAGCGGTGATCTTATTGCATCGTCCCAGTGGGTGCTCGGCGGAGGCTTCGGAGCGACGGTCGCAGTCTGAAAATCACCGCGTCGCCTTGAAGCGTCTGCGTCTGCGCCTGGCTCTGGAAATCCGCACACTGCCAGAGTCTCTTGAGCCAACACGGCTCTGGCAGACCAGAACACATGCCAGACAATTAAAAGTGTCTGCCGATCACGACGACTATCCAGCCCTTGTTGCCGAAGCTTTGAACCAGTTGCAGGTGGCAAACTGGGAAATGGCACGTGTAGCAGGCAACTTGGGCGTCAGCACATCGCAGCTAACGAAGCTGTTTCGACGCTTACCATCGGCATGGGTAGCCTTGAATTTTTGTCGTGCCGCACACGGCTTGCCGCCGCTCAAGTGATCAGACGTTTGAAAGAGTTTTTCTAAACGCATCTTTGCCGGCGTTACCGAAGCGATGTGAACGTTCGTTCGGTCGCTTCCATCACAGAGCATTGCGGCTGGTAACCAAGTACAGAACGTGCACGCGCAATTGAGAA
>CAMBUD010000136.1 GCA_945871035.1 Planctomicrobium piriforme | reverse complement strand
CGGCCAATAAAAGTTTTTAGTTTTTCTACCTTCGACACACACCCTCATTAAGGATTCAGCATGGCAGGCATTCCACAAGATGTTTGGTATTCCGGTGGCCTAGCGTTTGAGTGCACGCAGTGCGGCGACTGTTGTTCAGGTTCCGCTGGCTACGTGTGGGTCAATCAGGAGGAGATCAACGCCATGGCGCAGCGGATTGGCATGGACGCTGCCGAGTTTGAGCAGAAGTTTGTCAAACGCGTTGGCATGCGGCGATCGCTCACAGAGCGCCCCAACGGCGACTGCGTGTTGCTCGATGAAAAAACGCGCAAGTGCACCGCCTACCAAGAGCGGCCTAGGCAGTGCAAAACATGGCCGTTTTGGGGCTCCAACATCCGGACTCCTCAGGCCTGGCAGGAGGCGTCTCAAGCGTGTCCGGGCTGCAACAAAGGAAACCTAGTGCCTCTGCAGCAGATCGTAGAACAGGCGGCAAAGATCCGGATTTAAAACACTGCCGAGACGGTTCTAAAGAATGCCACCGTGCGTGCGGTAGGGAGTCATGTGAGAGGGTTGATCGAGAAACCAAATGCGTTCCCACTCGTCGGTGATGGCCCGCAGATCTTCTGAGGTGTAGATCAGTTCCTGTGCCCGCCGAATCGGATCGCCAGAGTACATTGGGATGAGGCAACCGGTGCTCGCAGCGAGCACAACAACCACCAAGAGCATCCAGCCTACTTGCCGCATCGCATGGTCCTCCATGACCTGCATGACCTACATGATCTACATGACCTACGTGATCTACATGAACTGTCAACTAAAACTTCTTACCGACTGACCAAAACTGCTTCTGGTGCACGCCAGCCTGTCTCGTACATGCGTCTGTTTTCATTGCGTGCAAAAAATGGTGTTGCAACGAGCCTGTAACCGCTTTTGATTCTGTAAGATGTAACCGAACCGATGCGTCGTGACGATATGGACTACGCACGCAATTGGTTCACAAAACACCCTAAGGCTCCCAGATAACGCTCTATTCCTCGGTTGACTGTTTTGCATTGCTGTCTGGTTCAAGATTCGTTTCGGCTGTTTTTTTCAAGGTCTCAACGGCTTCGGCAGCCATTTTATTGCGCTGTTCACGAACCCGCGATTCCATCTCTTTGCCCGGTTTGAATGTCACCACGCTTTTAGCCTGCACCATCACCTTTTCGCCCGTGCGCGGGTTGCGAGCCAGCCTCGATTCACGCTCTTTAATTTGGAACACGCCAAAATTTCTCAGTTCGATCCGCCCATCCTTCACCAATACTTCAATCAGGGCATCAAATGTGCTTTGCACCAGTTTTTTGGTGCGCAATTGGGGCAGATCGATCTTTTCTGCGATAGTCCTCACAATGTCTTTTTTAGTCATGGGCACAAACGCTCCAACCACGCTCCACCCCTTGTTTTCATTGGAAAATAGGGGAGACAGACGGAGAGGGACTCGTTCTAAGCCTAAGACTGACAAACAGTAGTGTCAACAAGATGCTTTGAGAGCACCGGTTGAAACAACAGCCTGCCTACCAAGGGGTTATCGGCGTTATATCCGCTAAACTTGACCTAACCCGATTTTTCGACCGGTCCTGGCTTTGGCGGGTTTTCAACCGCCGTTGCTTTGGTCGCACTCGATCCGATCTGAAACCCCGATAGTGGGGCTTTAGGAAAACCCACTACACTCGATGCAATCGACTCAGCAATCGCGCATTTTTCCTGCCATGTCCAACCCCAATAAGCCACTCTTGCCACCCCCTGTGCCGGCCCCTGATCTTTCTGTTTCGCTCGGCAGGCTGCGCCTTCCCAATCCCATCCTGGTGGCGTCGGGTACGTTTGGCTACGGTCGAGAGATGGTCGGCTTTGTGGCGCTGGATCGCTTGGGTGGCATTGTGCCCAAGACAATCACCCAGCTGCCCCGGCGCGGTAATGTGCCTTGGCGAACGGTTGAAACATCGGCTGGTTTGCTCAACTCCATCGGCCTCGACAACGACGGCATAGAAGCGTTCCTGAAAAATCAATTGCCGTGGCTGAAGCAGTGCGGTGCGCCGGTGATCGTCAGCATTGCCGGAGCGACGCAGCCAGAATTTGTGCAGATGGCGGATCAACTCGAAGGTGTACCCGGCATCGCTGCGCTGGAGCTCAACATTTCCTGCCCCAATGTGAGCCACGGCATTGATCTGGGCACCGATCCCGAGATGTGTCGCAGGGTGGTTGCCGGCGTGCGGGGCGTGACAAAAATCCCGGTGATCGCCAAGCTGACGCCAAACGTAACCGACATCGTTGCCATTGCAAAAGGCGCTCAGGATGGTGGTGCCGACGCCATCACGCTGATCAATACTTGCCAGGGGATAGCCGTCGACTGGCGCCGTCGCCGGCCGATGCTCGGTAACGTGATCGGCGGCCTCAGCGGGCCTGCGATCAAGCCGATTGCCCTGCGCTGCGTCTATCAGGTGCGGCAGGCACTCGATATTCCGATCGTGGGCGTTGGCGGTATTCTTTCAATCGATGACTGCATGGAATTTTTTGTGACGGGTGCTTCTGCCGTCCAGATCGGAACGGCAAACTTTGCGGACCCAAGGGCATCGATGAACCTACTGGCCGCACTGCCGGGGGCCTTGGCCGAAATGAATGCAACGCGTATGACGGATCTGATCGGCTCGCTCATGGCTGGTGCCGGTGCACCGGCTGGCGAGTTGCAAAAGGCAGCGGGCAACCAGACGCATGCATCCTGAAAAAAGTGCAAAAAAACAGGGAGTGGAGACCGCGCGTGTGCTGTCTGGCATCCAGCCAACAGGGCGCTTTCACTGGGGCAACTATTTTGGCGCCATTCGGCAGTGCATCGACCTCCAGACGGCCGGCGAGGCCTTCTACTTCATTGCCGATTTGCATGCGTTGACCACGCTGCACGAGCCAGCCCGCTTGCGGTCGCTGGTGCACGATGCGGCGGTTGATCTGGTCGCCTTGGGTCTTGATCCGGAGCGGGCAACGCTGTTTGTGCAGTCGGATGTGCCGGAGGTAACGGAACTCGCCTGGCTGCTGATGACCGTTACCCCGATGGGGCTGCTCGAACGTTGCCATGCCTACAAGGATAAAAAAGTGAAAGGGCTGACGGCCGATGCAGGACTCTTCACCTATCCAGTTTTAATGAGTGCCGATATTCTCGCCTACGACGCGACGGTTGTGCCCGTTGGTGAAGATCAAGTGCAACACATCGAAGTCTGTCGTGATCTGGCCGGAGCGTTTAACCATCTCTACGGCCCCGTCTTCACGCTGCCGAAACCGCGATTGGTAGAAGGGAGTGCGCGCGTGCCCGGCACCGATGGGCAGAAGATGAGCAAGAGCTACAACAACACGCTCGATATTTTTGCCGACCCGGCCACACAGAAAAAGAAAATCGGACGGATTACGACCGATTCGCGCCCGGTGGAAGAGCCGAAAAATCCGGAGGAAGATCACCTCTACCAACTCTACTCGCTGGTGGCCACGCCAGCCGATCGGCAGGCAATGGCAGACCTCTACCGGCGCGGAGGCTTTGGCTACGGCGAGGTTAAAAAAGCAATCCTTGAGGCGGCCACGAATTTCTTTGCGGCAGCCCACAGCCGCCGCGGCGAGATTGAAGGTGACGCCGGTCGTATCGAGGGCATTTTAGCCGCCGGCGCGCTGCGGGCACGGGCCAAGGCACAAGAGGTGCTGGCGCGGGCTAAGCTGGCCTGCGGATTAACTCGCGTGAAGATGCCGGGGAGACCGGTATGAACGTGTTGGGCATCGGCACCGATATTACGGAGTGTTTGCGGATCGCGCAGATGATCGAGCGGCATGGCGAACTCTTTGTGGGCCGCGTCTACACGCCCCTGGAGATCGAATACTGCCGCAGCCGACGGATGGCCACGCAGCACTTTGCCGGTCGCTGGGCTGCAAAAGAGGCCGTTCTCAAAGCGTTGGGAACCGGCTGGAGACGCGGCATTAGCTGGCGCGACATCGAGGTTCGCAACGCAACCGGTGGGCGACCGCAGGCATTTTTGAAGGGAGGCACGCAGGAGGTGGCAAAGGCGATGGGCATTGAGTGCGTGCTGATCAGCATTTCGCACTGCCGCTCGCATGCGACAGCCTATGCGGTTGCCATCGATGAGATTCCCAGCACGTTTGCAGGCGACCCCCCGTGGCTCTAAAGGCCCCT
>CAMBUD010000135.1 GCA_945871035.1 Planctomicrobium piriforme | reverse complement strand
CTCACTGGCACGCCGGTGGAAAATAGTGCCGAAGATCTCGTGGGTATCTTTGAGTTTGTGGCGCCGGGGCATCTTTCCGACAGCATGTCGCCGCGTGCCATGGGCGCAGCGGCTGCCGACCATGTGCTCCGCCGCACAAAGGACCGCGTGCTCAAGGATCTGCCGCCACGACTGAATCGCGACGAGCGGATCGAACTCACCGCCGAACAGCGGGAGACCTACCGGCGGGCGGAGGAGGAGGGCGTGCTTCGGCTTTCTAAGATGGGGCAGGGGGCGGCGATTCAACACGTCTTTGAACTCATCCTGCGACTGAAGCAAATCTGTAACTTTGACACCGCAACCGGCGAAAGCGCGAAGCTCGAATGCCTCGAGGCAGAACTTGATGAGATTCATGCCAGCGGCCGGAAGTCGCTCGTGTTTAGCCAATGGGTTGAAACGATCGGGCGTTTGCGTGGCAAGCTGTCCCGGTTTGGTGCGCTGGAATACCACGGCGGCATGTCGACTGCGGCCCGCGACGAGACAATCGAGCGATTCAAACACGATCCGAGGCACTCGGTTCTGCTGCTCTCCTACGGCGCCGGTGCCGTCGGGCTTAACCTGCAGTTTTCCCAGTACGTCTTTCTCTTCGACCGTTGGTGGAATCCGGCGGTCGAAGATCAGGCAATCAACCGCGCGCATCGCATCGGCGCCGTGGGGGCCGTCACCGTCACCCGATTTCTCTCGGTGGATACAATCGAGGAACGGATTGACGAAGTGCTGCGTCAAAAGCGAGATCTTTCCGATACGATTCTCTCTCAAGCGGAGTCCGCCCCCAGCGCCGGGCTCACGCAGAGCGATCTCTTTGCCCTCTTTCAACTCGTGCCGCCACAACGCTCTGCTGCATGACGCATGACGCATGAGCAGGACGCTCCGCCCAGCGTGTGGTGGTATCCGGGTGGTTACGCATCAGGCTGCCGCTTTCCTGAGCAATTCCATGCGCAATAATCGCGCTCATGGGTGCAACAATTCATCTGGCTGTACGCTTGGCAGAATATTTTTGCAAATTGGTTGAATCTGGTCGACCAGCCACAGCGTGGCATCACCACTGCGAAAAACGCAACTGTGCAGACGTGCCACGATGCCTTTCGCTCCATCGGCCTATCGCCTTTTGCAAATATGGCACGGCGTTTGCAACTCATTTCGTTCCGCTGAATGTTGAACGCGCGATCAGAGTTGTTTCTGGTTCTCGAAGATGACGGCGCAGCGGAGGTGCCGCTTTTCGATGGGTATTCCTTCTTTCCCATTCTGGAGATGCGATGAAGTCTTTTCTTCTGTTTTCTTTTCTGAATCTCCTCGGGAATGGTGCGATCGGCGTCTACCGACGCTGTGCTACGACGGGGTTTGGTCGGCCACTTGCAAACAGCGTGCGGGCCTCTAGGTCGAAGTTCGTGGTGGCAGTGGCGGGAATGGCCTTCATGGCCGCGTTTCTGGCCGTGCTCCCAGCAGTGGGCTTAGGAGCCGACGATTCCGTCGTGGAACCGGTCGTGGCTGCTGGGACTGATGCTGGAGTGACAGCGACTGGCTACAGGCCCAACGTGATGTCCAACGAGCAGATGGTGGAGAAACTCTGGACCGGTGCCGACACCGTCTGGGTGCTCATCTGTGCCTTTCTCGTTTTCTTCATGAACCTTGGGTTTGGTTGTGTTGAGACGGGCTTCGCGCGGTCGAAAAACTGCGTCAATATCCTTTCTAAGAATTTCATCGTGTTCGCGGCCACATCCTTTGCCTTCTGGTTGCTGGGCTGGGATCTGATGTTTGGTTCCGGTGACGGTGCCTGGATTGGCAATTCCGGCACATGGATGGTGGGCGGCTTCGACCCGGCATTCGACAATAGCCCTCTGATGGGCGACAAGTACAAGGGCGTGTATGGGGCCATCAGTTGGACGCACGTGCCGCTCTACGCGAAGTTTTTCTTTCAGCTCGTCTTTGCCGGCACAGCGGCGACGATCGTTTCCGGTGCCGTTGCCGAACGGATCAAGTACCATTCTTTCATTATCTTCTGCTTCGTCATGGCGATCGCGATCTATCCGGTCGTCGGCCACTGGATCTGGGGCTTTGGCTACCTAGCCAAGGTTTGGAATTTCTGGGACTTCGCCGGCTGCTCGGTGGTGCACTCGGTGGGTGGATGGGCCGCTCTGACTGGCGCGATCATTCTGGGCCCGCGGATTGGCAAATACACCTCCAACGGTAAGACCAACGCTATTCCAGGCCACAACATGACCGCTGCCTTCATCGGCACCCTCGTGCTTTGGTTTGGATGGTTTGGCTTCAATGCGGGCAGCACGATGGGCGTGGCCGGTGACGGCGGTGCGCTTGCGTCCCTCGTTGTCGTCAACACCAATGCGGCTGCGGCGGCCGCAACCCTGACGGCAACGCTGACGGCTTGGCTGTTGCTGGGCAAGCCCGATATAGGGATGACGCTCAATGGATGCCTCGCGGGGCTCGTGGGGATCACGGCCAGTGCCGCCTACACAAGCGTGCCATGCGCATTCATCATCGGGGGAATCGCTGGGGTTCTTGTGATTTTCTCCGTGCTGTTCTTCGACAAAATACGTGTCGACGATCCCGTCGGTGCCACCAGCGTGCATCTCGTCTGCGGAATCTTCGGCACTCTCTGTGTCGGCCTGTTCACAACGACGGATCTTTCCACCACGGTGCTCAGTACGCCGTTTGGCACTGCCGATGCGGGCGGTCCCACCGCCGGCCTGTTCTTCGGAGGCGGCACCAAGCAGCTCATTGCGCAACTCATCGGCGTGTTAATGGTTGGAGCCTACGTGGTGCCTGTCTCGGCCATTGCTTGGCTGCTGATCAAGGCCTTGGTTGGACTCCGGGTCTCGCCGCAGGAAGAGATTGAGGGGCTCGACATCCACGAGCATGGCAACGAGGCCTACCACGGATTCGTGCTGGTGCGAAACGAATAGCGACGATCCAGAAGGATGTCCCAACGGCTTGGGTGGGCACTCCGCCTCGCTCACCCAGGCCGGGGCATTCTTCAGGGATTTCAGGGAGACGCCGGAACCTGAACGCAGCAGAGAATCGGCGAGAGTTGCTTCTCTCTTTACTGACGGTCCACTTGTGCCTGAAGCTAGCAGGCCGTTACGCTTTGAGTTTCGATGGAGTTGGAGACGCCGTCTGTGAAGCTCATTATCGCAATCATCCAGCCGAGTAAGTTGGAGCGTGTCAAACAGGCGTTGTCAGAGGTCGAAGTTTTTCGGCTCACCGTTCTGGACGTGCAAGGCTTTGGCCGACAAAGGGGGCACGCGGAAACCTATCGAGGCCACGAGATTGCGGTGAATCTCCTACGCAAGGTACAGCTCCAAATCGCGGTGAACGACGACTTCGTGGAGCCCACGATCGCGGCTATCATTCATGGAGGCCGTTCTGGCGATCGCGGCGAGATCGGCGACGGCAAAATCTTTGTGTTGCCAATGGACCAATGCGTTCGCATCCGGACTGGCGAAAAGGGCCGCGAGGCGATCTGAGCGATCCGCTCGCGCCTTTGGCTCGTTGGCTCTTTTGTTCGCTGTCAATCGGGCTGTGCGTTGTGGTGGATACGAAACCGCGCACTGCTGGCTCCGGAATGGCAGAAGTCTCCTCGCGGTGGCTTTTTCTCTGCGGGGTTCTGTGGCGGTACCCGGCTCAGAGGAGTCGAAAAATCCAAATGCTCGTCGAGCTTCCGCCAGTTCCGTCGCTGTCAATCGGGCTGTGCGTTGTGGTGGATATGAAACCGCGCACTGCTCGCTCCGGAATGGCAGAAGTCTCCTCGCGGTGGCTTTTTCTCTGCGGGGTTCTGTGTTGCTCGATCAGTGCTTGCAGTTCTTACGACTCCAGTTCGGTGCGCTGCGGATGCAGTTTGGGCTGACTGCCCAGGGCTACGCGGTTGACGGCCGCTAGGAAGGCTTTTGCAGAGGCTTCGAGCGAGTCGGTGGAAACTCCGCGGCCACGGTGAATGTGGCCGTTGGACGTGGGGTCCGGACAGACTTCCTGCAGTTCCACGGTGACTTCGGCCTGTGCGTCCTTGCCGACGGTGACAGCTTGCACGCGGAAGTCGCGGCAGATCGTCGTGATGCCAGTCAGCTTTTCGATGGCCAGAAAAATCCCGTCGATGGGCCCGTCCCCAGCCGTGATTTCAACCGATTTTTCCTCGCC
>CAMBUD010000134.1 GCA_945871035.1 Planctomicrobium piriforme | reverse complement strand
CCCGGCGGTGCGAAGCTCTCGATGCGAAGGGATGGCGAATTGCTCGTACAACTCTCGCGCGACTCTACGGAAGTGGCCACCGGGGATCTCCTAGAAAAGCGTGGCGATCGCTATGAGTTTGCCGGTCGGCGGGGCGATGTGATTGTGGTCGGCGGGGCAAAAGTGTTTCCGCGTCGCGTTGAAGAAATCCTCCGTGCAACCCTCGGCATCAGCGATGCCCGCGTCTATGGATTGCCCAGCGCCATCACCGGCGAGCTTGTCGCCGCCGAGGTGGTGCTCGCCGAACCATTGCCCGCAGGCAGTTCACCGGAAAGCATTCGCGCCCTTGGCCTAGCCGCCTGCCGCAGTGCACTGGAGCCGCACAGCGTTCCCCGCATTCTCGACATCGTGAACACAATTGCCACCACTGCCACTGGAAAAATTCTCCGCCGACCAGATTGCGCTGCATCTATCTCTGGGGTATGATTGTGCTGCTGAGGGCGGCCGATTGGTCTGGCCGCCTGCCGTAGCAATCGTAGCGTTACTGCCATGCCCCCAACATCTATCATCTCCGGCGGTTCGCGAGGCTTGGGCCTGGCGCTGGTGGAGCGATTCCTCGCACGGGGTGATCGAGTCGCCACGTTTTCTCGGTCGGGATCGGCGGCCCTCGCCGCCCTGGCCACCTTGCATCCAGACAGACTCCATGCCGAAACAATCGACGCTGCCGATGCCTGCAGCCTGTGCCGATTTGTCGAACAGGTGAGCCGGAAGTTTGGGCAGATCGATCACTGCATTGCCAATGCGGCTGTGGCCCACGAAGGCGTTCTGCCCACAATGCGCGACGATGAAATCGACAGCATGTTGAGCGTGAATCTGCGGGGCTCGATCGTGCTGGTGCGCGAGGCCGTTCGGCAGATGCTGCTGAATCCCTCTGCCTCATCGTCGGTCGTGGTCCTCTCATCGATTGTTGCGGCGCGAGGTTCGCCCGGCCTCTCGGTCTATGCAGCCACCAAAGCTGGGTTAGAGGGGTTTGCTAAAAGCTTGGCCCGAGAACTGGGGTCCCGTGGCATCCGCGTTAACGCCGTGGCGCCTGGGTTTCTAGACACCGATCTGTCGGCCTCTCTCTCGGCAGAAAATCGCAGCCGAATTATCCGCCGCACTCCGCTGGGCCGGCTGGGTGAGCCGGCGGATATTGTGGGCGCGATCGACTTTCTATCGAGTGCCCGGGCTGCCTTCATCACCGGCCAAGTGCTGACGATCGACGGCGGAGCCTCCTGATCCGGCATCGATCGTGTGCGTGCTGGCAGAGCGGATGGTCTGGCAAAGTCAGCCAGCCAGAGTCAGCCCGTTTTTCTCCGGGTAACGCTTTTACCCATGTACCATCGCCTCATCTCCCATTTTAATTCCCCAAGGTATACTCAAAGAGTTCAAAAATTCGGGGAAAATCGGTGCCACCCAGAGGAACGGAGTGCGCGCAAAGCTCGCCACAATTGGATCGTTTGGCTCCCCTACCACACACAAAACATGACTGCGATTCCGCTCCCCAAATCCAAACGCATTCTCATCGTCGGTGCCGGCGGCTTTGGCCGTGAAGTGCTGCAGTGGGCCCGCGATGCATGGCCCGCGCAGGCCGGGCTCATTGCCGGATTTCTATCGGCTG
This sequence comes from Planctomicrobium piriforme, assembly GCA_945871035.1. Taxonomy (GTDB): domain Bacteria; phylum Planctomycetota; class Planctomycetia; order Pirellulales; family UBA1268; genus BAIKAL-G1-2R. Next base: position 2,718 of record CAMBUD010000134.1, on the reverse strand, counting down.
ATGCCGACCGCCTCCACGCTTCTGGTTGCAACCTGCCGATCCTTGCCGATCCAACAGTCTACATTCCACAGCCAGGCGATGGCTTGGTGCTGGCCATTGGCATTATAGAAATCCGTCGCCGGGTGGCCGAGTCGCTTGCCTCCCGGGGCGGAGAGTTTCTCACGCTCATCCACCCCACCGCGATCGTAGCCCCGACCGCAATGATTGGCGCTGGCTCGATCGTTTGCCCCTATTCCATTCTCAGCGACTCGACCAGCATCGGTCGGTGTGTATTGCTCAACTACCACGCGTCGCTCGGCCACGATGCCTCGGCGGGTGACCATGCCGTGCTGTCGCCCTACGCCTCGCTAGGTGGTCATGCCCACATTGCAGAAGACGTCTTTATGGGCCTGCATGCATCGGTCGGCCCCGGCAAGCGAGTGGGGGCCAGGAGCAAGATCAGTGCAAATTCGTGTGCGCTGTGCGATGTGCCAGCGGATTCGATTATCTTTGGAGTGCCGGGGCGGATGGGTCGGAAAGTGACTCTTCACAACTCGTGAATAGCTACCGGCAGTATTGCGTTGCCGTGGTGACGCTGGTGGCTTTCATGGTTTTGGCTGCATGGTCTGTGCTGCCTATTTTTTCTCTGTCCCTGGCGGCCGCTGCGCCGATTCAAGCCGAGCACGCTGCCGACCGCGAGGGCAAGCGAGTCGATCGCGAAAGTGAGCGCACCGATGCTGTGCCCCGCATCGGTCCACCGCTGATGTTCCTGCCGGACGTCAATCGCAACGCCGAAGCTTTAAAGAATCCGGCCGATCAAAACTATCCCATTAAACAACTGACGGTCACCCGACAAACCTACTTCAAGTGGCTCGAGTTTTCTGGCCACTTAAACTACGTCCAGCAGGCCACACAGCATGGGCAGTATGGCCCGCGCCACTTCATGCCTGTGCTGGCTAAGTATGTCGAAAGTGGTGAGCCGGCATACGGCCAGGCGTGCCTTGAGATGCTGAAAACATTCGATGTCTGGATACGCGCAGAAGTGCAACGCACCGGCTGGCACTCGCTGTTTTGTGAGGAAATTGGCTACATCGGTTTCTACCGAAACATTTTGAAAAAGCACGGTCTGCTGTCTGAGGAAAAAGATATCTGGCTGAGGGAGTTGATCGTTTTCATGGCCCGCAATATTCACGCTTGGAATTCAGCAGACACCTACTGGCGGGGGCCAATGCACCGCGCTCAAGGCGAGGGAATCCTCAAGGGACTAGCCGCGGAGTGGTTCCCCGATGTGCCTGAAGCCCAGCAGTGGCGCACCTATTCAGAGGATGTCTACCAGGATTGGTGGCACTGTCGCGATTTTGCAGCCAACGATGTCCACTATTTTTCGGTTGGCTTACAGCCACTTTTTCTGGCAGCACTCTTGCGAAATGACCGTGAGTTCTTCAACGATCCCCAGATGAAAAAGGTTTGGGAAAGACTCCTTTTTGAAGTCTCCCCGGACGGCAGCATTCCTCCCTACGGGGCTCACAATGGCTGGAACAGCAGCGCCGGCAACAGAATCGCGATGCTTGAAATTCTTGCCTCAAAAACTGGTGACGGCAGATACCGCTACGTTGCCCACCGACTGATGAACTATCTGCTCTACCAGCGACTGGCATACCGCAGCCATCACATGCTGCTGGGGCCGGACTCGACCGAGCCGTTGGCGTTGGCCTATCTCCTTGCCGACGACACCATCGAGCCCAAGATGCCTTTTGATGGTTCCCAAATCGTGCTGCGCAAGGAAACCATTCGGCTCGCCAGCCATGGAGACAAAAAAGGGGCTGCGGAAATACTCGGGCCAGATGCAAACCTTGACCCCGCGCCTGATCGCGGGCTGATTGATTGTGCCATGCTGCTCACCAAAACCCCGAAGCCCTCCAAGCTCATCTTGCGCAGCGGCTGGAATCCCGGTGATTTTTTTGTGCTTGTGGATCTGTTTCCACGCCACGATCCCCTCAACCCATCGGGCATACTGGGAATGACTCGCTGGGGCGCAGCCCTCACCTCCACGATCGCTGCCAAGGGTGATTCAGATGAGAATCGCATCGTCATTCGCCAACTGAATGCCGGATCTGTTGCGGATCGCCCAGTTGCGCCGCCGGAAACCGAAATCGACACCTTTGTTGAATCCAAATTCGTATCGTATGCCGCGATTCGAGTTTCGAACTACGATGCCGCTCCGGTTGATTGCACGCGACACTTTCTATTTATCAAAAACGATTGTTTGCTGGTCCGGGATGAGGTTCATTTCAATCGCACGCTAAACGCGCAGGTGGCGAGTGTATTCAACACGCAAAATATTGGCCCGCAAATATCGTCGCATGCGGCGACAACCTACATGAGCCAGCCGGTGGCTTACGGAGTTGGGCTTCTCAATCCACCGGTTGATCTGCTTGTTTACTTTTGTCCTCAGCCAGATCTTCGCATGGAGGTGATCGACCGCACGGCTGCGGATGTGCGATCCGCAGATATTCCAGCGCAGCTGCGCCACGTCTGGCAGGGAGCAGCAGAAAAGGATCAAACCATTCATTTTTCAATGCTGCTGCGACCACAAACTCCCCACAGCCATTCGCGCAACACTTCAACCAATCGCACCGAACAATCCAAAGAGAACGCTCCTAGCCACCTCAACACCGATTCGATTGCTGTCTTGCTCAACGATAGCGACGCCAGCGTTATCCGCCTGGAAAGTGGCCC
>CAMBUD010000133.1 GCA_945871035.1 Planctomicrobium piriforme | reverse complement strand
CTCGCCGCGAAGAAGTGCGTGCCCTGCGAAGGGGGCGTGCCGGGATACTCAGTCGCCGAGGCACAGGCACAGGTGGCGGCACTGCCGCTGTGGCGGCTCACGCATCTCGGCACGCGCATTCGCCGTGATTGGAGGCTGCAGAACTTCCGTGCCGTCATCAAGTTATTGAACACGATCGGTGCGCTCGCTGAACGGGAGCAGCACCATCCGGATATGCATCTGGAGGGGTATTGCAACGCATGGATCGAGATTTACACGCATGCCATCGGCGGCCTCTCCGAAAATGACTTTGTCTTGGCAGCAAAGATCGACACTGTCTCGCCACCGTGAACAGCGGATTTTACCCATCTCCCCAGAAAGCATGCATGTCGGCAATGCGAGATCAGCTGCTGGATCGCCAAAGCCATGCTGATGGGTGGTCTCTGACAAGAGGCAACTTTTTAGACATTGTTTCAGCGTTGCTGTTGTGCGTCAGCTGCAGTGGAACGGGCTCCGGGCAGGTAACTACCCACAACGATCGGCCAGACCTTTTCTCGCAGCCACGCATTCAGAAAGAGACCCCAGCAAAAAACGCCCAACTCGCAGCAAATCCGGAGCCGAAAAAAACCGGTACAGATAAAACTTTTGTGGATCGTCCTCACGACGATTTTCAGAAGGAGATTCAGCCGCTGCTAAAAAAATACTGCATCGACTGTCACGGCGACCAAAAGACTGAGGCTGACGTGAATTTCGCTGCCCTGAATGATGGCATCGCAGCCCGTAAAGTTCGTCGGCTTTGGCGCAAGTGCATCGCGCAGATTGAGAATGCTGAGATGCCACCGGTGGAGGCCAAACAGCTCTCCTTAGTCGATCGCACCAAACTGATGCGCTGGCTGAAGAAAACTCTAGAAAGCACCGATCCGACTAATCGCGATCCGGGACCAGCCCTCGTCCGCCGCTTATCACGCTCCGAGTACAACCGAACGATGCGAGACTTGTTGGGCATCGACTTTGATGCTGGTGAAGCGGTCGGTATTGCCGACGAAAGCCAAGGATCAGGGTTTTCGAATCAGGTCGGTGTGCTGCAGTTGTCGCCCGCTTTGTTTGAAAAGTATTTTACAGCAGCAGATAACATTCTGGATCACATACTGGTACAGACGACGGATGCAAAATCGGAGCCACTGGCAAGCGACGCAGCCGGGGCGGTCCCTTCGAAGCCAAAGCAACCTGTAAAGCTAAGGAGTCGTCCAGATCCTGCGACGCCACCTGCCAAGAAGACGTCGTTTTCTGTTCAGTATAAATGCGCTGCAGCGAACGCGAACGAAAACCAGCTGCGCCCGCACTTTCAAATCACGAATGCTAGCAACGTCTCCTTATCGCTCAGTGAACTCTCGCTCCGCTACTGGTTCACATCAGACGGCGCAACAGAGTTTCAAGAGTGGTGCGATTACGCCAAAGTGGATGCCAAGAACGTTACTCAAACCGTTAGAAAACTCGCCCAGCCTTTGCAGGATGCCGATGCATACATCGAAATCGGCTTTAACGCCGGGACACTCAGCGCCAGCAGCATGACCGGCGAAATTCAGATTCGTATCGCCGCACACGACTGGATGCAGTTTGAGCAACCAAACGATTACTCCTTCGATGCAGAGCAAATAGACTTCGCAGACTCATCACGCATAACGCTGTACCGCGATGGCAAGCTGGCGTGGGGCAAGGAACCGGGGCCGGCCACAGCCAGCACTCGCCGAACCGGCGCTCAAAGTAAACCAGTAGCGCTCGACGTGAAATCGCAAGTAAAGCTTGCCTTGGAACGACAGAAGATACTGGCGGTGCGTGATGCCATCTTCATCGCAAAGCCAACCGACACAGTGAGCGAGAAAGAGGCGGCGCGCTTGATTGTAGAAGCGTTTGCACGCAAGGCCTGGCGCCGACCTGTAAACGCCGCAGAGATCGATTCGTTGATGACTATTTACGACCGTGCTGCGAGCGGGGGTGCCGACTTTGCTAGCGTGGTACGGCCCATGCTCAAAGCGGTCTTGGTATCGCCGTGCTTTCTCTTGCGCATGGAGCAAGATCAGCCAGCGCATGTTGCTCAGACGTATCACCGAGTGACCGACTACGAACTGGCCGTGCGGCTCTCGTATTTCATCTGGAGCAGCATGCCGGATCAGGAGCTTTCGTTGCTGGCCGAACAAGGCAAACTCTCTGACCCTTTTGAACTGGAAAAACAGACCCGCCGCCTACTGGCTGACCAGAAGGCGCAGGCGTTGACGGACAACTTTAGTGTTCCGTGGACGAAGCTCGGCGATCTGGCAACAGCTCGGCCGACAGCGGAATTCTTTCCGTCGTTCACGCAGTCACTCAAGGAAGCGATGCGCGCAGAAACCATACTCTTCATCGATAACCTCCGCCAAGAAGATCGCAGTTTGCTCGATTTGATCGATGCTGACTACACCTATCTGAATGAAGAATTAGCTCGGCACTACGGCATGACGGGAGTGAACGGCCCAGAGATGCGGAAGGTTAGCCTACAACCGGAAGACCATCGCGGTGGATTGCTCGGCATGGGCAGCATCCTGGCATCAACCTCACATGTCTTCCGTACAAGTCCAACACTACGGGGCAAATATGTATTGGCGGTTCTACTCGGCACGCCGCCGCCACCACCGCCCGCCAATGTGGGCGTTCTCAAGGATGAAGCCCGCGGCAAACAGCCAAAGACGTTTCGGGAATCACTCGCAAAGCATGCGAGCGATCGTGCCTGTGCCGCCTGTCACAGCAGAATCGACCCGCTCGGGTTCGGCCTAGAAAACTACGATGGCGTAGGGGCGTGGCGCGATGGTAACGCCTTCAATATCGATGCAATGGGAGAACTGCCAACCGGCGAAAGATTTTCGGGCCCAAAAGAGCTGAAGAAGATTCTCATGGATCGGCAGGATCTGTTTCTTCGCAACGTGAGCGAGCAGATGCTGGCATATGCTTTGGGCCGTCCTGTCGAGGATTGCGACGAGCCTGCTGTGCTGGCAATACAATCTTCTTTAATAAAGGGTGACAAAAAGTTTTCGTCGCTGGTGTTGGCAGTGGTGAAGAGCTTTCCGTTCCAGCATAGAAGAAGTGATCGCTGAAAGTGTACGGCAACAATCACAACCAGAAGGAATCCCTATGAGAATCACACGTCGCATCGCGTTGCGTGGAGCAGGGTCTATGTTGGCGCTGCCTTTTCTCGAATCGTGGCGGCCGTTTATTGCGGTGGCGGCGGAAGGGGCTTCCGTCGGACCTCCCTTACGAATGGCGATTTTCACCGTAGCCGGTGGCACCGTTCTTGAGGCCTGGAAGCCTGAAAAGATCGGTAAGTTCGACAAATTACCAACAATCCTGGAGTCACTCGAACCGTTCAAGGAACAGATGACGCTTGTGTCTGGGTTATCGCACGGTGGACAGGTCACCGGTTGTGCCCATACGACCTGCGCAGGCTTGCATCTTTCATGCGGCGGCAAACTCTCGGTTGATCAAGCTGCTGCCCAAGCGGTTGGCGGTGAAACCATCCTACCGTCGCTGGAGATGGGGCTAACCAATCATCAGACAAGATTTTCGTATCGTAACGGCACAGCGGTGCCTTTCGAGATGAACCCGCATCTGATCTTCGATCGCATGTTCAAGGGCCGGCCACCAATGGTACCCAATTGGACGACTCGGCAAGCCGCTCTCGCTCAGGCAATCCGCGAATCGGCGACATCAGATTCCGTCGAGCAGAGTGTTCTGGACGCTGTGCTCAATCAGGCCAACGGCTTGCGCAGGGACTTAAGTAAGTCCGATCAACGGAAGCTTGATGAGTATCTGCATTCGGTGCGGTCCGTGGAGCGTCGCCTTGAACTTATCGAAGCGAGGCAGCGCATCGAAACCGCGGAGGCCGCTTCGGCGTTGAGAGCGCCCGTGCCCACCTTTCCGCCTCACGCTCACTTCGAAGGGTATGTCAATCCTTGGATGATTTGGCGCAATCCCGAAAGGCACGCCGAGTTCATTCGAATCATGTCAGATCTGTTGGTTCTGGCATTGCAAACAGATACGACTCGCGTTGTGACCGCGGCACTCGGGGAGGATAATGCGATCTTTCCAGGGGTTGTAACCGGGGGCACCGAGCATCAGGCTCACGCGCTCGAACACAACGGCAATGCTCCAAAAAACCAGACGCCCAATCCGGTGGCCCGCGAAGGCTGCCGCCAGATTCATGCGTGGTACACACAACTTTTCGCAGAGATGATCACAAAGATGCAGAACATCGATGAAGGCGGCAGCACGCTGCTGGACAACTGCATGATTCTCTACACGTCTTACATGGCCGACGGCGGACACGGAATTCAGGACTATCCGACCCTACTCG
>CAMBUD010000132.1 GCA_945871035.1 Planctomicrobium piriforme | reverse complement strand
GTCATCACGCTGAGCTCTTCGGCATTGCCCACTGGCTCGCTCTGCTTTTACACAGCCTTTACTGCCGAGGATGTCACGTTTGCGATCTACGACATCGCGTTTATTCCCTACAGCTGGATCACTTCCAATTCCAAGGTGGCAAACTCTTGGACGATTACGGCTTAGATTACGGCTTGATATTCGGAGAATCGCATCGCCATGCGCAGCCATGCGGATGAGACGTCGAGGCTCTTGTGGGCCGCACAATTTCCGTGGCTTTTGTTACGAAATCGACCGTAACACAGCACCTTGCGAGTCGTAACGGGCGATAATCACCTCGTATTGCCGAGTGAGGTTGAGGCTCTCGAGCTTTTCAACAAGCGTTCCCGCTGCGTCGAGCGACTCGCAACACGCCATCACAGCCGGGCCCCAACTACTTTGGGCGCAGCCCCGCACGCCGAGTTCGCCGAGGAGTTCGATCACGTCGGCAGTTGAGGCCGCATGCGGTAGCTTGAGCGACTCCTGCTCAAACGGCTTGCCCGCCAGCTGACCGTAGCGGTACACCGCATCGGAAAACTCCGTGAAGTTCGCCTCCACGGCCGCGGGAAGCAACTGCATCAAAGCGAGTCGGGCAAGCTCGGCTGAGATTTCAATCGGCACCGGCGGGAGACGGGCAAAAGCAGCTTTTTCTAGCTCGCCATACAGTCCGATTGAGTCGCGTTGAATGATGATCACGCACCGCCACGCCGACGGCAAACGCACGCGGGCCACCATCGGCGACACCCCCTCGCCTTTGACGCCTGGCGTTGCAGGCACAATGCGCCCAGCCTCAATGATCAGACCACCCCGACTGAAGCCATAGACGCCCACGCACGACCGCCGGCCACGGCCAACAGCTTGGGCACAGTGAATGGCGTCGTTGGTGTCAAACAGCCATTCATCATTCGTCGGATCGTTATCGGCCTCTGCACTGGCCTCTGGCAGAGGCGGCCTAAAAAGCTGACGCATGCCGGCGGCCACCGCCAACGCCATTTGCGTGCCGCTACCGAGCCCCACGTGCGCACGGGGCGTGGAGACAACTTCAATCGTACAGGCCGCCTGTGCCCCGAGATCCCAAGCACTGACGCAGCTTTGGGCAAACTCCAGCGCCCGTTCGGCCAGCGGGCCGCGCGCGAGGAACTGTTCAGATTTCTGCAGGCGCACGTGCACGCCGGGTCGATCAAGCATGATGCCAATGCCGCCAAAGGATCGCACAGTAGGCACACCAAACGAGAGCATTCCTAAATGCACCCGCGCCGGCGTGCGCACCTCGACAACAGTTGGCACCTGCTCTGGCAGATCTTTTTTTTCTGGCATGATCGTCGAGCCGTTTACCACTCTCTTTTTTCCACGCACTCGCTTGGACCTGATACGACCGAACCCTTGTGTCGGTTGCATTTCTTGCCAGGCCAATCCAATGCGCTGCTATCTGCCGTTCACTCTCCGCGCGAACAACTCGCGCTTTGAGCAACGCGCGCCTTGAGCAACGCAAATGCCTCGTGCTCGCGAGAGCCGCCGGTTTTTTCAACTAACTCAAACAATTCTTGCAGGCGACGGGCCACTTCATCAACCCCTAACATGTGCAAACGGGTTACGAGAATGGAGCCCTCCACCACCGCATGCCGCGCCCGATTGAATCCAATGAAAGGCCGTCCCTCGTGCTCCGCTACCACGCGGGCGAGAAGTCGCGTGCGAGGCAAAGATGTGTCTGCCGATTCAATCGTAAATTCATAACTGTGACAAACGTTCTCCAGCACCCAGCCAGGCACAAGCGTTGCTGGCTGAGAGGCTGGCGGTGATGCAAGGGTTGCCGTCACAATTTGAGCGAGCAGCAACACATCATCGGAAAGATGAAACACACCCGCCGGCACCCGCGCAAGGTTCCGCGCAGTCTGGCTGCTAGCGAATGGCCTGAGCACCAGCGACTCGATCACTCCGCTGTGAATCGCCTGCTCCAATACCTGCGGCCCCATCGCAGCCACGTGCATAGTGTCGCTCTTGCCGCAGGTTGTGACGAGTCCTTCGAGTATCATTTGCGGCATTCTAGAGAGCATCCGGGATAAGGTGTACGCCAGCTTCGGCAGCAAAAGTCTCGTCGTGTGGGCCACGCCGCTTGGACAGTCACAAAATACTGCCTGACGAGAGCCCACTTGCCCGATTGTGGCAGGGCACTCCAGCGAGCATGGCGGACTCGGTTTAGAATCTGAATAATGACGGCTGATACTCCCGGCTGCTTCCTTATAGAAAAATACCCGCAGTGAATCAGACTCCTCAACAGGTGCACTTCATCACCGGCAAACTCGCCGAACACTCCTTGCGACAGGTGCTGGAGAAGCTGGCGCCTCGCGTTGGCTTCAACTACACAGTGGGGGTGATGAATATCACTGTTGCGGCACTGATGACGACCCCGTGGATCGCTCGCAAGCTGGAGGTGCCAGCGGGCACCACGCGTCTCATTCTGCCCGGTGCCTGCAGCGGGCCACTGGCAGCCATCCAAGCGGTCACCAACGTGCCGGTGGAACGTGGTCCTGAAGACCTGCGTCGCCTCGATGAGTTTTTTGGGCAGCAGTCGCGAGACCTCTCCGATTATGGGGCCTTCGATATTGAGATCCTGGCGGAAATCAATCATGCCCCGCAGCTCTCATTGCCCATGATCTTGGCAGAGGCACAGCAACTCGCAGCCGACGGGGCCAACGTCATCGATCTGGGCTGCGACCCCGGCAGTATCTGGAGCGACGTGGGTGCTGCTGTAAAGATGCTCGTCGAGAATGGGCTGCGTGTTTCCATCGATAGCTTTGAGCCACGCGAGGTGGCGATGGCAGTGCGAGCGGGGGCGCAGTTAGTGCTTTCAGTGAACTCAACCAACGTGGCTGCGGCCGCGGATTGGGGCTGCGAGGTCGTGGCTGTGCCCGATGTACCGGCCACGATGGCCGGACTCTTGGACACCATTGAGCGACTCGACAAGGAAGGAGTGCGGTTACGAATCGACCCTGTACTCGAACCGATCGGGTTTGGGTTTGCCGAGAGCCTCGGTCGCTACCTGCATGTTCGCCAGCAATTTCCGCATGCCGAAATGATGATGGGCATTGGCAATCTCACTGAGCTCACCGATGTCGATTCTGCCGGTGTCAACGTGATGCTGATCGGTTTTTGTCAAGAACTGGGAATCCGCTCAGTTCTCACGACGCAGGTGATCCACTGGGCAAAAAGCAGCGTTCGCGAATGCAGCTTAGCGCGGGCACTGGCCCACCATGCTGTCACGAATCGGACGCTTCCCAAACACATTGAACCGCGCTTGATCACGCTGCGCGGAAGCCAACCGCAGGTGCACGGCGACGCGGTATTAAAGCAAATGGCGGCGGCGATCCGCGATCCTAATTTTCGGATTTTTGCTGAGCGGGGCTCGGTTCATCTGGTGGGTGCGGGCCTGCATCTGGAGTCACGCGACCCTTTTGAGCTTTTTGAGCAGCTTGAGTCGCTGCGAAGTGGGGACATCAATTCGGACCACGCGTTTTACCTTGGCTACGAAATATCGAAGGCCGTCACGGCCCTGGTGCTCGGTAAAGACTATCGCCAAGATCAACCGCTCGACTGGGGGCACCTCACGCACCCTGAAATCGGTCATGGGCCATCGCACCGCGCAGCGGCGGTGGCAAAAACAGCCGGAACAAAGACAGAACAGGTGATCGAATCGACATGAAGGCACCACCCGCTGGCAACGGTTTCATGCAGCACCCATCGATCGTGCGGCACTGGTTTACAGCATCCGGTGCACTCGTCGCCCTGCTGCAGCCCGAGATTACGGCTGTCGCAGTCTTCTCGAGCCTAGCCGCCGGCCGCCTGCCGTTATTTCTAGACAGTGCGCTGCACGACACGCTGCCGGCCAGCACTGATTCAGCAGCGCGCGCCGCCGTTGACGACGGCACGCCCAGCCCGACGCTACCGCGACTGGGCCGCTATTCGTTTGTGGCAAGCGATCCGATTTATTCGCTCCAACTGGATGCCACTTACCTCCGTCGCGATGCCGAGCATGTCTCGCAGACCTTTGCCACGCTGCGGGCATTGCTCAGCCAGCTCACCACTCAGACGATCCCCGGCCTGCCGCCGTTTCAAGGCGGTTTCGCTGGAATGGTTTCATATGATTGCGGTCTGTCGCGGCTGAATATCGACTCCCCGCCGCACCACACCGACCATGCTGCCAGCGTGCCGCTCATCTCGCTCCACCTCTATGACGTTGTCTGGGCGTTCGATCATGATCTGCAACGCGGCTGGATTATTTCTCAGGGTCTGCCTGCGCCGGCGCCAGACTTTTCCACGCAGAAATTTTCCCTAGGGCCAGCCGCCAGACGCCTGCGGGCCAGCCAGCGACTGGAGAGCCTACTGGCCCAACTCACTCCCGTGCAGATGGCCCCCATTTCCACTGGAGCACCTCCGCGCGGAGAAATGACCGGTACCAGCCAGCCGCTGGCCGCGCACCCTGCCCTTTGTTCAACGCACTCGCAGCAGTCGTATCTCGAAATGGTGCGGGCGGGCATCGAACTGGTG
>CAMBUD010000131.1 GCA_945871035.1 Planctomicrobium piriforme | reverse complement strand
CCGGCTTTAAGAGCAGGTTATAAGGGCTCACGACTGCGTGCGCAGACGGCGGACTCCGGAAATAATGCTGGCGGCAGCCGAGTCAATTTCAGTAGCTGTGGTGAATCGAGAAAGTCCGAATCGCAGGCTCGCCCGGGCTAAGTCGCTGTTGAGGCCCAGGGCCAGCAGCACATGGCTCGGCCGGGGACTCTCCGCTGAGCAGGCGCTGCCGGAGCTCACCGCTAAGCCCTCGCTAGCCAGCGTGGCCAATAAGGATTCACCATCAACGCCTGCCACACAGACGTTGAGATTGTTCACTAATCGCAAAGCGGGGTCGTTTAATGGCGGACCATTGATCGAGAGTGCGTCGATTCCCGCGTTGAGCAACTCCCACAACCGATCCCGCAACACCCTTAATTGCAATGCCTCTTGGGGCCAGCTCTCTGCCGCCATTCGAGCCGCTACCGCCAATCCAACAATCCCCGGCACATTGAGCGTACCGCTGCGCATCCCGCGCTCTTGTCCGCCACCAAAAACAAGTGGATCGATCCGCACGGCTGCCTGCCGTCGCCTGACATAGAGCGCACCGGCTCCTTTGGGGCCATGAAACTTGTGCCCTGAAAAGCTGGCCAGATCAGCACCGAGATCATCGACGCGCACTGCCATCCTGCCAAGCGCCTGCGCACAATCGACGTGGAGAACGGCTCCGTGCGCGTGGACTCGTTCTGCAATTGCCGGGATGTCTTGCAGGTTGCCGATCTCGTTGTTGGCAGCCATCACGGTTACCAGAAACGTATCGGCACGAAACGCTGCATCCAGATCTTCCAGACAGATCTGCCCCGGCAGACCGCTGCCGCCTCTGTGTTGTAAAAGACCCTGTTGGGAATAGACAGGCAGCCGCGTGATGGTATGCCCTAAATGCTCCAACTGCTGGAGCGGATCAAGGACGGCGTTGTGCTCGGTCACAACTGTGATCACGTGACCGCCGGCCTGCTGGAGCGGTGCCGCCTTGCGCCGCTGCGCAAGGCCCAGAATCGCCATATTTACGCTCTCTGTAGCACCGCTCGTAAACACGATCTCGCGGGCCGCAGCCCCGATCGATTCGGCAAACAGCTCCCGAGAATGATCGACAGCCGCTCGGGCCTGCCGGCCCATCTCGTGTGTGGTGCTACCGGCATTGCCGTAGTGATCCGTCAACCATGGCAACATCGCTTCGAGCACGCGCGGATCGAGCCGCGTTGTCGAGTGGTTATCCAGGTAGATGGCCATTGGCTTCAGGCCAGCGTTCCCGCGGCCAGTGCGTCCAGCGTGATCTGTGACCAGGTTTCAAATCGCTCGCGATCAGCTAAGAGCGACTCCAACGTTTCGAATCCGCACTCCACGAGTTCACTTTCGCGGGATGAGACAACCGGTTGCTTGAGCTCAAGAATATGGACGATGCCCAAGTGCACGCTGCCGACGGGAGTCGAGTCGTCGTTGATGAGGCCAACGCAGCGCGATGTGTAGCCGCCGCTGATGGCGATTTCCTCCTCTAACTCACGACGCATGCCCGATTCATACGATCTGTCGTCGCCATGCGCACCATCGGTGCTGGCAATGTGACCGCCAACACCAACCGACCGCTTGGCTCTCAGGCGAGCCTCGCTCTGACCACCACCACGCGTGTAGGAGAAAAACTGCCTGCCGCCATCTGCCGATCGCCACGAGAGAATGCAGTAGGGGATCAACTGTTTGAATGACGGGTCTTCCTCTACGCTGGCACGCGGCCGCCAGCTGGTCTGCCGCGGATCGAGCAGCAGCGGCATGTAAGCAGCCGCAGCGGAACAAAATCCCTGAAAGGCACCGGCCTGATCAAAAAGCGATCGCGGCACGACCAATACATCTTCTTGTGGCAGATTGCCCATCGCTGGTTCCTGGTTGGTATTTGAGTGACTGTCTGGGTAACGCATCGGGGACGCGTCTATGCTTCCGCTGGAGAATATCACATTTGGCATCCGGTCAGCAGCGGCTGCGAGTAGCCCGCGATGCGTGCGTCTGTGTCGCAAACGTTTACGGCCTTGGTGTGCCTTTTACTCGATCAGCATTGCGTCTCCGTAGCTGAGGAATCTGTATGCTTCGCGGATCGCTTCATTGTAGGCACGAGCCACGAGGCTGCGCGATGCAAATGCGCTGACAAGCACCATGAGGGTGGTGCGTGGCATGTGAAAGTTTGTCAGCAGACAGTCGACTGTACGGAACGCAAAGCCCGGCTTGATAAAAAGATCTGTCGGGCCACTCCACTCCCCAATCACGCCCGATTGCGATGCCGTTTCGAGCGTGCGCACCGCCGTCGTACCGATGGCGATGATGCGGCCTCCTCGACGCTGCGTGGCACGCACAGCCTCAACCGTCTCGGGTAAGCACTCGCACCACTCGCTGTGCATGGGATGGTCCGCAAGTTTATCGGCAGTAATCGGGCGGAATGTATCGAGGCCAACATGCAGCGTGACGCTGGCATGTGCGATCTGGCGAGCGGCCAATTCCGCCAGTAGCTCCTCGGTAAAATGCAGACCGGCAGTGGGGGCCGCTGCGGCACCGTTTGTGCGGGCAAACACAGTTTGATACCGCTCACTGTCGCCAGCGTGCTCCCGGCCGCCGCGAATATAGCCGGGCAGTGGCACGCGACCCACCGCCAGCAAGAGTGACCCCACAGATTCGTTCGACTCAGGCACGGCCAGCCACGTGCCGCCGGGCGCACGGCTGACGAGATTGAGCACCACCCGATCAACGCCGGCACGATCGACCAGCATCACCTGCTCTCCAAGCGCCAGTCGGCCACGCGTATGCGCTAATAATTGCCAGGCACCACTAGCATCGATCCGCACAAAAAGCCCTTGCCAGCGCCCACCTGTTTGCATTCTGCGACCAATCAGCCGAGCCGGCACAACCCGAGTGTCATTGACAACAATCAGATCGTGAGGTCGCAGAAGATCGGCAAGATCTCGCACATGCCGGTGCGTGATCGCACCATCGCTGCGGCGCACGACTAGCAACCGGGCGTCTGAGCGTTTTGCCAGAGGCTCTTGGGCGATCAGGTTGCTCGGCAATTCGTAGTTGTAGTGTTCGGCTTCGGACATGGCGGCTATCGTATCGAATGCCTGAGCAAAATGGGCCGGCAGTGCACGACGGTCTGCGGGAGTGCTACAACACTCTACCGCCATGAACTCTAGTAGTATTCATACAAGTGTTTTACCAACCGAGGTACTGTCGTTCCTTGCTGTGCGAAAAGGTGCGCGCATCATCGATGGCACGCTCGGTGGCGGAGGACACACGCGATTGCTCGCCGAGGCAGTTGGGGCCGATGGGCTGGTGATTGCGATCGACCGCGATCCCCATGCCATCGAGCGTGGCGCCCGTGAGTTGGCCGGCTTGCCGGTGCGTTTTGCGCAAGCAAATTACTGCGACATACCCGAGGTTCTCGACGCGCTGGCGATCGATGCGGTCGACGGCGTGCTTCTGGATGTTGGCTTGTCGAGCGACCAGCTGGCTGACGAATCGCGAGGGTTTTCTTTTGAGGCCGACGGACCGCTCGACCTCCGATTCGATCCGACCGAAGGGGAACCGGCGTGGCGAATAGTCAACCGCCTGAAGGCCGACCACCTGGCAGACCTGATTTATGAATTTGGTGAAGAGCGATACAGCCGCCGGATTGCGCGGCGGATCGTGCTGGCACGAGAAAAGCAACCCATCCGCTCAGCTCGGGAGTTTGCGCTGCTTGTCCGATCGGCTATTCCACGCCAGAAGCAGCCCTCGCGCATCCATCCAGCCACGCGCACGTTTCAGGCTCTGCGCATTGCCGTCAATCAAGAACTCAAGTCGTTACAAATCGCTCTGCAGCGTATCCCGCAACGTCTTTTGCCGAGCGGACGACTGGTCGTGATTTCGTTTCACTCGCTGGAGGATCGACTTGTCAAACAGGCCTTTCGCAATGCCCAGATCTGGGAGTGCTTAACGCGGTCGCCCATCGAGGCTTCAGACGACGAAACGAATCGTAATCCACGCAGTCGGTCGGCTAAGTTGCGGGCCGCCCAGATTGCCCCGTTGACGTTTCCGCCCTGCTAAAACAACTGCAAACGATCTAGCGGCAAACGCCATCTTTCAGGACACTCCGCCCCTTCGGCGAGAGACCTAGGACGATTCATGGGACGCGAAACAAAAATACTGCTCTCGCTGCTCGGTTTGCTCACGGGCACTTTCTTGGCAGTGCTTTCGGCGAAGTTGCTCGTGCCACGGCCGCCGGCGGGCACCGGCCCCGACGTGCATGCTGTCGTGGCGGTGATTCCACAAAGTGATCTAGTGGAACCACCGGCCTTGTTGCTGTCTCGGACTATTGCCGTGGAAACGCCGCCGGTTGCCCCGCCGAAAACGCTCTTGGTCGCCGACGAGCCCATGGCTCTTCCGCCGCCGACGCTAGCGACTCTAGCCGCACCGCCCCTTCGAAAAGACCCGTTAGTCGCGCCGACTAGCCTGCAGAATCCAGAAGTTCTAGCCGTGGCAGAGACGGTTGCGGAGCTGCCTAGTGTCGACACAACAAAAGCAGTTGCCATCCTTCCCACTGGATTCGTAGCCGGTTCAACGATCGGCTCCCATCGTGCCGTTGCCGGTGACTCTTGGTGGCTGCTAGCCGAAAAGGCCTACGGCGACGGTCGGCTCTATCGGGCACTCTTTGCTTGGAACCGTGCACTGGATCCGCGCGTATCGCTTATCCCCGGTACACAGCTTGAGGTACCTAC
>CAMBUD010000130.1 GCA_945871035.1 Planctomicrobium piriforme | reverse complement strand
GGCGAATCGCTGGGCGATGCGGCAGCCTATCTGCAATATCTCTACATCCGTCGGAACGAAAATCCAATCGGCTCCAAGGATCAACTCGATACGGCTGCAGATGCATCAGCATATTCAACGGCTCATGCCCAGTATCATCAGATTCTGCGAAGCTTTTTGAAAAAGTTTGGGCTCTACGACATTTTTCTGGTGGATGCAGAGACAGGGAACGTGGTGTATACGGTGTTCAAGGAGATAGATTTCGGCACATCGCTGCGGACAGGATCGTTTGCCGATACATCGCTCGGCCGGGTGTTTCGGCAGGCGGCTTCTAGCAACAGGAGAGACGCCGTTTTCTTTGGGGCCTTTGGCCCGTATTTGCCGTCGTTCACTGCGCCAGCAGGCTTCATTGCGGCACCGATCTTAGATGGCCGAAAAGTGACGGGGGTGATCATTTTTCAGTTGCCGCTCGATCGGATCAACGCTGTTGTTGGGGAAACCCTCGGCATGGGAAAAACTGGTGAAACCTACGCCATCGGCTCAGACCGACTGTTTCGCACCGATTCTCGGTTTCTGGATGAACTCGGCGTGAAGACAACCATCTGCAATCCGAAATTTAAGGTCGACACCCAGGCGGTGCGACAGTCGCTCGACAATGGCACGTCAGGGACGGGCCGCACGCTCGATTACCGCAACATGCCAGTGCTTTCCTCGTGGGGGCCTGCGATGATCCATCGGGGCGATGGCGCGGGAAACGAGCCAGTGACGTGGGCAATTGTGTCTGAGATTGATCTGACCGAGGTGAATCAGCCGGTGCAGTCGCTCAAAAAGTTTGCCAGCATGATCTTCGCCCTGACGACGCTTGGGGTGCTTCTGCTATCGGCAAAGATCGCACAGAATTTCAACCGTGCAGCCCGGCGACAACTGACGCTTGTGGAAGGAATTAAAGACAACACCCACACGCTCGCGGGTGCGTCCGAGGAACTCACAAGCGTCAGCCAGCAGATGAGTGCCGCCGCCGAAGAGACCACGGCCCAGGCGAACCTCGTTTCAGCCGCTGCCGAACAGGTCAGCGGGAATACGAAAACCGTGTCGTCATCGGTAGAGAACCTCGTGGCAAGTATTTATGAAATCGCCCGCAGCGCTCAGGATGCCGCGAGCGTTGCGAGGCAGTCGGTAGAGATGGCCCGGGCGACCTCGCGTACGATGGACGCGCTTGGCGCAAGCAGCACGGAAATCGGGCAGGTTGTAAAGGTCATTACCACAATTGCCGAGCAGACCAACTTGCTCGCACTCAATGCCACGATTGAAGCCGCTCGGGCGGGGGAAGCTGGCAAGGGGTTTGCGGTGGTTGCCAATGAGGTCAAGGAACTGGCCCGCGAAACTGCGAAGGCCACCGAAGATATCGGCTCAAAGATCGAGGCCATGCAATCGGATACATCGAAGGCTGTGGCTGCCATCGCCGAAATCGGCGCCGTGATTGAAAAGATCGACGCATTGCAGACCAAGATCGCTACGGCCGTCGAAGAGCAGTCTGTCACGACGAGCGAAATCAGCCGCAACATTGCCGAAGCAACGGCCGGTTCGACGGAGATTGCGGAGAATATCGTGCAGGTGGCGCAGGCCGCTCAGAGTACAGCCGAGGGCGCTTCCAATGCGCAGATCTCCTCGCAGGAACTGGCTCGCATGGCACAGAATCTGCAGCGATTAGTCGAGGAGTATCGGGCCTGATCGGCCCCGGATGGAATCCCTTGAACGCTCTCATCGTGGACGATTCGAAGACGATACGTAGCATTCTGGTGCGCGTGCTCAGAGAGATGCGCTTTGAGTGCCACGAGGCGGCCAACGGCGCTCTAGCACTTGAGGTGCTGGCTCGGATCCAGCGGCCCGAAATTGTCACCATCAACTGGCAGATGCCCGTCATGGATGGCCTCGAGTTGATTCAGCGGTTGCGGAGCGATTCGTTGTACCGCGATCTACGACTATTGATGGTGTCGACAGAGCAAGACCCAAACAGGATTGCCGCAGCGATTGCAGCTGGGGCAGATGCGTTTCTTGCCAAGCCCTTCACGGATGAGGCGATCAAGCGAAAGCTCATTGAGCTTGGTGCGTGGAGCGTGGCGGAGGCGGCCGCATCGCGGTCCGCCATTCGCGTGCTCATCGTAGATGATTCGGTTGCCATTCGCAGCATTCTGTCTGCCACGCTCTGTGACGACTCGGAAATTCGAGTGGTTGGCACTGCAGCCGACGGGCAGATCGGGCTCAAGCGGGTTGCCGAAGTGGCTCCCGATATTGTGCTACTCGACGTCGAAATGCCGGTAATGGACGGCATAGCCATGCTGCGAGAACTGCGGCGGATCCATCCGCGTTTGCCGGTGCTGATGTTTTCGAGCCTTACCGAACGCGGCGCTAAGGCGGCCCTCGATGCGCTCGTTGCAGGGGCCAACGATTATGTCGCCAAGCCGAAGGGTTCGAGCCCAGAGGACGTTGCCGTTCGGATCAAGACCGAGCTGATTCCAAAGATCAAGCTGTTGGTGCCACGCCTGAGCGTCGACTCAGGGAAGGCGCCGGAAGCGCCCTTCGCCCTTCCCCAGCGGCGGCCTCGGACCGAGCCGATTGCGGCTCTTGTGGTGGCCGTGTCGACAGGAGGCCCCAGTGCGCTGGCCGAGGTTCTGCCAGCGTTTGTTTCAAAAAAAGCACCGCCAATTTTGATTGTGCAGCACATGCCGCCAGTGTTTACGAGCCATCTGGCCGAGCGGCTCACTAAGATTCTGGGCCTGCCCGTGACAGAGGCTAAGGAGGGACAGATCCTTGCCAGAGGTGACATCCTGTTGGCACCAGGAGGCATGCACATGGGCGTTATGAAAACGGGGCTTGGTGTCGCCGTAACGCTGCAAAGCGACCCGCCGGAAAATTCCTGCCGGCCGGCGGCCGACGTGCTCTTTCGTTCGGCAGCGCGGGTGTGGGGGGCGGGCACACTGGGTATCGTGCTGACGGGCATGGGGCGGGATGGCTTGAAGGGCAGCGAGGCAATCGTCGCTGCCGGTGGCGCCGTGCTGGCTCAGGACGAGTTTACAAGCGTTGTCTGGGGAATGCCTGGTCATGTTGCCCGCGCTGGGATAGCCGATGCGGTGTTACCGCTTTCGAGCCTAGGGGTTGAAGTGGCGATGCGACTCAAGCGGCTGTTTCGATGAACAACGCGAGAGTCGACAACGCGAGAGTCGACAACGCGAGAGTCGACAACGCGAGGAGTGCAGACGAGTGACCATTGGCCCCGAATCATTCGCGTTTCTGCAGCAGTTTCTTAAGAAACGCAGCGGCGTTGTCTTGGATGAAAGCAAGGTGTATCTCGTCGTTGCCAGGCTATTGCCTGTCGTGCGGCAGCACACACTCGCGAGTCTCGATGCGCTTGTTGACCGGCTGCGTCTCACGTCAGATCCATCGCTCCAGCGTGATGTACTCAATGCTATGATGACGCACGAAACGTCATTCTTTCGCGACAAGTCGCCATTCGAGACATTGAAGCAACTCATTCCAGAGTTGGTCAAAAAGCGGGGCGTGATGCGACAGCTGGTGCTCTGGTCGGCGGCAAGCTCCACCGGCCAAGAGGCCTACAGCATTGCCATTTTGCTCAACGAGCATTTTTGCGATCTGTTGAAAGCCTGGAAGATACGGATCATCGCCACCGACATTTCAGACGTGGTGCTCACACGGGCCCGCGAGGGCCTTTTTAGTGAGCTAGAAATTTTACGAGGTCTGCCGACGCCGCTTCTGCGAAAATACTTTACGCCGCTGCAGGGAAAGTGGAGCATCTCGCAGGAGTGCCGCCGATTTGTTGAGTTTAGGCAGCTCAATCTGAATGATCCTTGGCCGGTGATGCCGCCCTGCGATATCGTGTTTCTCCGCAATGTTCTCCTCTATTTTGATGTGCCGACTCGCCGCGCGATACTCGAAAGAATGCGAAAAATAGTGCGTCCCGACGGGGGGCTCTTTCTGGGTGGCGCCGAAACCATGCTGGGCATCAACGAAAGTTACAACCGTATTGCCGGCATGGGGTGCAGCTACTACCGTCCGCAGCCATAAATGCCTGGCAGGGAGGGCGTGGTGTCAATCCGCTCTCGAATGCATTCGGTCGATGTGTAGCGTCGTCTGGAAAAAACTACGCCGGTAAGCGGAGGGGGTCGGCGAACGCTCGAGAAGCGTTGGGCCGCTGCGGCCGACAGCGACGAGCCTTGTGCCTCCGAGCAGGCGGCAGATGGAAACCCAATGCGCTCTAGCTGCCCGTGGACAAAGTCCTCCATGCACTTTGTCCACTTGAAAACCTCCGGTTTTTTGCGGGTGCTACGCTCCCGGGACCGCATCGTGCGGTCCAACACGTGGTTTATCCAAAGCCCGCTAGCCGTGCCACTCGACGCCCAGGATTGAGACATCGTCCAGCGGCCCCTTCGGCTGACACCACGCCTGCACAGAGTCGAGTAGGTGAATCACGTTCACCTCGAGCGGCCGGGCGCGAACAGATTCGATTAAAGCTTTCATGCGTTCGTCGCCCAACTGTTCGAGCGACTCGCTCATGGCCTCCGGCACGCCATCGGAATAAAGATAGAGGCGATCTCCTGGCTGGAGTTGGATCGTCTGCTCCTGGTATTCGATATCAGGAACGAAACCGATCGGAAAACCCTCGCACTCGATGAGTTGCAGCGGGCCTTCCTTCGGTACTCGCACCAGCGGCGGATGGCCCCCTGAGACAAATCGAAACTGCCCGCTGGGCACGTGCAGAACACCGTAGAGCAGTGTGAAATAGAGCCCGGCCTGTTCGTCGGCCTGAAAAATGCGGTTGAGTCG
>CAMBUD010000129.1 GCA_945871035.1 Planctomicrobium piriforme | reverse complement strand
AGCCAGCGACCATTGGCTGTGCCAGCGATGCCAAAAAATCTGTTCATGAAAAATGACTCATAAAATACTCCAAACGTGCCCGAGAGAGGACTTGAACCTCCACCCAGTTACCTGGACAAGAACCTGAATCTTGCGCGTCTGCCAATTCCGCCACTCGGGCAAGTGCGGCCGCTCGTCGCGAACCACCTACGATGCTACCAACCGGGCCTCGCGACGCAAGGCAGGCCAGACGATGCCCAGCGTTATTCCACCGTTACGCTCTTGGCTAGATTCCGCGGCTTGTCAACATCGCAGCCACGCAGGACGGCAATGTGGTAGGCGAGTAGTTGCAAGGGGATCGCGGCCACTATCGGCTGCAGAAAGTCGGGGGCTTTAGGAATCTCGATGACATCGTCGGCCAACTCTCGCACCTGCTGGTCACCCCAACTGGAAATCGCAATCACCGGCCCCTTGCGCGCTTTGATCTCCTCCAAATTGAGAATGACCTTTTCATAAACCGCTCCCTGCGGAATCAAAAATACAGACGGTGTTGAGGCATCTACCAGCGCGATCGGTCCATGCTTCATCTCGGCTGCCGGATAACCCTCGGCGTGGATGTAACTGATCTCCTTGAGCTTAAGCGCGCCTTCAAGCGCCACGGGGAAGTTGTACTGCCTCCCCAGATAGAGAAACGTGCTGGCATGGGAATACTTCTGCGCAATGCGCTGCACGGTGGCATTACTCTTGAGCGCCTCGGCAACTAATTCTGGCAACTGCTCCAAGGCCGCAATGAATTCCAGTCCCTTCTCGTAGCTCATGTGACGCAAGCGGCCAAAGCAAAGAGCCAATAGCGCCAGCACGACACACTGGCTCGTAAACGCTTTTGTGCTGGCCACGCCGATCTCCGGTCCGGCGTGCAGGTAGATGCCGCCATCGGACTCCTTGGCTATCGTGCTGCCAACGGTGTTGCAAATAGCGAGTGTGGGATGTCCCTTGCGCTTCACTTCGCGAAGCGCGGCGAGGGTATCGGCCGTTTCTCCCGACTGCGTGATGGCAAACAGGAGGGTGCCCTCGTCGATGGGCGGATTACGGTAACGCAGCTCACTGGCGTATTCCACTTCGACCGGTAGCCTAGCAAACTCCTCGATGAGGTATTCGCCCACAAGCGCCGCATGCCAGCTTGTGCCGCAGCCGGTCAGGATGATCCGGTTGACGCGCTGCAGCTGTGGCGGAGTGAGATTGAGCCCTCCAAATACTGCGGTGGCATCCTGATGCGAGAGCCGGCCACGCATCGCCGCTGCGATCGTCTCGGGTTGCTCGTGAATCTCCTTGAGCATGAAGTGTGGGTAGCTGCCCAGCCCCACATCAACCGCCAGCAGATCGAGCGGCAACACCGCCGGCTCAACGCTCCCCGCATCGCGATCGATCACGCGCAGCGAATGCCGCGTGATGGCAGCCACCTCGTGATCGGCAAGGTAGACGATTCGGTCGGTGTGTCCGGCCAGCGGGCTAGCGTCGCTAGCGATGAAATACTCACCCACTCCCACTCCCACCACCAGTGGACTTCCCAGCCGCGCGGCCACAAGCAGATCGGGTTGATCGCGAAAGAGAACGAGCAGGCCGTAGGTGCCTCGCAGTTGTCCGATCGCCGTGCGCACAGCCGCCAATCGAACTGCATCCATTGGCTCAGCAGTGCCGGTTGCTTGAGAAGCCAGCGCACGATTGAGGCAACTGTCAATCAGGTGGGCAATCACTTCGGAATCTGTCTCGGAGCGAAACAGATAGCCTTCGGCTACGAGATGCGCTTTGATCACTCGGTAATTCTCGATCACACCGTTGTGGACCACGGCAACCGAAAAATCGCCGTGCTGGCCGCCGAGATGGGGATGCGCATTGCCGTCAGTCGGGGCGCCATGCGTGGCCCAGCGTGTGTGGCCAATACCGATCGAGCACTCCGGCAGACCGGCCTGCACAAGCGCTGCCAACTCCCCCAGCCGACCGGCTGCCTTGCGAACCGTAATCGCCCCCTGCTCGTCCAAGACAGCCAGACCGGCGGAATCGTAACCCCGATACTCAAGCCTTCTGAGCCCCTCGAGGATGCGATCGCACGCCTGCTGAAAACCGATGTAGCCGACAATGCCGCACATGGGGAAACTTTCTTCTGCGGTGTGAGGTTGCGATGGCTATTGAAGCGAAAGGCTCTCGCATCGAACCATTCACTCTCCTGCAGATTAGATCTCTTTGCCAACCCCAAAAATTAAATCTTGTCTTGCCCCGAATCCCTGTGCGTTTTGCTTGTTTCCCAGTGCACTCCTGATAAAGGCTCGTTTGTGATACCCACCGCCACTCGCGCTGTCATTGTTATTCCTGCTCGCCTGTCGAGCCAACGACTGCCCCGCAAAATGCTGCTCGCTGAAACTGGCCTGCCGCTGTTGCAGCACACGTGGATAGCCGCTCAACAATCCCGCCGTGCCAGTCGGATTGTGGTGGCAACCGACAGCGCGGAAATCGCAGCGGCCGTGCGGGCATTTGGGGGCGAGAGCGTGATGACCTCCCCGGAAGCAACCAGCGGCACGGCCAGAATCGTCGAAGCCCTGGACCATTTTTCTGATGCCGACACGATTATAAATCTCCAGGGAGACGAGCCGGAACTCTCCGCCACAGCCATCGATGCGGCGATTGATCTGCTGGCCTGCTGTCCAACTGCCGGTGTGGCGACGCTTGTAACGCCGCTCAGATGCACCGCTGATCTTCTCGATCCTGCTGCTGTGAAGGCTGTGCTCACGCCGTGGCGAGAGCCCGATAAAGATACAGCCGGAGCCACACTCGGAGTGGCTGTACCGGGCGCATGGCGGGCAATTTATTTTAGCCGCGCAGCCGTGCCAGCCGCCCGCGACTACACCGACTCACTACTGGCAAGCGTACCGGCTCTCTACTGGCAGCACGTCGGGCTCTACGCCTACCGGCGCAGTGTGTTGCAGGCATGGAATGACCTACCCCATTCGCGTTTGGCAACACTCGAAAGCCTCGAGCAGTTGCGGGTGATTGAAGCGGGCGTTCCAATCGTGGCCGGTGTGATTGACCACGCCGCCAAGGGCATCGACACGCCCAAAGATTACGCCGCATTTGTAGCGAGGCAATCGCTCACGTCGCACTGAAGCAATGCAATCCACTCGCGTGCTATTTTTCCACCGGCACGAGCAACACGCTGGCCTCTGCATGCGTGAGCACCGCTTCGGACGTGCTGCCCAAGAGCCAGCGGGTGAAACGGTCGGTCGGCGTGCGGCCTAAGACGATCAAGGCATCGCCGCCGACCTTTGCACAGGCCACAATCTGTTCAGCCGGGTTGCCTTCAACGATCACCGGGGCATTGTGGCGAAACGGCGATGGCAGCACATGCTGAAATGCCGTTAGGCGAGTCCCAAGCGCGGCTCGTTCTGCAGCGTGCTCCTGCTCCCAGGCAGTGGCAATGGCTGCGGTGTCGGGATCTCGCACGCGTTTTTCAAGCCATTCAGGCAGGGGGCCGGCCAGCAGCGATTCAGCCACGCCGATCACGCGGCCGTGCGTGGTGTTGGGCCAGTGCAGCATGCCAATTACCTCTGCCACGGCAGAAACACTGACCTCATGGTGGCACACGAGCACCGGAAATACGCCATCGGCCGGAGGCAGCCCACGCACGACGAGCACAGGTTGGCGGGCCCCGTGCAGCACCGCGCGCGAGACGCTTCCCAAGAGCATCGCTTTGAGCGAGGCGGCTGGCTGGGATACATTTGTGAGGAGGCTGTTCCCCCTTGCTCCAACCACGATGAGATCCGCCTGCCATTCGTCGGCCGTTGCCACGATCCCCGCAGCCGCGGAATGTGTGCCAAGGATCGTGCGAACGTGTTGTGTAAGCGATAGAGGTAGGCGAGACTTCGCTTCGTCGAAGAGCCCCGCTTCGGCACCGTCTAACACGGCAGACGATCGCCCGCGGAGTTTGCTTTTCAGCTCCAGTGGAGAAAAGTAGAATGCGATTTCATCGGGAGTTGGCTGGTTGGCCGCATGCAGCAGCCTGCCCGCCAGCGACACTGCATTAAGAGAAGACTCAGAGCCATCAACCGCGATCAAGACTTTCATAACGCACTCCATGTGAAGGAAGCCGAATATGTTACACAATACTCGGCTCTTGCTGCCCGTGGAAAAAGTCGTCTATGCACTTTTTCCACTTGTAAAACGTCCGTTTTGTCCGGTGGCTTACCCCAGCCACACTTTGGCCGGCTCGCCGGGCATCTCACGCACCAGCCGCGGCACCGCGTAGCCCGGCAGCGTGTCTCGCAGTGCGGCATGCAGCGTTAGCGCCACGTTTTCGGGCACCTCAAAATGGGCTGTGCCCTGCACGCGGTCGAGCAAGTGCAGGTAGTAAGGCACCACCCCCAAATCAATGAGCCGCTCCGACAGCATCGCCAGCGTCTGGAGCGAATCGTTCACGCCCGCCAGCAATACCGACTGATTGAGCAGGATGGCCCGCGACTCCGCCAGCCGCCCCACTGCTTGCTCGACAGTGGCATCCAGTTCGGCAGGATGATTGGCATGCACCACCACAACCGTGGCCATGCGTGTTTTGGCCAGAATCGACACGAGCGAGTCGGTCACACGCTGCGGCAGAACGATCGGCAGTCGGGAGTGGATTCGCAGCCGCCGTACGTGGGGCATCAGTGCGATTTTTTCAATGATTCGCGCCAGTCGCTCGTCGTCGAGCAGGAGCGGATCGCCGCCGGAGAGAATCACCTCGTGAATCGTTGCATCGGCGGCCAGCGTAGCAAGTGCTGCCTCGATGCCTGCGCGGGTAGCCCCGCTTTCAGCATAGGGAAATGCGCGCCGAAAGCAGTAGCGGCAATTGAC
>CAMBUD010000128.1 GCA_945871035.1 Planctomicrobium piriforme | reverse complement strand
ACTGCAGCCGCCGAGGTGAATGGCCAGAAATTCGATGGCATCGACTACTTTCTCTTTTTGCCACACACAAACCCCGAGGCCAGTGATGCCGAACTCCATACGATCGCCGACAAGATCGCTGACTATGGATTTTCCGTGGGGTCCCTTGTGGCGCCGGTGTGGCCGGGCACAGTTGGCGACTCAGCCATGGGCGATGCGGTTGCACGGGGAAAGTTTTTGAGTGCCGTTAAGATGGCCTGCCGGATCGCAAACATTTTTGAAAAACGCGGTGTGCGTTCCTACGGGGTCATCCGCATTGACTCGGCCGAGTTTGGGGTTGCCAAGTGGCGAGAAAACCCACGGGCCAACACCACCAAGATCGCTGCAACGTTTCGCGAAGCCGCCACGATTGCCGCCGCTCACGGTCAGCGTTTGGCTGCCGAGGGCGAAATCTGTTGGGCAGGTATGCACTCGTGGAAAGACATGCTCGATTTACTCGAAGCAGTCGGCATGCCTGAAACAGTCGGTTTTCAGGCCGATCTGGCCCATACCTATCTCTATCTACTCGGCTACAACGCACCGGAGCATGCCCTAGCCAGTCCCGATGCCAGCAGCGCGGAATTCTATGCGGCCTATCAGCAGATGACCGAAAAACTGCGGCCTTGGACGATCGATTTTCACGTCGCCCAAAATGATGGCGAAGTGCACGGCGCCGGTGCGCACGACAAGACTGGCAAACACTGCCCAGCCGATGACCCCAACGGCAAGCTCGATATCGTGAAGTGCTCGGGCTATTGGCTCGAGGGTGCGGCCGATCGCGGCATCGAGCACATCTGTTGGGATGGCTGCATGTTTCCCAACGCCATGCTTGAAAATCCAGCCACGTGGAACACGATTCTCAAAACCATGATCGATGTTCGCGATGCGCATGGCTGGCGCAGCATCGACGACTCACGCTCAATCTAATTTTTAAAAGGACTCCCGCATGGCAAAGCCTCTTCGCATCGGCATGATCGGCTATGGATTTATGGGCCGAGCCCACTCCAACGGCTACAAACGTGTCAGCGATTTCTTCGATCTCGACTACACACCTGTGCTGCAGGCAGTTGCCGCCCGCGATACTGCAAAAGCTCAGGTCTTTGCCGATCGCTGGGGCTACAAGCGCGTTGAGAGCGACTGGCGCAAGCTCGTCGCGGCCGACGATATTGATGCCATCGATATCTGTACGCCCAACAATCTCCATGCCGAGATTGCGATTGAAGCTGCCAAGCATGGCAAGGCAATTCTCTGCGAAAAGCCGCTGGCGATGGACGTGGCCGAGGGGGAACGCATGCTGGCCGCCATCGAGAAGGCGGGCGTCCCCAATATGGTCTGGTACAACTATCGGCGCATCCCCGCCGTCACGTTTGCCAAACAGATTATCGACAGCGGCAAGTTGGGGCGAATCTTCCACTACCGCGCCGAGTTTTTGCAGGACTGGACAATCGCCGCCGATTTACCGCAGGGCGGTGCGGCTCTCTGGCGACTCGATGCCAAGGCCGCGGGCAGCGGGGTAACCGGTGATCTGCTGGCCCACTGCATCGACACGGCACTCTGGCTCAACGGCGCGGTTACGAATGTGACGGCCATGACAGAAACGTTTGTCAAGGAACGCACGCACCAGCTGACCGGCAAGATTGAGCCGGTGGAAATTGACGATGCTTGTTCGTTCCTCTGCCACTTTAAGAACGGCTCACTCGGCCTCTTCGAAAGCACTCGCTACGCCCGCGGCCACAAGGCGCTCTACACGTTTGAAATCAACGGCGAGAATATGAGCCTCAAATGGGATCTTCACGACCTCCATCGCTTGCAGGTGTTTGACTATGCCGATGCAGGCAACATGCGCGGCTGGAAAAGCATCCATGTGACCGATGGCGACCACCCCTACATGGACAAGTGGTGGGTGCCCGGTTTGGCGATTGGCTACGAACACAGCTTTGTCCATCAAGTGGCCGACTTTCTGGTCGCCTTTGCGAAAAAGCAACCGGCCCATCCCACCTTTCGCGATGCGCTCCAAACGCAGAGGGTCTGTGATGCCGTCCTGGCCAGTGCTAAAAGTCACCAATGGGTCGACGTAGGCTAGGCTTGATCTGGGATAGCGGTGAGATAGCACCGAGATAGCGCCGATGCTCGGCAAGGATTCGTCAACCGTTGGCGGCCCCGGTGGCTCAGTCGTCATCATTTTCTGGAGACTGCGGCAGCATACGGTCGGCCTCATGCAGCACGGTGACGCTCTGCGAACGGCGGGCTAGGCGTTGGACCACTGCGGGCGTTTCCGCAAATCCGCATTCGAGTTCTTCGACAAGTCCTTCGTCGAGTTCGGAAAGCAGCACAAGCCTGCGGTCGCCAATCGCTCGAGCAAAGAATCGTGTTTGCAGAGCGTCCGCGATCAGGGTTTGATCGCTAGTTTGCAGCGCCTCATGCACAAGACCCTCGAGCGGTGCGCCCTGCCGCCACCGACTAAAAATAATGCCGGGAGGCTGCGACAAACAGCTGGCAATGCAGATCGTACCTGTGGGATGGGTCACTCGCGATGCAGCTGCTACGGCACGGGTCAACGCTGAAAATCCCAGCTGCGGACACCCCAGAGAAACAACCGTCAGCATGGCACGACCCGAAACTTTAGGACTCCAACTCGCCGCGTGTGTGCGAGCTTGTCGAGCAGCTGCCTCGGGTAATCCAAAGGCTGCTGCTGCCAGCGTTTGATCGTGGCCCACAACAACCCGCAGGCTCGCACAGACTCCGAGGGTCCAAATGGTCTCCTGCATACTCATGCGAATGTCCGCGATCGCACGCCGCCCGCGTTTAGCCAACGTGCGTATGAATGCCTCCCGCGACTCGCGCCTGGAAAACGTTGGCCAGATTTCGCCGTCGATGGATTGGCCACCGATCGCTGCGTTCCAACCCCACTCGCCAATGGCCACGACCACGTCGGCATCGATCAAAGCTTTCGCTAGATGCACCGGATGGCCCGCCTCGTCGGTCGCTAGGCAAGCTGTCTCAGCTTCAAGGGCCGGATCAAACGCCACAACATTCGCTCGACCGATCAGCTTCTGGGCGCTTACCAACGGCAGCGGAGGGACTGCAATGGCGGTGGGCTCCAGGGGCGGCGCGTGCAGCAGAAGAATGTCGTTGCTGGCGACACCCGCGCTGGAAAGCTGCACAAGCAACGCCTCTACAATCTCCGTTAACTGCGGGACGTCGCCAGCCACGGCCAGTGTCACTCGATCACCCGGCACGACGTGCGCGGCAATCGGCGGACCCTCCGGTGGATTGGCGATCGCCGCCGCAATGCATTGGCTGGCCGCGGCCCCTGTGACTCCCGCTGGACCCCGACAGTCTGCCACCAGCGCAGTCGGAGAAATCTCGAGAACGAGTGGGTCTTGGGCGCCGTATTTCAACTCGATGCAGTTCAACGGATGCCGTCCGGAGGAAAAATGCTATCTGCTATTTTTACCCGTCCCTCGCATTCTGGGAATGCTCTGGTCACTGCGCCCGCGTTTGGGCCATGATGCGAATCATGCGACTTGCGTTTGTCCTCGTTTTTCTCGCGCTCTCCCTGACTGTGGCAGCCTGCCGTCCGAGGAGTTCTCAACCGGAGGCGAGAATCGCGAGCGCTGTGCCCGCTTTGGCCAATCAACAGGGCAATGACCAATCTGCTCACCTTCTCACCGATCAGATAATCGCTCCCCGCCAACAGCCAATTCGATTCAAGCTCGTGCGCGATTGGCAGGCAAATGCTATTGCGCGGCCAGGCAATGTCGTCTGCACTTTAGACCAGCCGCGAACTCGATTGACGCAGCCAGCTGTAAGGATCCACGTACTCGACGGCAGTCGCACGGTGATTGTGCTCGATACGACCGGCGCTCGCGTGGGGCGACACGCACTGAAAATACCCCCGGATGCCGCCATCGAATTCCTGAGAACGACGGTCGATCTGCAAGGACAACGCTGGTGGCTAGGAGGTGCCAAAGGCGAACGGCGGCTTTTTCTTTTTAATGCTGACTGGGGTCTACACACAACAGTTGTGCCACTCGAAAGCGCAGCTCTTTCGACAATCCTTGCTGTGCAGCTTCTGGATGGTAACGGGGATGAAGCACCTACAATAATCGTTGCTTATGCTGCTGCCGGCGGCGTAAGAGGCCTCAACTGGGATGGACAGTTGCTCTGGGAAAATCTGTCGCTGCAAGCGGTGCGTGGTCTTGTGCTGGCTGCGCCGCAAGCCGACGGCAAACGCGGTATTCTCTGTGCCGATGGTCAGGGTCGTCTTCTATCGGTGTCGCCTGCAGGTGAAGTGGAGACCGTCGCAATCGGCCTGCGGGATATGCAGTCGCTGTTTAGTGGGCCAGTCGCTGCCAACGGTGCCTGGACTCTGCTGGGCCTGACGGGTAATGCGGTGGGCAGGAACGCGGCCATGGGCATCGATCCTGGTGGCGAATGGCTATGGGACATCGACCTTCCAAACGGCATGCACCGCAGCCGGTCGATTGAGCCTGTGGCTTGGGCCGATCTACTGGGCACTCCGCGCTGGCAGTGGCTGATTGCAGGACCAGATGGCTCGGTGACTGTTGCCTGGGGCGATGGTCGCGTAGTCGATTGCTACCACCACGGATCCGATTTGACCGGTATTGGCGGTTACCACTCTGACGGTGGCCATATCGTTGTCGCCACGCGCGAATCGGTTGAATCATTCCGCCTCGATGACATCGCTCTCGACTGATTTTTCATCATCACCGGCGCAGATGTCATGACCGTCACTCTTCAACAGACCGCTACTGCCCAACTTGTTTATCCCGTTACTCAACTGACTGGATGCCGCACGACGAAACAGGAATGTGGATCGAAGAGAGTGGTAGAAACC
>CAMBUD010000127.1 GCA_945871035.1 Planctomicrobium piriforme | reverse complement strand
GACTTTCAAAAGCTCTCCGGGCAGGGCTTTTAGAAAGTGCGGTGGCTGGCGTGACAACGGTCGGTGAGATTGCCACCGGTGTTGTGCCGAACGTCTACACAGCCGCCGGGCCGCGAGTGAGTGTCTACCGTGAGTCTTTAGGATTCGATGCTGCTGCAAGGGATGCAGCTCACGGCAGCCTCGTGCGTGACCTCGATCGCCTGACTGCCGCAGGATGCGCAGCCGGCATCTCGCCACACGCGCCTTATTCGGTCGCAGCTGCATTGGGCAAAAAACTACTGGGCATCGCACGCCATCGCCAGTTGCCAGTGGCCATGCACTTGGCGGAAAGTTGTGACGAGCATGAGTTACTTGCCAACGGAACTGGCCCCTTTCGGAGGCTCCTTGAAGATCTCGGTGTGTGGGATGCGGGGGCTGCTCCACGGTTACTGTCAGCGGCGGACTGGATCACACAACTGGCGCAGGCCCCGCGGGGCATGGTTGTGCATGGCACCTTTCTGAACGCAACAGACCACGCGCTGGAAAGACTTGCGCGGCACCGCGACCGGCTCTGCGTCGTTGTCTGCCCACGAACCACGCAGTTGATCTCGGGCCTGCTGCCGCCGCTGGCCCTGTTTCGCCGTGCGGGCATTCGGCTGGCGATTGGCACTGACAGCCGTGCTTCAAATCCTGATCTCTCTCTATTGGCTGAGTGCCGCACACTGGTAGCCGCCGGATTAGCCAGCCCAACAGAGGTGCTCACGATGGCCACGCGCAATGGAGCATGGGGGCTGATGCAGGAACGCCGCTGCGGTGTTCTGCATCCTGGCCGCCGCGCAGATCTTGTGATCCTGCGGCCGACGGCGACAGCATTGAGAGATCCATTGGAAGCTGTCCTCGATCCGACCACGCGGATCGAGACCACACTACGCAGCGGACGGATCATCGCCGGCACACTGCTACCGTAACTCGATACCGGTTGAAAACATGACCCTTGCGCTAGCTGCCCGTGGACACAGTCCTCCATGCACTTTGTCCACTTGAAAACCTCCGGTTTTTTGCGGGTGCTACGCACCCGGGACCGCATCGTGCGGTCCAACACGTGGTTTATCCACAGCCTGCTAGAGCCGGCAGTTGGAAATACTTGTCTCAATGATCGCGCACGCGCCCAACGCCTCCAGCCGCTCCATGATGCCGTGCGCATCGCTCCGGCGCACCATTGCGCGAACAGCACACCAATCGCGATCCTCCAGTGCGCTCACCGTGGGTGAGTTAAAGCCCGGCGTAACGGCCTCTGCCGCTGCTAAATGTGATCGCAAAATATTGTATTCCAGCAGCGAATAGGTGCGGGCAATGACGATGCCCTCCAGTCGGCGAACGATTCGATCGGCAAGGAGTGTGTCCGATACCTGGGGATGCTGCATGAGCACCGTTTCGTAGCGACCGATCTCATCGAGCACACGCAACTGATTGGCCGTCAGCGTACTTCCGGTTTCAACTAAATCAACAATCGCATCGGCCACGTTGAGTTGGATCATGATCTCAACACTACCGGAGATTTCAACGATGTGCGCCTCCACGCCACGCTCCGCCAACCAGTTGCGAGTGACGCGTGGAAAACTCGTAGCGATGCGCTTACCGGCAAGCTGGCGCGGATCATTGACGGTGGAGTCGACGGAGACACACAAAGCCAGCCGGCAGGAACCGATGCCAAGATTCAGCCGGTGGACAACGGGCAGGCCGCATTCGGCCACAAGGTCGGCCCCGGTGATGCCCAAATCGATGGCTCCCTCAGCGATCAGCACAGGAATATCGTCGGCGCGCAAAAATATGACCTCAATCGGTAGATCGCGACAGCGCACAAACAGGCTGCGTTCGGATCTTTTGAATGGCAGGCCTGCTTCATTGAGCAGCTGTGCGGAAAGCTCGGCAAGCCGTCCCTTGCTCGGCACCCCAATGCGCAGCAGTCGTGGTTCATTTTGAGCGGTCATTTTTTCCTCCTGCACTCTGCCCAATCCCTGCGGTGTCGGTACGAGAGGCCTTTTCAGTGAGGCCTGAGATGCCAAACCGCCGGGCCAACTCGTCTTCAACCCGTGACAATGGTACTGCACGAAACGCAAGCAGGACGAGCATGTGGTACAGCAAATCGGCCGCTTCACAGACCACACGTTCCACGCTTTCACGAGCGGCAGCTTCCACTAGTTCACCGGCTTCTTCTGTGACCTTTGCGCTAATCGCGGGCAGACCTTCGGAAAAGAGACGGCTGGTGTAAGATTTTTCACTGGGCGTATTTTTACGCTCCCAGACAACGCGTTCTAGGCTTTCGAGGATTTCTCTCGGTTGACTCATCGATGGCTCCCGATCTTCATACCGTCCCATCACTGACCGCACATGCCGGTGACAATCATCCGGATTCGCTGCAGCGTGCTCGTTCTGAATCCTCAACTCTAACATCCGCCGCCAAAGATTCAGCCCAGTCCGCTTGTCAGCCGCAATCGGGGCCCATGCTGGCGGAAGATTGTTGGGTTCTTTCCGGTCCAACAGCCGCTGGAAAAACAGCTCTGGCAATCGCTCTGGCCAATCGTCTCAACGCAGAAATTATTAGTGTCGATTCGATGGCCGTCTATACGGGGCTCGACATTGGCACAGCCAAACCCACGCGTCTGGAGCGGCAAGCGGTGCCGCACCATCTCATTGACATGGTAACGCCCTCGGAATTGTACAGCGTTGCGCGCTGGCTCGCAGACGCGGGCCGCGCCGTGGATGCCATTCGCGCTGCTGGCCGCAACATTCTCTTTGTGGGAGGCACACCACTGTATCTGCGCGCTCTTCGCGATGGCTTGGCTCCGCTGCCAGCGGCCGATCAAGATTTTCGCAACCAACTGCTCGCAGAGATCTCCGGCAGTGTCTCGCCGGAAAGTGGATCAAAGATGCTGCATGCTCGACTGGCCATCATCGATCCAACCGCAGCCACTCGTATCCACCCCCACGATACAAGACGAATCATTCGAGCGCTGGAAGTTGCACACTGCGGCAAACGCCTGTTAAGCGAGTCGTTTGCTCCTGATCCACATCCGATTTTTAGTCAACAGATGATGATTATCGATGTCCCGCGTAGCTTACTCAACAGCCGCATCGATCAGCGCGTTGAAAATATGTTTGCCGAAGGTCTCATTGCCGAGGTGCGCGCTGCCGTCGCTCTTCCGGGCGGTATTGGCTTCACCGCTCGACAGGCCGCCGGCTACACTGAGTCACTCGATTTTCTTGCCGGCCGCATCCCGCTGGCCGATGCCATTCGTCAGACTCAGCAACGCACTCGACAATTGGCAAAGCGGCAGTTGACCTGGCTACGCAGCTTTAAAAATGCCGTTTGGATTGCGGCCTGATCCCACCTCTGTGCCTGCAGCCGTTTCTCAAGGAAGCTTTTTGATGCCCCCCGCCACGATTCGTCCCGTTGCAATCGCCGTCGTTGGCCTCGGTTTTGGTGCTGAGTTTATTCCGATCCACCAGCAGCATCCGCACGCCAGATGCCTCGCCATCTGCCAACGGTCGCGGGAAAAGCTCGATCAGATCGGCACAGCCTACGGCATCGAGCGGCGCTACCAAAACTATGCCGATGTTTTGAACGATCCGGATATTGACGCTGTGCATATCAACACACCCATTCCAGACCATGGACCAATGTCGATTCGAGCGCTCAGAGCCGGCAAGCATGTGATGTGCACGGTGCCGATGGCAACGAGCCTGGAAGAATGCAAAACAATCGTGGATTTAGTTGAGCAAACAGGCCTGCGCTACATGATGGCCGAAACAGTTGTCTATTCGCGCGAGTTTCTTTTCGTTAAACACCTCGCCGACAGTGGGTCGCTGGGAAAGATTCAATTTGTACAGGCCAGCCATCAACAGGACATGGATGGCTGGCCGGATTATTGGCCCGGCCTGCCCCCCATGCACTACGCAACCCATTGCGTTGGCCCATGCCTAGCCTTAGAAAGAAAAGATGCACTTGAGGTCAGCTGCTTTGGATCGGGCAGGATCCGCGATGATCTCGTCGCTGCCTACGGTTCTCCGTTTGCGATTGAAAGTGCGCATTTAAAGCTGCGGGATAGCGATGTTGTGGCGCGTGTGATCCGCTCGCTGTTCGACACAGCACGGCAGTATCGCGAGAGCTTTGATGTGTACGGCTCCAAGCAGAGCTTCGAGTGGCAGGCCGTTGATGGCGAAGAGCCAATTCTCCACACGGCTAAGTTGTCCGAATCGCAAATCCCCAAGCGCGTGCCTGTGCCCGATTACGCTCACCTGCTACCGGAGCCGATTCAACGCTTCACAACCCACGGGGTGTATGATGCGGGCGACCACCAGCATCTGTCTTTCACGCAAGGCGGTGGCCACGGCGGCAGCCATCCGCATCTGGTGCATGAGTTTGTTTCCGCAATCGTTACCGGTCGAATGCCCTATCCCAATGCTCGACAAAGCGCAAACTGGACGTGCGCCGGCCTGCTGGCTCACGAGAGTGCGCTAGCAGGCGGCATGAGTGTGCCACTGCCTGAGTGGACATTCAGCGGCAAAACGCCGGCAGACAAAACGCCGTCAGACAAAACACCGTCAGACTAGAGCGCTGGCTCCGCTGGCGCATCTCGGATAGCTCTATCGAAGACGTGGCCACACAGGAGACGGTGGCGAGTGGCTCGGCGATCGCCATTTTAGGCTTGTTTCTAAGATCCAGACGTACGCCCACGGCCCTTTGTGAGACGGTTTTGCACTGGGCTTTTATGGAACTCGCTCTGGGACTTATTGCTAGCACTCGCTCTGCTAGCACTGCATGTTGTGGGGCGCAGGCCGCCTCACCACAAAATCAAAAAACTTCTTGCCGTTTGCCTTGACGCCGTTACCTTCGGCAGCGTTGGCGTCACTGGTAGTGCTTCTGCGAGTGCTGCTGGTGCGACAACAACGGCCCGAACAACGGAATTGGCTCGGCAACCCCTGTGGGGTTTTCGACCCGGTGCAAAGGATGGCACCCGCCCGCTGTGAAGGCTCCTTGAGGATGACG
>CAMBUD010000126.1 GCA_945871035.1 Planctomicrobium piriforme | reverse complement strand
ACGGGAAATCCAAAGCCCTCCGTCAAACTTGGAAAGAGGAACGCCTTGCAGTTTTCATAGAGCCACTGCCGGTCGCCGTCAGAAACCTCGCCCAGCAGGATCACTCGATCTGCCAAGCCTTTTTTCTGAATCTGACTCTCCATGAATGCCCCATACGGCGTCGCTTTTTTACCAGCCACCACCAGGCACGCATCGGGCATGCACGCCATGAGATCAAAGAGCACGTCGATATTCTTATGCGCCAAAGCATTGCCGACTGTCAGCCAGAACGGCCGCCGAGGCACACGCGCCGGTCGCACGCCCGATGCCGTCGGCCGTGCAGCCAGTCCCAGCGGAACGGTATAGATCGGGCAGCGTCCCACGTGCAGATGCTCTTTGACATCCTCTGCCACATAGGTCGAATCGGTCACGATGGCCGCGGCTCGGTCGATTTTTTTCTGGACCTCGGCCTTCTTTCGGGCAACGGCATAGCTGCGAGCCTTATGGGAAGTGTCGTGCAAAAAGTTGAGGTCGTGAATGGTAAGCACCACCGGCACCCGTGCATCGAGGGGTAGATATTTTGACATTTGGTTGGTGGTGTGCCAGAGGTCGTAGCGTTGATCGCGCTGGAATGGCTGGAGCAGTGGCCGGATCAACTGAGAAAACATTTCCTTGCGCCACGGGCTGACCTCAATCTGTTCGACGCTGCCTTCCTTGAGATACCGAACGGTTGCCGCTGGCATAAAAAACACCGGCTGGATCGACAGCGGTGCAGCCGTGAGGATACCGTCGGCTAGATGCTTGCAAAACCGACCCAGCCCACAATTGATATGGCGTAGTTTTTCGAGGTCGAGCACAACGCGTGGCAGCCTTGGGCCACTTGTTTGGCTACGGATAACGCCGGGTGTTGGGTGGGGCATGGGCAGTGGTGCAGAGCCGAGTGTTTTGAACGACTGTGTTCCTCAACCACTAGGATCGGCAAACTGTGCCACGTTGAAGCATTTTTCTTTTTCAGAAGTCAGCGGGGCAGTTACCCTATAGCCCCCAAACATTCGACACATTGAGGCTCTGCCTAAGCGTCAATGCTCTGGCGACGGGCACCTGAGTTACGTATCCTTCGCTGACACGGTTTTAAACAGCGGAGGTTTTTCGTGCTCTTTGCTTTCCAATTTTTGGCTTTCCAGTTTTCGCTTGGAGACATCCCGTCTGCACTCTTCTGGGTCGCATGCTGGCTGCTTGGTCTCACTGCTTTAATGTCTTTTGTTGAGCATCAAGTGCATCGCAAATTGATGCACCGCAAGGGTTTTTTGACCCAGCGATTTGCTGCCCTCGAAACAGCATTCCAGCGGCATGCCGTTTTGCACCACGGTCAGTACTCCAAAGTTTTTCACGACCAACCGGTCGATTATGGAACCGATCGCGGCATTCAGTTGAGCATGCGCGAGGGATTCATTGAGTCGCTGCCGTTTTCTTTAGTGATTTTCTGCTTCTCATCTGTCGGGGCGATTATTTTCCCCTTTATCGCGTGCGCCCATCACTTCATTTGGAATCAAATTCACTTGGAAATGCACAAGCCGGAAGATCGCTTTTTTGCCCATTGGCCGGCCTATAAATTTCTGGCACGGCACCACTATTTGCACCATCGCTATCCAAATAAAAACTTTAACGTGGTGTTTCCGCTCGCTGATTATGTGCTTCGCACCAATGCCCGCGCAAGCGATGCGGATTTAGAGGGCATGCGGGCGGAAGGTATTTTGTAGCGACCACGGTGGCCAAATCAAATGGGCTGTTGGGCGGGGTTCTTCTGGTCGTAACCATTTCTTCAGTTGTGAGGCCCAACCTGTCGATGCTTCTTGCGGGTCCGTTCATATGCTCCAGGAGTTCTTTCCTGCCAGTAGAGTCCGGCACTGGGAGCTCGAGTCAATGCTCGTCAGCCGGCAACACCGCATCGCTTTTGCCCACTATCCAAAAACGGCTGGCAGCTCGCTGCAGCGCTGGTTCATAGATTCGTTTCCAGACGCCGTTCTGCTCAGACCCAAGAATCCACACCTCTGCGTGGCCGACAGCCTCAAGAAATTGCAGCGTTGGAAAGAGATCAAGCATATCGTTCGACTTATCCACCGTTCGACTCCGTTTGTATCGCCCCACGCTTACGATCCTCCTTGGCCGATGTCGCTGCGGGTTGTCGGAGTGCTGCGGGAGCCCTTTGAGATGCTCGTGTCGCTGTATGAATATTGGAGACGGGAAGTATTTCCCATTGAACCGACCGATCCCTTTATTCTTCTCGCCCGCCACGGCGAGTTTCGTGATTTTTTAGCGGCCGCATTGATCGGCAAGAGAATGCCCACGTACGAAGAGTTTTTCAACGTTGGCGGACCGCTCTGGCCCCACACCCAGCTGCTCGATTTCGACTCACTCCAGGCAGGCATCGACAGTTTTTGTCACGGCATCGGGGTCCCCAATTCCAAGCCACTGCCCGCGATCAACCAGAATCCGACTGGTGTTGGCGATATCCAACGCTACCGAGATGAGGCGGGGCCGCTGGTAGCAGAAGTGCACCAGCGTTTCCGCTGGTATTACGAAGAGGGCATCCACCTCACGATTCGCACCAGCCAGCCTCTCAAAGTCGCCGCCTAACTGGCCGTGGATAAGGTCCTCAATGGCCGGTGTCCACGGGGTCGGACACTGGCGTTTCGCCGTCTGCCTCGCCGTGGTATTTTTTCATCTCTCGGGCACTTCAAAACGGCCGTAAGCTAAGCGTTGCATTACATCCATCCAAACGCATGTCCTCTCTGATTAACGCATGTCCTCTCTGATTCATAAGCTCCGCCGTCTTTGGCGACGCCGCTCATCGACCGCCGCTGCGGTTTTGTCGATCCGCATTGGTGAGTTCCATCGCAGGCAGCCGCAACTGCACACGCCATCCAACCATTCCGGAACGGGCCTCGAGGGCCAGGGACTCGTCTCGCAAGTGTGCCGGCACGCAACACTCGACTCCGACACGTTTCGCAACTGGGCGCTCGCACTCCAAGAGCCTTGGCGGGCCCACCGAAAACTGTGGGAGTTGGCGTTCATCGCGCAGGCACTGGAAGAACGTGGCATGCTTGCGCCCACCCGACGCGGGCTGGGGTTCGCAGTTGGCACCGAAAAGCTGCCGGCCCTCTTCGCCTCGCGCGGCTGTCGGATCACGGCCACCGACCTGCCGGCCGACGACAAGCGGAACCAACCGTGGGCGGCAACCGGCCAGTGGGCCGGCACGCTGGAACTTCTCAACGCGGCTGGGTTGTGTGCCGACTCTGAGTTTCGCCAACGCGTGGAATATCGGCCGGTTGACATGAACAAGATCCCGATTGATCTCACCGGTTACGACTTTACGTGGTCAACCTGTTCCTTCGAGCACTGCGGCAGCCTCAACCTCGGCCTGCGATTTCTCGAACGGCAGATGGACTGCCTGCGGCCGGGCGGAATTGCGGTGCATACCACGGAGTTCAACCTGTCGAGCAACGACGACACGCTGGCTGATAGCAGTTGCGTGATTTATCGGCTGCGCGACATCGAGGCGGTCTGCCAGCGGCTCGTCGACCACGGTCACCGGGTCGAACCGCTTGACCTCGATCCTGGCAATCATCCGCTCGACGCAGCCGTCGACTCGCCGCCATACCACCAGTGGGCCACCGATCCGCCGGCCAGGATCAAACATCTGCGACTCAATCTTGCGGGGTATGTGTCGACATCGATTGCCATCATCGTCCAAAAAGCCTCGTAGCATTACAATCGATAGGGAATGACACCTCAATGCCCGTGCCGGCAATTGGTATCCATCCGGAGAAATCCTTTCAATGATTTCGTATGCCCAAAACTTTGAAGATGTCGTTCTCAACCGTGTCTTTCACAACGTGGTCAACGGCCGTTCCATCGACGTTGGTGCCTACGATCCTGTGATCGACTCGGTGACCAAGCACTTCTACGACCGCGGTTGGTCGGGGGTCAATGTGGAGCCTGTCGAGCGGTTTCATAAGAAGTTTGAGGCTCAACGACCGCGAGACACCAATCTCAATGTGGTGCTCGGAGCACAGCGAGGCAGCGTTGATTTCCACGAGTGGGGCGATTCCGGTCTTTCCACTTACAAAGAGCAGTTCGATACCGATGCGCTCAAAACCATGGGGTTCACAAAGACCGTCCACACCGTGCCGATGATCACGCTGGCCGACGTCACGAGCCAGTGCACTGGCGAGGACATTCAGTTTCTCAAAATCGACGTCGAGGGAGCCGAGCGAGACGTGCTGCTGGGCGGCGAATGGCGGGCCTTCCGCCCACGCGTGATCTTAATCGAGGCGATCAAGCCAAAACTCCCCGGCTGTGACATCTACTCGTTTGAGCCGACCTGGTTTGAGTGGGAAGGACTGCTGTTGGAACACGGCTACGAGTTCGGCCTCTTTGATGGATTGAATCGCTACTACTACCGCCGAGAGGAACCGGAACTGCGGATGCCGCTATCGTACCCGGCCAACATCACCGACGGGTTCACGTTGGTGAAGTCGCACTTCTTTTGTTCGGGTGGGAAGGCATAGCGACGGCCAGAGCAGCATTTAAAAAGATCACAGGCAAGCAGCACGTATCTCCAGAGGAGGGGAGTCACTTTGAAAATTTGGTATGATGTTACCGACATCGTTGACTGGCAATCGAACCTCACCGGCATTCAGCGAACCACGGTGGGCATCCTCAATGCACTTTTGACAGAGGGCGTTGAGCTGGAACTGGTGCGATTCCGCGGCAAGCAACTGCGGTTCGAGCGGTTGAGCGTTGCCGATCTGCCGCACGCGATTCGCCAACATCTTCACCAGGCCGATGTGCCGGCGGTCGCAGGTGCCGCCGCGGCCCTCCAGGCCACGCCGCCTCCCCGGCGAAGATCGCGGTCGGGGAGGCTGCTTGGAACTGGCGTGGAGTCAGACGCCGTGCGGCAGTCTTGGCGAGAGTTCAACGTGGCAGGTCGGCAGGTACGGAAAAGCTTGGGAGAGTGGGCAGGTGCCCGCTGGAAGTGGCCGTGGCGCCGTCGACACACAGCGAGAGTGCTCGAATCTGCGATTCAAAAAATGGCATCGTCGTCCGGTGGCGTCACAGCCTCACCGGC
>CAMBUD010000125.1 GCA_945871035.1 Planctomicrobium piriforme | reverse complement strand
GGCGCCACGATACTTCGCAGTGGCATTCTGGCTGTTTCCAACGGCGTTAACCGAGTGCCCAGTGCCACGAGCGGCGTGGATATCGAAACCAACGGCCGCCTCGAACTCACCACCGCCGATGCCTCGTATACATTTGGAGCCGACGCCAGCACAGCCGTCGCGCTCAAGGGCGGCTCGCTCGGCCAAGAGGCGGGCGAAGACGTGACGCTTTTGAACGCAGTCAACGTGGCAAACTCTAGCTCGATTTTAGTCAAGAACACGCTTAACCCTACCACTGCCGACACCGAGGAGGTGACGCTCGCGGGCGTGCTTTCGGGGAATGCCAGTACGGTCCTTTCTCTGACCGCTTCCAACACCACCCCCGGAGGCGATGCCGGCCGCGTGCTGTTCACAAACCCCACGGGCAACACCTACGCGGGCACCGTGAGCGCAGAGCAAAACATGTCGGCCCGTTTCAACGGCGATTACTCGAGCGTAGCCGTCCTCTTGAACGGCGGCCGCCTCGAGGGCAACGGCAGCGTGAAAACGATCGGCGGTACCGGCACGGTTTTGCCCGGCACGAGCCCAGGAATTCTGACGGCCCAAAGCGTCAATGTGACAAACGGCATCGACTTCTCGTTTGAGTTCACTGCCCCTGGAGCACCCGCCTACAGCACGCCTGCCACGAGCATCAACGATATTCTGCGGCTGACAGACGCCACGCCTCTGATTGGCACGTTTGATAGCAGCAATGTTGTGAACCTCTTTTTAAGCGTGGCAACGCTCTCGCAGAGCGATCTCTTTCAAGGTGGATTCTTCACCGGTTCTGACCAGACAGCTGCGTTGGCCGGAGCCTCGTTTCAAACGTGGGTGCTGGGCAATGGCTTGGGAACGGACATGACATACAACAGCCAAAGCTACTACTCGCTGGCCAATTACAACGCTCTGGGCAATGCACCGCTGTCAGTCAACGTAGCAATGGTCGCAGCGTCCGCCGATTTTGGCACCGGGTCGGTCGGCGGCTTTGTGTCGCAGGTCACCGCAGTGCCCGAACCGCAGGCGTGGCTCTTGGCCACAATGGGAATGGCCCTGGCTGGCTGGGCCAACCGCACGCGTCGCCGACGCCTTGGGTTGTGTCGGGTTTGACTCGATACGAGCGAGCACCCGGCCAATCGCTACCGATGAGATGGACTCTTTCGCCGCGGCAGCGTGACGGTTGAAAATCGCACGCGTACATCG
The DNA here is from genome assembly GCA_945871035.1 of Planctomicrobium piriforme. GTDB lineage: Bacteria > Planctomycetota > Planctomycetia > Pirellulales > UBA1268 > BAIKAL-G1-2R. The sequence continues at coordinate 3,933 of CAMBUD010000125.1, read as the reverse complement.
GGGTGCGTGGTGTAGAGCCGGTGGTGGAGACCGTCGTCCACGAGCATGGCGCTGGAACGCTTGGGGTGATTCAAGTCGACCGGCACAACCGGGTTGCCGCCATATTTTTCCCAGTGCAAGAGATCGCGGCTCGTGGCGATGCACGTGCTCCACTGGCCCCACTGCTCCAAGGCACTGGCGTGGTAGTAGGCGTAGTAGCGGCCGCCGTGCTTGACGATCTGATCCACCGCGACAGCGTGGCGGTCGTAGGGATCGGGGCCACAGGCAAGCACGGGCTCATCGCTGAGGTTGGTAAATGTCTTTGCGTCGTGGGAGGTGGCCAGCCACACGCCCCGATCCCTGCGTTCGTAGAACAGATACCAGATGCCCTTTTCACGCCACACTGTCGGCGTGCCACGCGGGCCTTCGGGAATCGCCGCGCCTGTGGTGAGGCGAATGTCCAGCGGCCCCTGCTGCTGCCAGTGGATGCGATCGACGGACGTGAGCGAGTGGGCAATGTCGCCTGCTCCCTCGGCAAACAGGTGGTAGCGGCCACACGCTTTGACAACACACACATCCTCGACCCACGCAGCGGCTAGGAGTGGATTGCGATCGGATCGATTCCAGTTGAGGCCGTCGGCGCTCGTGGCATAGCCCAGCCGTCGCACGTTGTCGCGGTCAGGGTTGGAGCCGGTATACCAGAGGTGCCAGCGGCCGCCGTCGCGGGTAATCCAGCCCCGCTCTCGCAGGTCGCGATCCCACGTCCCTTGGCCGCCGCCAGCAAACAGCGGCGTTTCAGAGGCTGGCCCAAAGTCGACCAGTTCGCTCGGAAAGTTGGCAGGCTCTGCCCCCTGTAAGGCACACGCCAGCCCCACAGCACAGACGCTCATAACAACGATTATTTTCCCGTACATGCTGCCATCATACGAACTCCCGTCGCTTTCGAGAGTGCAGCCGGGATAAGGTGTAACGCCGGCTGAGGTTTTCGCGTGGCGGTCGAGTGTACGATGGCGGGAGTCTTTCCCGTGGCCGCTGCAAAGCCTTTTATGCCATCTGCTTCGTATCACTCATCGCTCACACGGCAGTTGGTATTGCCCATCGTGGGGCTGCTGCTGGCAGCGGTGTTAGCCAACGTTGGCTTTTCGGCCTGGCTGGCCGTGCAGCGATCGGCCGAAAACACCCGCCTGCAACAGCGGCAGGTGGCCGCAGCGCTGACGGCATCGCGGGTGTCGCTCTCGCTGCCGGTGCTGGACGCCTTGCAACGCCTCACCGGCAGCCACTTCATCATTTGGAATGAAGCCTCCCAATCGCATGGGCTGTCGACGCTTTCCGCAGCCGCCATGGACGGCGTTGGCGACACGCGGCTTGCCGAAACGATTGCAACCGGTGCCGTTGCGATTGGCGGGCAGCACTATCGGATTGGGGTCGTGCATTCAGAGGGGGTGCGACCCGAGACGGTGCTCATCCTCACGCCGGTACGGGCCATCTTTACCGCTACGCTGGAGGCCGTCTGGCCTGTGCTCGCTGTGGCCGTGGCAACGCTTGCCGTGCTGGTTCCGCTCGTGCTGCACACGACCGGCAGACTGTCGACCCGCATCGGTGCGATCGAACGGCACGTTGGCAGGATTACGGAAGGGGAGTTTGGCCAACGGCTGCTGGAAGGTGAACGCGGCGCTGCAAATCGAGGCGATGAAATTGGCCGACTGGTGGCAGGCGTCAACACCATGAGCACCACTCTTGGAGAGTTGCGGACGTCGCTGGTGGCCGGTGAGCGGCAGCGTTTGCTCGGCCAACTCGCGGCCGGTTTTGCCCACGAACTGCGCAATGCCATCACCGGCGCGCGGCTGGCGATCGATCTCCACCGCCGCCGCTGCACCGCCACAGCCCGCGTCGGCTTCGATCCCGATGAAAGCCTGACGGTGGCCGTGCGTCAGCTCGACATTCTGGAGGAGGAGGTGCGCGGCCTGCTGGCGTTGGGTAAGGCTCCCGAAGCAGCACCGGCCGAGCTCTCCGTCACGTGCTTGCTGGAGGAGGTGCGCGATCTGATGGGCCCGCGCTGCGAGCACGCAGGCGTGCGCATGGAGTGCCAACTCCCCACGAGCATCACCTGCACCGGTCGCCACGACTCGCTCCGCGCGGCGCTTGTCAATCTAGCGCTCAACGGCATCGATGCCGCCGGGCGGGGCGGGTGCTTGCGTCTGGTTGGCGGTAGATCCGGCAGCCGGGTTCTGTTCAGCGTTGAAGACACCGGGCCCGGGCCACCCGAGTCTATCCGCGACACCATCCACGAACCCTTCGTGACCGGGAAGCCCGAGGGGATCGGCTTGGGGCTCGCCGTGGCCAAGGCCGTGGCCGAGGAACATGGCGGCACACTCGACTGGGAGCGGATCGATGGCTGCACCCGATTTACGATTTCGCTTCCGTCGTCAACACTTTCCTCAGTGCCCGCCCCGCAGGAACAGACCGCATGAGCCGCATCCTCATCCTTGACGACGAAGCCGCCATCGGCTGGAGCTTGCGAGAATTGCTCAGCGACGATGGGCACGCTGTGATGGTGGCTGCGAGTGTTGAAGAGGCGCTTGAAATCTGCGCGCACTTTACGCCCGATGTCATCCTGCTGGATGTGCGACTGCCGGGCCGCGACGGGCTCTCGGCGTTGCCCGAGTTTCGCACGCTCGCGCCGGCTGCAGCCGTTATCGTGATGACGGCCTTTGGCGATCTCGACACCGCCGTTCGAACGGTTAAGGCTGGCGCCTTTGATTATCTTGTGAAGCCCTTTGATCTGGAACGCGTAGCGGCGGTCGTGGCTCGGGCCTTGAGCGACCGGGCCCAGATCGCACCGGCTGCGTTGGTATCTGGTCTGTCTAGCGACTCGCAGTTGGTGGGGCAAACCCTGCCGATGCAGACGGTTTTCAAACAGATTGCGCTGGTGGCCCCCAGTGATCTACCGGTGTTGATCACCGGTGAAACCGGCACCGGTAAAGAATTGGCCGCCCGCGCGATTCATGCCAATAGCCCACGGCGCGATCGGCCGCTGATCACCACCAGCGTCGCATCACTGGCGGCGAGCGTCATTGAAAGCGAGCTCTTTGGCCACGTTCGCGGGGCCTTTACAGGGGCCGTCACCGACCGCAAGGGATTGTTAGAACTGGCCGACGGTGGCACGATCTTTCTGGATGAAGTTGGAGAGATACCGGCACAGGTTCAGGTCAAACTCCTGCGGGCAATCGAGCACCGTGAAATCACGCCCGTCGGTACGGCAGTGAGTCGCTCGGTCGATGTGCGCGTGATCGCGGCCACCAATCGTGATCTGGGTGACGCCATAGCCCGCGGTCTTTTCCGCGAGGATCTGTACCACCGGTTGTGCGTCTTTCCAATCGAGATGCCACGCTTAGCCACGCGGTTGGAGGATCTAGCGGTGCTGGTGGCTCATTTTTTACAGCCGGCCAAGGGCGCGGAGGCTAGCGTGCTGTCGGCTGAATTTTTAGAGTGTTTACGCGATCGCCACTGGCCCGGAAACGTCCGCGAACTCAAGCACGCCGTCGAGTATGCGCGCCTGCTGGCACGCGGCGGCACGCTGCGACCAGAGCACCTCCCACCGGTCTCTCGGCACCTGCTTTCAACACCTCTTTCAACGCCTCGTTCAACACCAGTTGACCCGATCAACTCCATGGCGGTGCCAGCCAGCGCTCCACAAACAACGGCGGATGAACAGGTGGCCGCCGCCATTGGGGCGTGGGTTGCATCGCTCTGGAAGGCAGGCGACGGTGCGCCTGGCACGCTGCACGAACAGCTGATGGACCTAGTGGAAAGAACGCTGGCCGAGGAGGTCATCCAACGCACGGCCGGCAATCGCACAGCCGCGGCCAAGGTGCTCGGCCTCGATCGGGCAACGCTGCGGGGCAAGCTCAAGCGGTGAGCCTTTCGCCGCGCGGTGAAAGACTCACCGCTGCC
>CAMBUD010000124.1 GCA_945871035.1 Planctomicrobium piriforme | reverse complement strand
CGCTGATTATTATCGATGACCACAAAATCATCCGCGACGCGCTGCGGGCGCTGATGGGCAACACCGATGGTATGAGCGTGATCGGCGAGGCCTCCGACGGCCGTGCGGGCGTCGAGCTGGTTTTGGAAAAGAAACCCGACGTAGTCCTCATGGATATGGGCCTGCCCTTGCTCAACGGCATGGAAGCCACCCGCCAGTTGCGCGAACGCGGTTATCGACGAGGCATTGTGATGATTTCCATGCACGCCGAACGCCACCTCGTCCGCGGCACCCGTGAGGCCGGGGCCGACGCCTACGTGCTCAAGGAATACGCTTTTGATCAGCTCCCGCTTGCGATCGCCGCCGCCAGTCGGCGGGAGGCTTATTTCAGTCCGCAGCTCGGTGAACTCGATGGGGATATGGCCGGGTTGACCGGTTCGCTCACGCCGCGCGAGCGCGAGGTACTGCAAATGCTCGCCGAGGGCTCCACCGCGAAGCAAATCTCTTTTACGCTCCAGCTCAGCTCGAAGACCGTCGATGTGCACCGTGCCAACCTTCATCGCAAACTCATGGCCGGCACGCTAGCCGATCTCACGCGCATCGCCCTGCGTGAGGGAATCGCCCAACTCTGAACCGATGCCCCACCTCATCCCAATCGATGTCCTGCAACGCTGCTTGGGTCACGTGCGCCACGGCTTTACGATCGTCGATGCCCGCCAGCCGGACCAGCCGTTGCTGTATGTGAACAAGGCCTTCGAGTTGCTGACCGGGTACAGTAGCGAGGAGTTAATTGGCCGCAATTGCCGGTTGCTACAGGGAAATGATTGCAATCAGGAGGGGGTTAAAACCATCCGTGCAGCGCGGGAAGCGGGGCAACCGGTACGCGTTACCATGCGCAACTACCACAAGGACGGGACGCTGTTTTGGAGCGACATGAGTTTGACGCCGATTATCGACGAGTTCGGTGTGCTGACACATTACATCGGGGTTCAGGAGGACGTGACCGGCCAGCGCAAGGAGCGGGTCAGGATCTTGAGGCAGCAGCGTCAGCTTCAAGTGCTGGCGGAGCGGCTCATGCGCACCGAGGCGGCGGAGCGGCAGAAGCTGGCCTGTGAGGTGCATGATCAAGTGGGGCAAACCCTGGCGTTGTGCCGCATGCAGCTTGGGGAGTTGACGCGCGACCTCGGGGGGGCAGAGATTCCGCCGTCATTGGGGGCGGTGTGCGGTTTGGTGGAGGCGGCTTTGAAGGACACCCGCAGCCTGATGGCGGAGCTTAGCCCGCCTCTGTTACGTGAACTGGGCTTGGCGGCCGCCCTGCAAAACATGGGCGAACAACAGGCGCAGCGTTTCGGGCTCGTGGTGCGGGTCAGTGTTGGGCTCGACGGCAAGCCGCTGCCGGAAAAGGTAACGCAACTGGTGTTTCGTTCCGCGCGTGAGTTGGTAATCAATGTGGGCAAACACGCCGCAGCGCAGGTGGTGCAGGTTGGTCTGCATGTGGACGCCGGCGAACTGGTGCTGACGGTAGAGGATGACGGCAAGGGCTTCCGCACGCGTCGACAGGTCGAGGCTGCGGACGGCGGGTTCGGGTTGTGGAGCATCCGCGAGCGGGCGGTTTACATGGGCGGCGGCCTGAAGGTGAGCAGCCGCGTGGGCAAGGGCACCCACGTGGTGTTGCGCCTGCCGTTGGCTCCGAAACGCCGCAACTCGTAGGCGGTGGGGGTCGTGAACCGGGCCGCAAAGACCGACCCCTCGTTCCACCAAAAGACAGCACGCTAGGCGAAGCATCTCGGCCGCGTGGGATCGGTAGAAGGGCCAACGCGAATGGGCCACCCAAAGACCGTCTGGATCCGGCCCGTCAGCGTAGCGTGACCTGTCCGCGGGAACTGCTCCAGCTTGTTTGGCAAACGATACGTAAAAGTCTTCAGAGGAATACGATTGTTTCTCTCACCTACGACCGCCGGGAGGCCGCACGACAGAACATGGAGTACAATTTGCAGGGCGGTATGGCGTCTTGGTTTCCTGTTTCAAAACATATATGAACGATAGCCCGGCACCGCCGAAAACGCTGCGCAAGGCCGACGCCGTGAAGATCAAATCTCACGCCGACTTCAAGCGGCACCGAATTGTTGCGCTGAACGTGGTCTCGAAGGGATGACCTGCCCCATGAATAACGCCAGTTCCCGATTGCATCGCCTCCCGACGGGCATGTGTGTCCATCCTCGATAAGATCTATCCTCGATACGACTCGATAAGAATTGATTGACTATGAAGCTGCGATGCCGGCTCCGTGCTGCGTTTACCGTCTTGGCACTGCTGCAACCGTCGCACATGCTGACTGCCGCCGAGCTTCGCATCCCGGCATTCACGGCTTACATGCAGCCCGATCCTGAGTCGGCAGATATTTCAGAATCACATGGCGTCACGCACTGGACCGATGCGACGCAATCCGTCAACTGGTACGGCAAGTTTAAGGCGACTGGCGAACTGACGGCCAGCGTTGAACTGCGATTGCCCGCAGGCGTGAGGTCAAGGTTGCGACTGACGGTGGGCGGCATGCCTCAGGAGACTACGGTCGACGGCGCGGGCCGCGAACACGTTGTGACGGCAAATTTTGGAACATCCACGATCGCAGCCACTGGGCACCAACGATTTCAACTGGAAGCACTCAACGAGAAAGCGCAGCCCGCCGGCGACATCGACGCGTTGATCCTCGCTGGTCCCGCGGTCGAAGGCGTGCATTTCAATCTGAAAGAACGCCGCAACGCTGCTTCGGTTCACCTTGCATATCCCGTCGCCGATGGCACGGAAGTCGAAGCGTTTTATTGTGAACTCACGGCGGTCGAAGATTCCACGACAACCTTTTATATGGCCTGTGGATGGCACCGCGGTTACTTCGGGATGCAGGTCAACAGTCCCACGGAACGTCGGATTATTTTTAGCGTCTGGGACAGCGGCAATGAGGGCGTCGATCGTAAGAAAGTCGTTGACGAGAATCGTGTGCTTCTCCTCGGCAAAGGTGAAGGAGTTTACACCGGCGATTTCGGCAATGAGGGCACTGGCGGGCACAGTCATCTGAAGTATTTGTGGAAGACCGGCGAGAAGCAACGCTTTACCGTGACGGCGATCCCGACGGACAAGACGCACACAGATTATTCGGGCTACTGGTTTCATCCGGAACAACAGAAGTGGATGCTGATCTCAGCATGGCACGCCAACCAGGAAGGCGGACGACTCAAGGGACTGTATAGCTTCAGTGAAAACTTTGGCGGCCACAACGGTCATCTGCTGCGAAAAGCCCGGTTCGGCAATCAATGGATTCGTACCCCGGATGGACAATGGACGGAACTGAACACCGCCAGCTTTAGTCACGATCCCACCGGTCGCGAAGATCGGTTCGACCGCTTCATGGGACTGGAAAACGGCGAGTTTTTTCTGAGTCATGGCGGTTTTCTGGATGGCCATACGGAATACGGCACGCTATTCGAGCGGCCAGTAACAAAACAACCACCTCAAGATCTGGAATTCCCGTCCCTGCCGAGGAAGTAGTGCCTCAGCACACGGTAAAAAAACAGCTTGCAGCGTGCCTGCTATGCCTCTCTGGTGTCTCTGGTGTCTTAAAAAAAACAGCGTCGTGAATCGCGAGTCCATTCCACTCCTCCCACTTTTTTGGCATGAGCCACAACAGGCAGTAGGGAGCGGGGGGGCAAAGAGCAGGGACGTTGCAGCGCCAGGCCTGAAATTGGCAAACGTGAATGGGCACCCTATGCCAGTCCGTTGACGATGGCAAGGACTCGCCTACGGTCACACGCAGGCACCCACTGTCGATCAGTGCACACAGTCCGTCACAGGTTCGAGTTCTTCGTCGCCAACCGACTTTTTTGTGTATCATTCCCGTTCGGATCTGTAAAATTTCGATAACTCTGAACGCACGATCGGTTTCCGTTCCGTCTTGTGATTCTTTGCGACGCCTTGCGGGTGAAAGCGGGTGCTTGCGGGTGAGAGGTTGTTCAGCGGTCTTGGCCTCGATACGAGGACGAAGGAGTGAACGCATACCGTGGGTATTGTGTTGTCTGATTTCCGGCCGGTGCACCTGACCGAGCCTGTGTGTCAGGAAAAGCTGCTTGAGATCGCGATCGGTTTCGCCGAATGGATCGCCAAGGCCAACGCCGGTCGCGACGGGGCAAGCACGGCCGAGCTATCTCCCGGAATGATCCGAGCAGCGTGGGAAAAGTACGGCGTTGCCCCCAAGCACATCCAGAGCAGGCGGGTGTCTGTTTTGCCAGACTCGGAGGCCGCAAAGGAGCCTGGCGACCTCGACTACGCCACGATTCCATTTTCCAGTGCGTTTCTTGGAAGCTCTCGCGGATGGGACATCGACGCGCGGCTCGCGATGTTCCGGGAGTATGCCCGCGCGGCGGTTCGAAAGATGTATCCCGAGTTGGACGATATCCCCGACGAGATCATCCACGTCTCCTGCACCGGCTACCGGTTACCCAGTCCGGTGCAGGAACTCGTCTCCGAGAGACACTGGAGCCGAACGACCGTCAGCCATTGCTACCATCAGGGCTGCTACGGAGCGTTCCCGGCTGTACGGATGGCCGCCGGCATCCTGTCGGCAGCGTCGAGCGGCTGGGCACGGGCCGGCACGCGGGTGGACGTTGCGCACACAGAGATCTGCTCCATTCACGTGGCTCCCGAGTGTCTCGACGCTGGGCACATCATCTGCGACAGCCTCTTCAGCGACGGATTTATCCGCTATTCGGCGTTCACAGAAGAGGCATTTCACGCACGGCCCGGGCCGGGACTCAGGCCTGGCCTTAAGGTGCTACGGTACGCCGAGTGCGTCATGCCAGATTCCCTCGGCGCAATGACGTGGAGGCCGATCGCCAACCGGTTTGAAATGACGCTCTCGGCCGACGTTCCGCGGATGATCGCGGCCCACACCGCGGGGTTCATCGCTGAACTGCTGCGAGATGCGGGCCTCGATTTGGAATCGGACAGGGCAAACATTCTCTGGGTCATCCATCCTGGGGGTCCGGCAATCGTCGACTGGGTGGGCGCGTGTCTGGGTCTGACGCAGGACCAGATCGCCCTCAGCAAGGACGTGCTGCGTGAGGGAGGCAACATGAGTTCGGCCACGGTGCCGCACATCTGGGATCGCATCCTGCAAGACCCGCAGGTCAAGCCAGACACGCCAGTCCTGAGCATCGCCTTTGGACCGGGTCTCACCGCAGCGGCGATGGTGGCACGTGTTGTCTAACGAAATAA
>CAMBUD010000123.1 GCA_945871035.1 Planctomicrobium piriforme | reverse complement strand
CGTGGAAACCTCGATCGTGGGGGGCGTGATCTCGGGATATTGCGTGGTGGGCAGGACGAAATAGGCGACTGCGCCGCAGATCACAAGCACGATCGAAATCACCGAGGCGAAGATCGGCCGTTCGATGAAATATCGGGCAAACATAAGAGGAACTCTACAGAACGCACGCAACTAGAAACCGAACGGCTTGTCGCCAATCACCACACTACTCGTTGCGGCATGGTAGCGTATCAAGGATGCTTTCGGAGGCCCGCCGAATTCTCATTCTGTAACAATAGACTGCGTCTCGGGGCCGACGCGAACGCACGGGGCTGGCCTGCTGGTGGTCAAACCCCAACCTAACAACTGGCGTCATTCATGGGAGCAGGTCAAACGCTCGGGGCAGGATAGAAAACGCCCGCCTGAATAGCGTTCCACACCCTCTCGGATATCTTCTTCTCGGGCAAGCTTCTGGGGGTTTATCTCGGCGAAATGTTGCTCCACAGTCGGGTTGGCAGTCTTGGTGAGCACGACGTGAGCACGACGAACCGGAGCCGGATTGTTTTCTTGGGCGAACAAGTTCCGGCCAGCGAGCTGTACAGCAAGAGTTGTGCGCTGGCCTCTTCTACTGTGTCCGCCGACCTGCAAGACGAAAACCGATGTGAGAGCTCGCGTACGAATGGCGACGAACGCAACGTGCCACACCCCCCTTTTGGGAGAAACTGTACCTGTCCCCGTTTTTTAATCCGCTTTTGCTTTGTCGATCATGCCTTCGAGAAGGTCGGCGCCCGCTCGAATCACCCACCAGTTGCCAACTGCAGACGGCTCGATGCCTTTGACTACCGTAGATGCCGCTGGTGGAAGCACTCGAAATCGGTCCAAGCCGTTGTGAATCGTATTCCAAAGGGCAACCACTTTCGTTGCGGCGGGGCCATCGGGCTTGCCGTAGACCCAGAGTTCCATCGGAGCTTGCAGCTCTACTGATTCTTCAGGGAGCTCCGGGATCGTTGCACCTTTTGGCCCCGGGCTCACGAGGATCCAGTCCTTCGTGCTGGCAAAATGCTCGACCCATTCAGTTTGCTGCGGCATGAGCATGGCAAGAGTCTGTTTCCACGGCATCCGAGAATTCAGTTCCGCCACCAAACGATCGGTCTCTTTACCAAAGTCGGCCAGCAAAGTGGCCTTTGTTTCCCGCAGTGCTATCGCATCGCCTTGTGGACGCTTTTCCTCAATGCGTGGCGTCGCAAATAATCGCACAATGGAACCGCGCAGCCCGGGAGGCACCGAAAGACGGTCGAGCCGAGAGGACTGCGAAGCCTCGATCACCTCCGGCCCATCGCTGAATTCTAGACCTTCAAAAAAGATTGGGCGATACACATCAAACGTAGTGACGCCCGTGCTATACGCCTTGACGGGGTGTTGCGATGCTACCGTTCGCTGGGTCGTTGTGCCTTTGAAGTGAAACGTAAAAGACGGTTTGCTTTGGTCTCCATCCACCGTCAAGGCAGCTTGGCCTTTTGTGGTTGCTGTGCCTGTGACGCGGGCCCCGAACAAACAGCGGTCGATTGGAGCGACTCGCTCGATGGGCGGCGGTCCGTGGCTGCAAATAAAATCTTTTGAAATGCGCAAGACGATTTTGATCTCTGGGGATTCAGCGGCTGCTTCCTGAGCGCTGGTGCTTCTGACGGCCAGCAGCGAGAGCATGAGTCCGACACAGCAGCACGCCCAGTCAAATGGCCGAAATATGAATATGAACACAAAAAATCTCTCGATGGGTTGTTTCTGTTGGTTATCTACAGAGAGCCTGTGCCACGGCTGTCATAAAACTATCACTTTTATAAAGCAGATGTCGGCAGCGACAAGCAGCAGTCCATTTATTGGGGGTATACTGGACGCACCTGTCGAGCAGGGATTCCCGGAACATTTGGCTCAGCGCCTGCAGAAGGGCTATCCTTCGGCCTTTCTATGAGTTGTGCATTCTATTGGCGTACCCTACTTCTTCTCGACCCCACGCAGACATTCTAGGCCCATGAGCAACTGCTCTCCCCTCTTAGAGATGCGCGGCGTGGTGAAATCATTTCCCGGCGTCCGGGCATTGCGGGGCGTGAGTCTGCGCCTGCAAGCTGGCGAGGTGCTGGCGTTACTCGGCGAAAATGGTGCGGGCAAGAGCACGCTGATCAAGATTCTCGGCGGCGCACAGCGGGCAGAGGCAGGGTCGATTGCGATCAACGGACGAGAGGCAGCGTTTCATTCACCACAAGAATCTCGCCGTGGCGGCGTGGCCGTAATCTACCAAGAGTTCAACCTCGTTCCCGGTCTCACGGCGGTTGAGAATATTTTTCTTGGGCAGGAGCTGACTCGCTGGGGATTCGTAGCACGCAAGCAGGAACGCCGGCTCGCTGCTGATCTTTTCGAACGCCTCGGTGTGGAGATCGATCTCGATGCTCCCTGCCGGCAGCTTTCGACCGCCCAACAGCAACTCGTCGAAATTGCCAAAGCGCTGGCCTTCGATGCGCGCATAATCGTCATGGACGAGCCGAGCGCGGCGCTAACATCACACGAAGTCGACCGACTCTTCGAGATTATCCGCGACCTGAAAAGCCGCGGCGTTGGCGTGCTTTACATCAGCCATCGGCTCGACGAGGTTTTTGCCATCGCAGACCGCGTAACCGTTTTGCGCGATGGTTGTAACACCGGCGAACAGATCATCGAAAAAATCACTCGCAATCAGATCATCGGGTGGATGGTGGGCCGCGAGTTGAAGGATGAATTTCCCCAGCGACAATCGAAAATCGGCGCTCCCAAGCTGGAAGTCTCCGGACTGCGGCGCGGCCGCGCAGTGCGCGATGTCTCGTTCACTGTGCGGTGCGGTGAAATTCTGGCACTCACCGGTCTAGTCGGCGCTGGGCGAACGGAAACAGTCCGGCTCATCTTCGGTGCCGATCAGCGCCAGGCGGGTGAAATCCGCATCGACGGCAATGTTCTCAGCATCCGCTCACCGTGCGATGCGATCTCGGCCGGGATTGGTTTGCTGACTGAGGACCGCAAGCTGCAAGGACTCGCACTCGGCCACTCTATTCGTGACAATTTTGGTCTGCCGAATCTGACCTGGCTCTCGCGCTGCGGTTTTGTACAACTGTGTCGCGAGCGGGACTCATTGAGTAACTATGTAAAAAAGTTGCAAATCAAGTTGCAGAATCAAGAGCAACTCGCCGTTCACCTCTCGGGGGGCAACCAACAGAAAGTCGTTCTTGCCAAATGGCTTGCGCGCAACTGCGATGTTCTCCTATTCGACGAACCCACACGGGGCATCGACGTCGGGGCGAAGTACGAGATCTATCTGCTGCTGAACGAACTCGCTGCAGCCGGAAAAGCCCTCGTCATGATCAGCTCAGAATTGCCCGAGGTTCTCGGCATGGCAGACCGTATCATCGTCATGCACGAAGGCCGCGTAACCGGTGAAATTGCAGACGCACGCCACGCCACGCAGGAGCAAATCATGGCGCTTGCGCACGCCTAAATCTTATGAAAAATCCTCGCTTTCTCGCCGACTACGGCCCGATTCTTGTCCTCTTGCTGCTGTGCGGCTTCATGAGCGTGGTGACCTACAGCGAACAGTCGTCCAACGGCACGACTGCCGCTGAACAGGTGCTCGCGTCGCTCGCCAAGCAATGTGGAAAATCTCCTCGCGTGCTCATTGCGGTTGGCGTTCAACCGGGCGATGCCGACTTCGCTGCGAAATTAGAGCGTGATCTCGTCGCCTCCGGTGCAACCGTGCTCGCCGTAGCGCAAGGCGAGCCCAGGGACGCGCGTGAGGCTCTGCAAAGTATTGCTGCATCCGGCAGCACGTTGGATGCTATCTGCTGTACGGATGTCACCCAGACGTGGCTGGTTATCACCGACATAAAAGCCGACTTCCCGTCCCTTGGGGAACCCTCTGTGTTTACGCCGCAGAGCTTTTTCTGGCCGAATTTTCTGAAGTCTGAAAACCTTCTCAACATTGCCAATCAAGTTGCCGTCATCGCCGTTATTGCCATCGGTATGACGATCGTGATCATCACCGGCGGAATCGACCTTTCCGTCGGTAGCCTTGTCGCACTTTCTGCGGTGCTTACGGCAGCATTCATTCGCGATTTTGCCGGTGGAGTGCAGGCGTCATTCGGCGGAATGCTGCTCGCGTGCATCGCGGCAATCGTCCTTTGCGGCAGCATCGGTGCCGTTTCGGGAACGATGATCACGTGGTTTGCTATCCCGCCTTTCATCGTAACGCTCGCCATGATGCTCATCGGCAGCGGGCTTGCCTACCTTCTGGCAATGGGGCAGTCCATTTACCAAATCCCCGATTCGTTCGTCTGGCTTGGCCGTGGTGCGGATCTCATCGGCCTTCCCAACGCTGTCGTGCTCATGCTTGTGCTCTACGCTCTGGCGCACGTTCTGATGGCTCGCACAACGCTGGGCCGCTATCTCTACGCTGTCGGCGGCAATACCGAGGCAGCGCGTCTCTCCGGTGTGCCGGTGAAACGAGTCCTTCTGTTTGCCTACATTGCCAGCGCACTGTTCGCCGGACTCGGCGGCGTGATCATGGCCTCTCAACTCAAGAGCGGCTCCGCCACCTATGGCACTATGTATGAACTTTACGTCATCGCTGCCGTTGTCGTCGGCGGTACTAGCCTGAGCGGCGGCGAGGGAAGAATGCTGGGTACCCTAACTGGCGTTTTTACAATTGCCGTGATTCAGAATGGTATGAATCTCACGAACGTGGAAAGCTACACACAGAAGGTAGTGCTCGGCCTTGTCATTCTCGGTGCAGTGCTGTTCGACAAAGTCAGGCAGCGGGTGACCACGTTCACTTCCAGTGGTTGACCCCGCCATAAAACGATCCAAATGGCTGCAAATCCGGGCTTGAACGCTTTGGGCGGCCACCGTATTGTCTGGCCCTCGTAAGACCTGCGGACGCGTTCCCTCTGGAAGATCAGGAAAGCAATCGTTCATGCATTATTTTCTGCGTGCATTGCGTGAGGCGGCTAAAAGTTGGCCGCTGCTCGCGGCTGCCTTTTTGTGCTCGACCGGCGTGGCAGCCCTGTGGGGGGCGAATATCGCAGCCCTTTTCCCGATCATTGAAGTCACGCTCAATGGCGATTCACTGCAGACGTGGAACGACCGCCGCATCAAGGGAGCTGAAGAACGGATCGAGGCGGCAGGCAAGGAACGAAAGGACCTAGAGGATGCCTTGGCCTCGGGCACGTTGGCCGCCGATGCCACCGTGGCAGCACGCAACCGCGTTGACACCATCCAACTCGCTACCCGCGGCGACGAGGCGATGCTCTATTCTTCCCGGAAGCTAGACCCGTGGCTCAAGAACTACCTGCCCAACGACCCCTTTACCACCGTGCTCTGGGTGGTGGCTTTTGTTGTGGT
>CAMBUD010000122.1 GCA_945871035.1 Planctomicrobium piriforme | reverse complement strand
CTGCACTCGATCGTGCTCGACGAACTTGTGCATGGCAGCGAAAGCGATCGGGAAACGCTCGACTTCGTGACTCGCGTGGAGCGACGCATTGCAGCCCGTGGCCCGGGCATCGTGGAGCGTAAAACGGGCCGCGAAATCACCGAACCGGCCGACCGTCGCACCGCCGTCACGGCAATCTGCAGAGAATTTCAGGAATTGATTCTCCCCGATCTGCTGGCCTTGGGCATCGTCGCAATCGATGCTTGAGCAGCCAGATTGCCCGGACAGTATTCTGGCGCATGTGGCCCCGTTGCGCTGTGTGGCCCCGAACCATTAGCGATTGCGAGCATGGCCTCCACAAGCATCACGGCTGCCAATACGAGCAAAACCACGCCAGCCCATGGCACAGGATCGATGGGGAGTGCAAAGCCATCAGCCGTCTGAAATCGCGGTAGCGTGATGGCTACCAGTGCCCACGTGCTCATCGCATACATGAACACCGTCGGCACACCGGTTACCAGCCAGACCCACGCCTCCCGCCGCGTGCGCCACAGCCAGACTGTGATCCCCAAGAGGGTCAAGGCCGCCAGCAGTTGATTGCTCGCACCAAATAGACTCCAGAATGTCTTCCACACTGGCACTGTATTTCCATCGCCATCTAACTGGGGACGCAGAAGAAAAAGAAGCGGTACTCCTGCGGTCAGAGCCGTGCCGATCCATGCCCCAGTTTGTCCGGTCATGCCGGTGAGTTCCTGCACGATGTAGCGGCCTAATCGGGTGCAAACATCGAGCGTGTCGTACACAAACGTCGTGAAGGCCATCAAGGCAAACGACACCCCAATCGCCGCTGGCACGCCCAGAATTTCTAAAAATCTTCCCATGCCAAGGGCATAGACAAAATTTGGTGGCTGGTTGACCAGAGGGCTCTCTGCCGCCAGCACCATCACGCACGACAGGCTCACCACCGCAACGAAAGCCTCCAGAAGCATCGTGCCATAGCCGATGGGCCGGGCATCAGTTTCTAGTCGCAGCTGTTTGCTCGTGGTGCCCGATGCAATTAATGAATGAAAGCCCGAACAGGCACCACAGGCAATCGTAATAAAAAGCATCGGCATAAGATCACCAGCTTTGGTGGTCTGCCAATGCGTGAATGCCGGATACTGGATCGACGCGTCTCCGGCGATCAACCGGTCGCTGGCAATCAACCCGACAACAGCCCCCGTCAATGCGACATATAAAAAACAGCCGCCGAGATGCCCGCGCGGTTGTAATAACAACCACATTGGCATCATCGCGGCAACGAGGCAGTAGAGCAGGAGCAACGCTCCCCACAGCTTCTGTGCCTGTGAGTCACTTGTGCCGAGTAGCGTTGCTAAGTCCAACGGAATGGTTTGTCCGATCCAGATTGCAACGCCCACGAGCGGCACAAAAATGGCCGTTGCTAGCCAAAGCGGCAACCGGAGATACCGCATGCACAGCCCCATCACAATCGGCAGCACCAGATACAACAGGCTCGACGTTGCGATCCCACCCCCCGACACTTCCTGCCCATTCTCTAACACCTGCCGTCCGACAAAGCTCGACGCTGTGATGTCGGTAAACGCCACCACGATGTACAACAGTGCGATCCAAACAAAGATAAGAAACAGCAGATAGCTTCGGTGGCTCATGTGCTCTCGAACAACTTCCGCAATCGATCGAGACTTATGGCGAACAGAGGCAACGAGCGCTGCAAAGTCGTGCACCCCACCGATAAAGATGCTGCCGGCGAGAATCCAGAGCAACGCCGGCAGCCAACCAAACGCAACGCCAGCGAGAATGGGGCCCACGATTGGACCGGCCGCTGCGATTGCCGAGAAGTGTTGCCCAAGCAGGAGCTGCGGGGAAATCGGTGCGTAGTCTATATCGTCGCGCAGCAGGACAGCGGGTGTGAGCGCTTTGGGATCGAGCTGGAAGAGCCGAGCCAAAATGCCGCCATACACACGGTAGGCAAAAACCAATACCAAAGCGCTAGGCACTAGCACAAAGAGCAGACTCATGGACGCTTCCTATATAGTTGCCAAAGCGGGGATTTTCGCTACCGGGTTTCCCGACCCGGCTTCAACGTGTAGTACATCATGGTCTTTTCGTTGCGAACCCGTCGATTCCAAGAAGCCGTCTGAGGAAATATTTTATGAGTACAACGAATGAAAAGCTCGTCATCATCGGCAGTGGTCCAGCCGGTTGGTCGGCTGCCACCTACGCCGCCAGAGCGCAACTGCAGCCGCTTGTCTACGAAGGTGCCATAACAGAGAAAAATAGGATGAGCGGTACGCTTCCGCTCGGTCAGTTGGCTCTCACAAGTGAGGTGGAAAACTACGCTGGTTTCCCACACGGAAACCTGGGTGGATTCCTCGATTCGGCCCTGCCTGCCAAACGCCGCGAGATGATGGCACCCCATGCCGGTGAAGGTGTTACCGGCCCAGAACTCATGGAATTGATGCGGCAGCAGGCCGAAAACTTCGGCACGCGAATCATCACAGACGACGTTCTCAAGGTCGATTTCTCCCAGCGACCATTCAAGCTCTTTCCGAGCGAAGGGGGCATTGTGGAGGCACAGTGCGTGATCATTGCAACCGGTGCCAGTGCCAATTGGCTGGGTTTGGCGAGCGAGGAACGCTTCAAGAATCACGGAGTCAGCGCATGCGCAGTTTGCGACGGCGCATTGCCGCGGTTTCGCAACAAGCCGATTGTAGTGGTGGGAGGCGGCGATTCGGCGGTTGAGGAAGCCACGTATTTGGCAAAGTTTGCTAGCACGGTGCATCTGGTGCACCGTCGCGAGGCGCTGCGGGCTTCAAAGATCATGGCCCAAAGGGCGCACGATGATCCCAAAATAAAAATTCACTTCAATACGGCGCTTGCCGAAGTGATCGGCGACGAGAAGCAAGGCGTGACTGCGGTCCGTTTGCAGAGCATGCAAACACCAGCGCAGGAAATAGTACTGGACGTGGCGGGGGTCTTCCTGGCAATTGGCCACACGCCCAACACGGCTTTTCTTGACGGACAGTTGGAGCTCACAGGTAAGAAATACGTCGTCTGGAAAAAACATTTTCGCACTGACACGAGCGTGGAAGGAGTCTTCGCTGCCGGCGACGTTGCCGATGATTACTACCGGCAGGCAATCTCTGCTGCTGGCACCGGCTGCATGTCGGCCCTCGATGCGGAACGCTGGCTCTCCCACGCCGGTGCGCACTAAGGAGCAGGCGTCCACCTTGCCGCACCTTACCGCATCAGAGCGCACCTTGCCGCATCAGAGCGCACGAAAAAACCCGGTCGGAAACGTATTCCCGACCGGGTGAGATGTGTGACTGGAAAAAGAGTGGCGATTTAGAAGCCGACGTATGTGACGAGAACGTCACCGTGCTTCTGAAAGCGAACAATCACCGAAGTTCCGCAGGCATAGTCGTACCGCACCTGTCCGCAGCCAAGCAGCGTGCTCCGGGAAGTCTGGCAAGGACAGCCCTCGCAGCAGATCGGCAGACAGACTGGTACGCAAACCGTGCAGCAGGTTTCCGGACTCGTGGCATTCAAAACCGTTTCATAGGTCGGCTCCTCGCAGCAACCGGAGTTGTGCTTGTGCTTGTGGGCATGCTTGTGCCGGTATTTGATGCATGGATTCGTCGGACAGCACGTTTCTGCACCACAATCGGGCTCGCAGCAGCACGATGGCTCCATGGCACAGGTGGGTTCCTCAGCACAGCAAGCCACTGGGGCAGCACAGGTGGGATCCAAGGCACGACGGTGGCCAAAACCAGCATCGGCAACCGAGGCTATGCCACCAATTGCAAACGAGAGCGCGACTACAAAGCCGCCAAAAAAACGTGAACGACTCATGGGGGTGAGCCTCCTAGAAAGGGTATTGAAAACCATTGAAACCTATCCAATGGCGACATCGGGGACAGCCTCGACGCCTTAGAACTCTGGCACACTGTATCTAAATGTCAAAAAAGCCGCTTGTCTTTAGAGCTACTACGCGGCATGGATCGGCCGGATCTCAAGCGTGGAGAAGCAGTTAGGGCTATTACAAAAACCGAAAAATGCTACCCCATCATCTGGCGAAACCGGTCGAAGAGATAGGCCGCATCGTGCGGACCGGAGGCTGCCTCAGGATGATACTGCACGCTGGCTGCCAGCGCTGTCTTGTGCCGCAGTCCTTCAATTGTGTTGTCGTTGAGATTGCGGTGTGTGACTATTAGTTCTGCCGGCAACGTGGCCTCATCGACGGCAAAGCCATGGTTTTGTGCTGTGATTTCCACCTTGCCGCTGGCGAGATCCATCACCGGTTGATTCGCGCCACGGTGGCCAAATTTCAGCTTGAAGGTCTTCGCGCCGCAGGCCAGAGCCAGCAACTGATGGCCCAAGCAGATGCCAAACATCGGTGCCTTGCCCAGGAGCAAGCGTACCGTTTCTACGCAGGAACTCAGTGCCTCAGGGTCGCCGGGACCGTTTGAAAGAAAGATACCGTCGGGCTTGTGCTTCAATACGTCTGCTGCCGATGCGTTTCCGGGGAGCACTGTTACGCGGCAACCGGAACTCTGCAGGTGCCTGGCGATGTTCCACTTCATCCCGTAGTGCAGGGCCACAACATGCTTGGCAACACCCACAGGGCTTGCAGGCTTGGCTGCGTACACGCCCCCCTCACTGGGTTGCTCCAAAGGCACCGACCAATCGTCGAGCGACTCCGTCCACTCCCGCGCTGTTTGTGGCATCACTTCGCGCACAAGATCGCGGCCCACGAGTGAAGGGGCAGAGCGTGCCAACGCCACAAGTTGCGAGTGATCGAGGACCTCTGTCGAGAGTACGCCCGTCATGGCGCCACACATTCGCAGACGCCGCACCAGCGCACGCGTATCGATACCGGTCAGGCCGATAATGCCAGCCTTTAAGAGATAGTCGTTCAGCGTACCGGTCGCAGCGAAGTTGCTGGCAATTCGACTGGCATGGCGAACAATAAAACCAGAGAGTTGCAACGCGTCACTCTCAACGTCTGTCTCATTGATGCCATAGGTGCCAATTTCGGGCGCAGTCATCGCCAGAATCTGGCCTCGGTAACTCGGATCAGTGAGGATCTCTTGATAGCCGGTCATCGAGGTGTTGAAGCAGACCTCGCCAGAAACGGTACCCCTGGCACCGAATGAATCACCGACAAAAACAGTACCGTCCTCAAGTGCAAGAGCCGCTCTTACCACACCAGCATTCCTTCGTAGAGAGTTACAAAATGCACCACTAGCAGCACCATCAGCGACCGTATCACGAATCTATTTTGGGCTGGCCGTCTCACCGGCGGCCAACTGTAATTCCGGCACCGGCTGCCCGTCGTCCTGCAATTTTCCAGCTGCCCAGAGCGTGCCCCGCGTCATCAGATCGAGAAAGGCTGGCAGAGAAACGGTTTGGGGATAGTGGCCAATCGTTGTGCCGAATACGCGGGCCTTGCCGTACTGATTCGTCCAGACGACGGCCTGCGGCGCTTTCTTTTCACGGCTCATGGCTTCCACCAACGGTGTCGCGTCTGGCCAAACCTTATCGATGAAGTAGAGTTCTTCCTGCGGCAATTCCCACTCCTTCGGGAGGCCCTTGAGCACAGGGTGCTCGGCGATTGAGGTGGCCGTGTAGGGATAGTGTGCGCCGTGGCCGGGAGACGTGACGCCACAAAATCGAAACCAGTCGTCGGTGCCGGTGCGGTAGCA
>CAMBUD010000121.1 GCA_945871035.1 Planctomicrobium piriforme | reverse complement strand
CGTTTGGGATCAGCCATACGGCGTGCGAGATCCTCGGCGGCGCCATCCACTGCTCGCTTAGCTGCCTCGGCCGCCCGCTTGGCAAGACTGGCTGCCCGCTTGGCATCAGCAGATTTTTCCTTCGCTGCGGCAACTCTTTTTTCGAGATCGGCTTTGGCGGTGTCAGCCAACTTTTTAGCCGCCTCTGCCTGCTTGCCGTCGGCAAGCATTTTGGCCTCTGCCGCGGCCTTAGCATCTGCAGTCGCTTTGGCTACTGCTGCCCTTCTGGCCTCATCGGCTTTTTTTCTCGACTCAGAGAGTTGGGCCTCTTCTTCAAGCCGCTTTGTGCGAGCGATCTTGCCAGCCTCCTCCGCGCGCATTGCATCTGCTGTCGCCTTGTCTCGCTGGGACTTTTTTGCATCAGCGATCCGCTTGGTTTCCGACTCGTATTTCGTCACTTCTGCAGCCAGTTGGCTGGCTGCAGAATCAGCCACCTTCTGTAGGGAACTGGCGTTGGACTGGGATGTCTCGGCTGCCTGCTTGGCCTCTTCCAACTTTTTCTTGGCTGCAGCAATTTTTTGTTCGTGGTCGGCACTTTTGCTTTCAGTCTTGGCGTCGGAATGACTCGCGGACTTTTTAGTTTTTGAATCCTCGGTCGCTGAAGCCACACTCACGGTACTCACGGTAAAAGAGAGAACAATCGCTAACAATGACCAGTGGTTTACCATTGCGAAACTCCTCTGTGATTGGTTGTAAAATTGAGCCAGACACTGCAAACAAAACAACGCGTCAGCAATTCTAGATTAGATATGTTGATTCCAAGTAATCTCCCACAACTGGTTGCTTTGTGCAAAACGTTCTGTCACACCCACTTGAGCAGGTGCAGACCCACTGCAAAAACAACCGGAAATCTACGCTATTTCACTTTTTAGCCCGCTGGTGTGCATTCGCCCGGCTGGCTGATTAGGCTTTCAATGCCCCGCCGTCTCCCCCTTGCCATTCATCCTGGTTGTTTTGTCACGCAAGACCACCCACCAGAAAAACATCTATCCATATATGGGTCACCATTCTGCCTCGGTATGCACTGCGTTTGGACTCCTGTTAACCGTCTGCGGCTTGGCCAACGGCGCGCCGAAAGCCGTGGTCGGAAAAGTGACCGGCGTGACCCTCTATCGCGGGGAGGCACTCGTCACGCGCGCAGTGGCTTTTCCGGCAGACAAAGGCAGCCAGGAAGTGGTTGTGAGCGACTTGCCGCAACACATCGTGGAAGGCAGCCTGTTTACCGAGGCAGGCGAGGGAGTGGAGGTTCGAGCGGTCCGGCTGCGACAACGGGCTGTGGGCGAGGAGCCTCGCGAAGAGGTACGCAAGCTCGATTTGCAGATGCAAGAACTTGCCGACAAACTCCAGCTCAATCAAAAGAACCAAGAACTGTCGGCAAAGAAAGCCGCGTATCTGGATGGTCTTGAAGGCTTCGTGGCACCCACGGCGAAGGTAGAGCTTTCCAGTGGCGTGCTCGATGCTGAGGCTCTGGAAAAAATAACTGTTTTTTCTTTTGCCGAGCGGCAGAAAATTGCCGCCGAGCAAATTGCGCTCTTAAAAGAACAGCGCACTCTTGCCGAACAGACCTCGCTCTTACAAAACAAGAAATCGGAACTCACAAGCGGCACCCAGCGGATAGTAAATGAAGCGATTTTATTTGTTGAAACACAGGCCGCCGGCGCTGTCAGCGTACGGCTCAACTATCTCGTGAGCCATTGCGGTTGGTCGCCCACTTACACGTTCCGTGCCGCCAACGATCGTAAAAATGTGGCGGTTGAATTCAACGCACTCGTTCAGCAAATGACCGGTGAAAACTGGGACAACGTGACGCTCACGCTCTCCACCGCCTCGCCAGCACTTTCGGCAGCGGGTCCGGGATTGGCCCCCTTCTACGTTTCGCTGTCGCGGCCCACTCCCGATACGCAAGACAAGCCCGCCAGCCTCGCCGGCACTTACAGGGAAATCAAACAGCGGCAGCAAAGCGCCCAAGAGGCGGCACAAAAGGGGCTCAATTTTCAAGACACTATTGGATTCAATTGGGACGTGAACGCTGCCGCTAATGACGAACAAACCCTCGAGCTCACAAACTCGAAAGATGTCCTTGCTTCCATTCGCCGTGAGGCAGGTGACGACAGCGGCCTCAGTATCAGCTACTTGCTCGAAGGGAGCGTCAGCCTCGCTAGTCGCAGCGATCAGCAAATGGTGCGCATCATGAAAAATGCCCTGCCCTGTGGCTTCTACCACGTCGCGACGCCCGTACTGGCTAGCTACGTCTATCGGGAAGCCGAACTGAAAAACACGAGCAACGACGATCTACTGGCCGGCCCTGTGGCCGTGTATCTCGATGGTCGCTTTGTGGGCCGATCCGACATCCCCACGGTCGCCCGCGGTGAATCGTTTGTCGTTGGATTTGGAGCCGATCCGCAGTTGAGGGCTAAGCGTGAACTGATCGACAAAAAAGAGAGCGTGCAGGGAGGCAATCGCGAACTGAGTTTTAAATATCGCGTGGCCGTTGAGAATTACAAAAAAGAGGCTGTAGCGGTGCGCCTTTTTGATCGCTTGCCCTACGCTGACAAGGGTGGGGATGTTCGCGTGACTCTCGCCGAACTCAAGTTGCCGCTCTCCACCGATCCGGCCTATCTGCGAAGCGAACGCTCAAAGGGCCTTCTGCGCTGGGATATTGACGTTGCGGCGGAGGCCATCGCTGAAAAAGCAAACGTACTCGAATACTCTTTAACGGTCGATTTCGATCGTAACTTCCAGCTCTCTGCCGCGGGTGTTCAACGCGCAGACCAGCAAAAAGAATTTGAGGAAATGCAGCGGGGAAGACTGAAGAAGTAGCGGGGCAACTGCTCGGAACGGCTCACGATTGCCAGTTGCTAGAGCGTGGTGGGGCGAGCGTCCTTGTAGCAGTCAATCGCTTGTTGCAGCGACCGTGCCCCTGCGGCAGCATCTCCGGTAAGTGCAGGCACCCGCAGCGGCACCTTTTCGTCTACGTCTTTGACAAGATCAAAGAAAGTGCCGTCGCTGTAGAGCTTGAAGCGATCATTAAAGGCAAACTCAGTGGCTTTTGTTTTTCTGGATGCGTGCGGCATGTACCAGGCATAGATCCAGTCGCGCGGCAGACCCTTTTGGCCGCAGAGTTGTGGCCAAAAGGTGCGACCATCGAGTTGCTCGGTTGCGGGGCATGGCACCGCCATTGCTTCGCACATCGTCGGCAGGAAATCAGTGGAGTCAACAAGGTCGTTGCAAACTTTTCCCTTCGCGATTCGGCCCGGCCAATTGGTGATCAGTGGCACGTGCATCCCAGCCTCAACCGTGCTGCCTTTTCGTCCAATGACCGTGCGGTCGCCCATCGACGAACGGATGCCGTTACCGGTGCCATTGTCCCCAACAAATATCAGTAACGTGTTGTCTCGTAAGCCTTCCGCGTCGAGCGTGGTCACAAGTTTTCCAATGAGCTTGTCCATGTACTTCACCATATCGCCGAAGTGCGCGTCTGCTTTGTTGATCGATTCACCCACGGCGTTAGGATTCCACTTTTTGCTGTCGGGCGTCGGCTGATAGGGAGCGTGCGTGAGCATCAAAGGATAGTAAAGCATGAACGGTTTTGACTTGTTGCGCACGATAAAATCGATCGCATAATCGTTGACAATATCCGGCCCATATTCGCCCTGGTTGTAGTTTTTTTCACGGCCATTGATCTCCAATCCGGGATTTGCATACCGCGGCGGCCGACGGGTGTGCTGCCAGAGACAATGCTCGTCAAATCCAAATACCTGCGGCAGTTTTGGATTCCTGCCAAGCTGCCATTTGCCCACTACACAAGTGGCGTAGCCTGCTGTTTGAAAAATGTTTCCAAATGTGACAGCCTTCGGATCCATCTGTCCAAAATCGATGTAGTTGCGGGCGTTGGAGCGTCCTGTCATCAATTGCACGCGGGTTGGCGTACAAAGAGGCTGCATATAGCAGTGGGTAAATCGCATGCCACCGGCAGCCAATTGATCGAGCACAGGAGTCTGATACGACGTGCCGCCGTTTGCCCCAATCGTCTCATAGCCGAGATCATCGGCCAGCAAAAGAATGATGTTGGGCTTGGCAGCTGCACTGTTGTTCGCCTGAAGGGATACCAGCGGAACAAGCAAGAGAATGATTCGCGAGACGATAATTGCGGTAAATTTTTTCATGCGCGATGAAGCGATTGTCCGTCGCTGGAAGAAATACATGCAAACCGCCAAGTGGGAAAAAGTGGGCGTGCTAAGCGACCCGTCCGATAAAGATCGCGTTCCAGCCGCCGCCGCCGGGGTGGGTGCGAGCCCTCTCGACCGTGACAGTGAATCCAGATTGACGCAATACTTGAACGAAGGGCGGATCGTCGCTAGCAGACCAGATGGCTAGACAACCCTCTGGCCTGAGCGCCGACCTGATTGTTGCCAGTCCGACCGCCTTGTAGAGCCGACTATTTGAGGCCGCGCTCAGTCCACTTGCCCCGTTATCAATGTCGAGGATGATCGAATCAAATTCTCTCCGGCTGTTGCGGAGCACATCTGCCACATCACCGACAATGACTTTTACCCGAGGGTCGGCCAGCGCATCTTTTCCCAGTTTGTATTCAGGCTCACGATTCCAGCCAACAACCGCCGGCATCATTTCAGCGACAGTAACGGCGGCATCGGCAGCTAGATTTTTCAATGCGGCTCGCAGTGTAAATCCCAGACCCAATCCGCCGATTAAGACCCGCGCACCGGGCGATTTTGTCCGGATGTGATCGCATGCCAATTCAGCCAACCTCTCCTCGGAGGCGTGCTGCCGGCTGGACATCAATTCGACACCGGCAATGCGGATCATAAAAACGCCATCATGCTCATGCAGCGTCATGAGCTTGCCATCGATAGTTGTTGCTTGACCCAGCAGGGTGGTTTTTTTCAAAGCACTCAGTGCCCAAGGGGTTAGGCCCATGCCTGCGGGCTATCCTAAACAAATCTCAGGTATTGGAATCTCGAAAGGCAATTGCGGGACTCGGCCGATACCTGCCGATACGAAGGTGATGTTCTAGCCATGGAAGCAGGTCGGCCAGAGATCATTTGTATGCGAACAGCTTTTAGATGAACAACTCTGTTACTCGCGTTCGCTGCAGCGCCTCTGCAACAGATCCAGTCAAGCCTTTCAGCAAGGCTTTGCCACCGTACCGTGACTGGCCCTTGCGAAATGAGACAAGCAGGCCAATGGCAAGGCTGGAGATGAACGTAAGTTGCGAAAGATCAAAGACGATCAACGCCGCGCGCAGAGCATTCAAACGGAGAACTTCTCGTTCAAGCACGGTCGAGGAATCAGAGTCGGCTAGTCCAATTAATTTTACAACTACGCAATCGGGCTCAAGGCTTTCTTCGATCGTCAATCCTTGTGAGGTGTTGTCGTTCATAATTGTTATGCGTGAGGCAGTAGCCGCCTGCAGAAGGGCCACATCGATAACGAGTCAAGACCGTACGACACGATTTCAATCCTCCGTCGATTGGTGGGCGATACTCTTGAACATAACAGGAAAAGCAGAGATCCCAGAGACAACGGAACGTGTCAACGACTCCTCGTGTTGTGTTTGCGCGTTGAGCAGGATCTCGCTTTGGCCGAATAACTAGTTACCCCCTCTCCTCTACCGGCCCGAATGCCGGACCGAATCGGACCGTAACTTTGTCACTGAACTCGCCGGTTCCGGTG
>CAMBUD010000120.1 GCA_945871035.1 Planctomicrobium piriforme | reverse complement strand
GGCTTGGAAGGTTAGAAGTATCCGTTCTTGGAATTGAGTTGGCCCTCGCGGTCTCTCACACCAACCTCGCGAAAGCACAAGGTGGTTACTCGCTCTGGCAACAGGGCGGGAGGATACGCGTTGGGAGCGTTCCCCAGCGAAGCTTTCGGGAGTTTTTGCGCTGATAGACCGCATAAGAAACCGGTCAAAAAGAACTCGAAAGCACCTTCCTTTCCCTCACCGGAAAGGGGTGCAGCATGCCCGTCGGTTTTCCCTCACTGCGTGTCGACAAAGCCAATGCGTCTCATCACCTGTGGTGCAATAACGGCACGTGGTGGGTGCACTACACGATCCACTTTGATCACCGCAAACGGCGGATCAGAAAATCGCTCCAGACTCACTCGCTCGCGGAAGCAATTGCTCGGCGCGATGCGCTGTTGACCCGTATCGAGCACGAGGGAGCATTTGTGCCGGCCGTCCGCTCGCCTCAACCCTTTTACAAGCGCACGCCGGGAGACAACGTGTCTCAGAACGTGTCTCCACAAGATGCGCACGCAGGCCGCTTGGTGCCCTCGGCCAGTCGCTAAAAATACCGGTCTGCCAAGTGGGCGTCAGATTTTCTTTTTCCACAGACCCACCAACGGGATCCAGGTGGCGGGCACAGCGGGCACCTTCACGACAGTGACCTCGTTGATCGAACCGTCCGTTTTCTTGTTCAGATAGAACGTGTACGCGAGCGGATCGTAAAGACCGACGCCGGTTTTAGCTCCGGCGGTGAACGCGCCTGCCAGCGGGAGCCACGAGGCTGGGACGATTGGCGTCTTGAATACGGTTCGTGCCGCACTTGAGCCGTCGATCGTATCGTACAGATAGAACGTGTAGCCGATTGGATCATAGAGACCCACGCTGCTCGTACCGTCACCGTTCCAATCGCCGGCCAGGGGCCGCCATGTAGCGGGCGCTGGGGGCGCGATGAATGGACTCTGCAGCACGCTGCCGGTGAGGCTGTAGAAGTGGAACGTGCGGGCAACCGCATCGTAGAGGCCTACTTCGTCCCCGCCGCTGCCATTCCAGTTGCCCGCCAATGGCAACCACCCCGGCTTGGCACCCGCCGCCACAAATGTCCGATCGGCTGTACCGTCGTTGTTATCGTCGAGATAAAATGTGCGGGCGGCAGGATTGTAGAGGCCCGTTGTGTCGACCCCGTTGTTGTCCCAGTCGCCGGTGATCGGCAGCCACGACGACGCCGCCGACACGGAGCGGAAGACGTACATATCGGTGGTCGTGCCGTCGAGGTGGTTGTTGAGATACCACGTCCGGGTGACGGGGTCGTAGAGGCCCGGGGTCGCGTACGACACCGGATACTTCTCAACTGGTCCGGTTGGAGTCAGCGTCTTGCCACTGAGCCCCACATAGTTCGTCGCATAGCGGGTGGCCCGAAACGTCAGGTTAGAAAAGACGTTCGGCACGCCAACGACGTTGAATGGTGCCACCGCCTGCCCCTGATGCATCACGCCAGCAAGGGCAATGGGATTGACATAGTTCCAGACGGTCTGACCGCTCGGCGTGACTTCAAAGAGATGGCCTTCAGTGCCCTCGTTGATCAGCGTGTTACCGTTGGGTAGCCGCTGGACGCCCGAAATAATTGCGGCGGAAAAGTTTTTCTTGGTCGGCGCCGCGTAGCTCCAGACGAGCGTGGCGGAACTCGGACCGTAGGTGCCCACCTTAGCCTTCACTTCCATCACGGTGGACCAACTGCTGCCGTCCTGCCGGATATAGCCGTTGTTGAACACCATAATATTGCCAGCCCCGGGCAATCCGTCACGGATAAAGTTTGGGTTGTGCTGGTAAAAGAGCGTCTGTGTGGCACGCGTGCCGCCGCCCCACGTGCGATCGTTGCCGTACCTCCAGAGGATGTCCCCGCCCTTGCCGCTGAGGCCTCCGGTATGCGTTTTAGCCTGCTGCGTCGTCGTGCTGTGATCGATGATCATGATCTCGGATTGTTCCCGTAACGACACGATAATCTGGTTGGTGTTGGCGTTGAAGTCGAGCCCGTTGAAGTGGGTCCAATCGGCCACGACAGCGCCCGCACCAATGTCGGTGGCGACGTAGTTGACATTCATAAGCTCGGGATGGTTTTTGACGCCATTGGGTCCGTAGTAATTGGCTTTAGTGGCGTCGTAATTCTGCACGAGATGGTTGGCCACATCCCATTGCCAGACAATGTCGCCCCCCACGCCGGTAGTGTAGTTGGGTTTGATCTCGATGAGCCTGTCGGTCCAGAGTTCGCTGTTCTCCGAAGGCCGCAGCGTGGCGGGGTTGCGTCCCATGGCAATCGCTTGAGCTCTGGAGAACCGGTTCCAAGTAATCGCCATAATATTGCCATTGGGCAGCATGATGGCATCGTGGTGGAGCTGAAACTTGTCGTTGGCCAGCTGGTAAGACCATTTAACGTTGCTGTTCCAATCAAGAATTTCCAGTCGACCGGTTGCGCCGGGTGCACCATATTTCCGCTGGGCGGGAGGGAGCTGCGCGCTGCGGAGAAGATCACCATTTTCGAGCAGGTAGTTGGCGGTAGTCGTGTAGGCGCTCGTCCAAGAGTGGACACTATGGCCCGCATTATCGATGAGTTGGACAGTCCTGCTGGCCGAGGGCGCAACGATGGTATAGCCGTCAAACGACAGGGGGGCGTTATCCAAAAACAGGCCCACTGTCTGGGTCATCGCCAGCCGATTTTCCAAGGCCTCAAAATACCGGGGCTCGCCCCTGCGGCGTCGCGCTGAGTGCTTGCGGCGAGTACCCCGTGCCAACGAACCGGAAACGTATGCGAAAACAGAACGTAACATGAAAAATCCTCGCGAAGAGCGTGAATGGATGGCAGGACCACAACAGATCTTGCTGAGTAAAGTCGACTCAATCCATTTAATCGACCCAGATGTTGCAATCATCTTATTTACCGCTATTTGCCTTTGCAATGGGTTTTGGGCAGTCCGTCAAGAATTTTCTGGCGGATGCTGAGGGTTTCTCGCTGCGACCCACCTGGAAAATGGCAATGAATGGCTTTTCCCACGCATATCTACAAGAGTCCCAGAGCACCTCGCACGCTGCACACAAGCGGTCGAACGTGCTGCTGGTACAAAATAACCTCCTCGTAAAGCCCCGCTTGCACCTGCCCTGCCCCATGCGATTCGTAGAGCGGCGGCCCGCCGGGGAGTCCGTCGTCCAGCAGGCTGCCGGGCGGCGACGCGTAGAAACATTCGTTGCGAAAACATTCGGCGCCATGGCTGGTAAGGGCCGCGTCAACTTCTCCCAAGAGTTCTGGATAGCCGCGAGCGGCTAAGAGTTTTTCAGCCAGTTGAGCGTCGCTTAAGACAATTCTTTGCGACCACCGCAGGCGACCACCCCACGCTTCTTGTGGATTGCCCGTGAGCGGGATGCACAGATCCTCCCGCACAGGCCATCCGCTGCGGGCGGCCATTTCGATCGCCGCACGTACGAGATAGCGGCAAAGATCGTGGCTGGGGTTGTAGCCCTCGATCATGTCCGACACCACCGTCGTTGGCCGCAGGCAAGCAATCGTAGCTGCCACTCCGCTTGTCCACTCTACAAGCGGTTTGGCAGTACCATCGATCAAGAATCGATAGAGATCGCGATCTGTGAACGTGCCAAAGAGTTGTCCAGCAACGGCTCCGGCCTGCGTGACAACGCCCCGCGTGCGTTCGATCCGCGGATGGTTCTTGGCCCCACCGCCATCGGTCAACACCAGCACCGTGGGCCGCGTCTTTCTCATCCATTCATACGATCGCAGTTCGTGGCCGGGATGCCCGATCACAAGCAGCGTCGGATCGTTCGGCATGTATCTCACCTTCGGCATGCATTGCCCGGATGGATCGTACAAAGCATTTCATGCTATCCACAGTAGGTCCACAGCTGCCAGTCGAGCCCACTTCGGCCCTCGCAAGCCGTGGATGGCTTTTTGATGGGCAGGTCGTCGCAGGCGAGGAAATGAACTTTTCTGCGATGGTAAGTTTGCAAAAAAACCATAGAATTTGGTTCGCATTTGGGATTTTCCATGGGCGGAACTCGTGTAAGGCAACGCCACCGATCAATTCGTCTGACAACGTGCTTGAATCGCAACCGTGAGGTTATTGATGCGACCACAACGACCGCCGGACTTCTTTACCCGCGAATACCGAATCGCTTTCACTCTCGTCGAACTCCTCGCGGTGATCGCGATCATCAGCCTATTGATTGCGCTCCTGCTGCCGGCCATCCAAGCGGCGCGGGAGTCTGGTAGGCGGGCGGGGTGCCTGAACAATATCAAGCAAATGTCGCATGGAATGCAGTTGTTCAACGAATCGCTGGGTGTGCTGCCACCGGCTCCCTCCGATTGTTGTCACGGCACGTGGCTGGTCGCGCTGCTGCCCTACATCGAAGAACAAAACGTGTTTCAGGCCTACATTGGTTTTGGTGCGAAAGGCGCCTCGACGCCGGCAGCCCCGTGGTATCACTTGGCACCGAACACGGCAGTGACGACCAAGCAGTTGAGCTTTGCTACCTGCCCAAGCGATCAGATTTCGACATTTCCTTCTTCGCCGCCGCTGACGAAACACAATTACGCAGTGAACTATGGCAATACAGGAATAGATGCCAGCAGTGCGTTAAACTCGACCACGATGGTCACTCCGTATGGCTATAAGATTGTCCAGAACTACAATGGAGTCACTTTTGCCGGTGCGCCCTTTGAGTCGGGCAAGAAAGTCCCGGTCGCTAGGATTCGGGACGGCCTTAGCAACACCCTGTTATTGAGTGAGTTCGTAAACGGAATAAGTCGTAATAGCTCGAATTTTGATGTTCGCGGATTGATCTGGTGGGGCGACAACGCAGGTTTTTCGGCCTACTTAGCGCCAAACGCCTCACAACCGGATGTGTATGCACAGGCCAACTATTGCCAACATCCCCATGCCAATAATCCTCCTGCTGTCGTTGCCACATCAGCCCTGAATGCTGTGATGTACGGCGCCCGTAGCCGGCATCCGGGCGGTGTCGGCGTGGCCATGTGCGACGGCAGCGTCCATTTCGTTGGCGATAGCATTGAACTGAGTGTGTGGCGAGATCTCAGCACGACAGCGGGCAAGGAGACAACGGTGCTGCCATAGGTATTTGGCAGGCTGCTCTCGCATAATGTTGGCCATGAGCCATGCGAATTCTCTTGACCAACAACACGCTGAGCGCTCGTGCCGGATCGGAGATGTACGTCTATGATGTAGCCTGCCAACTCAAACGCATCGGCCACCAACCGGTTGCCTATAGTCCCGATCTGGGCGAGGTGGCAGAACTGCTGCGGGCCGCTGGCGTGCCGGTGGTGTCGCGACTGACCGAATTGGATTTTCGACCGGATGTTATTCACGGCCACCATCACGTTGAAACCATGACGGCCTTGGCCTGCTGTCCCGGCGTGCCGGCCGTTTCGTTTTGCCATGGGTCGACTCCGTGGCAGGAACTGCCGCCCCGGTTTCCCAGAATCCTCCGCTACGTTGCCGTTGACTTGGCCTGCCGAGACCGCATTGTCCGGGAGGCCAACGTTCCAGTCGAACAGGTTCAGATACTGTTGAACTTTGCCGACATGGACCGTTTTTTGCCCCGGAAGCCACTACCTGACAAGCCAGCCCGCGCATTGCTCCTGAGCAACACTGCAAAGCACGTCGACCACGCGGCGGCCGACAACTACGCGGCCACCGTGCGCGATGCCTGCCTCTCCCGCAGCATCTCGCTGGATGTGTTCGGCAGTACGTGCGGCAACCCCACGAGCCATCCCGAGGATCTGTTCCACAACTACGACTTGGTATTTGCCAAGGGCCGCACGGCGATCGAGGCCATGGCCGTTGGCTGTGCCGTCGTGCTCTGCGATCTGGCAGGCTGTGGGTCGATGGTCACAGCGGCCACGTTCGATAGCCTCCGGCCATTGAACTTCGGCCTGCAGAGCCTGCGGCTGGTCAATACGGTCGA
>CAMBUD010000119.1 GCA_945871035.1 Planctomicrobium piriforme | reverse complement strand
CTTCTCCCCTGCCTGCACTCGGCGCACCTTCGTGTCCAGCATCCCAGTCTTGTTCAGTTCCTCGCTGTCCAGTTGCCCCGCGAGATTGTAGCCGTGCAGCTCGCTCACAAGCATCCGTCCGCGTTCATCCCAGCCACACCGCCGACGGCGACGCGATGAGCGGTTCGCTGGCGACGACCTCCATCCGAAAACCCTCCGGCAACTTAAAAGCCTCCGCACTTTGCTCGGGCTTCAATGGCTTGGGCGCGTCCGTTGGTTGCGGGATTTGCGCGAGTGCGTGCAGGCTTAGAAAAATCGTCGAGACAAGTAGTAGGGATTTCTAGTAGGGATTTCATCACGCGTGCGGCGCCTCCAGTTGTTGGAGAGGAGTAATGCAATCTTCTGGAATTATTTTTGATCACCTGCGGCGGGCAGCGGCACGTTGAGCCAGTTTTCCACTTTGATGCAGCGGGTGGTCCAGTCGCCCATCACGTCCCATGCGGGCCAGAGGTGCATGATTTCCAGACCGCGTCCTCCGCTGGCTATGGTGTCGGCTTTAATCAGGCCGAGTGCGAGACGGGCGTCCCATACATACTGCCAGCTCGCCCAGCCGAAAGGCGGGTGGTATGGCTCTGCCCATGTGTGGGGGCCGTGCCAGCTTTGGCGGGTCATTTCTTTTCGCCCGATGGAGTCGCTCGGGGGTAATCCTTTTGCGTCGGGCGCGGCCAGGCGAAGACGGACGCGTTCCAGATAGTTGGCTTGGATGCTGGTTTGCTTGGCGGGTTCGATCAGGTTTTGCAGAGGCACGGTCAGTTGTTCGTCGGTGCAGCGTTTTGCGGCGGCAAGACGGGCGGCGAGATATTGTTCGTCGCTGAGTTGAACTAGGCTTTTGTGCCATTGCACGAGCGTTTCAAACCCGCCTTTTTGAATTAAGTCGTGGATGATTTTGCTGTCATCCATCTGCACTTTGACCCGGTTATACCACGGCTTTCCATCGCGGACCTCCACATGCATAAGCTTTTCGGGCCAGGTCTGGGGCAGGTCGTAACGATAGGTCTTGTAGTCCTGGCTCCACACCGGAAGCCCTTCGTAGGAATACTCGGCGGCCCAGCCGTCGGGCTGTTCCTGAGCTTTGAGCCATGTGTAGGACTCCATGAAAATTTTACCGTATTTTTCATCCCCGGTCATGGCGTAAAACCAAGTCAGCAGGGTTGCGATGTAGCGGTTGAAGTTGCGGGGATCGATTGACAGGCCCTCGAAATTGCGGGCGGGGACTGGTTCGTTTTTAGAGTTATAGTTGTCGGCCCAGCCGCGCACGTCGCCTTTGCCGAACTGCGTGGCAAAGAGCCACTTCCCGAGTTGGGCTGATCTTTTCAAATAATTCCTGTCACCGGTCGCGTGATACATGATCACGGAGATGCGGAATCCGTCGGTCGTGCAGGCGTCGGAGTAGGATCCACCACCGCGAACACCATAAACGCCGCTCGACTCCTTCTGTTTTTCTGCGGAGCCCTCGATCCGCGTGTCAAACTCCGTGGGGCACCAGCCCCACTCGGGATGTTGGATGCGCTGTGTCACGAGGTCGGCGAGTTTCTTTGCAGCGTCGAAGTATTTCTTTTCGCCGGTGAGTCGGTGCGCGTGCAGCAGCAGCGCAAAGGGGCGAAATTGATAGCCGTCCTCCATGCGGGCCACTTCCAGCGGACTCTTTCCGACGCTGGCTGTGGCTTTGCCGCCGCGTTCGATGGTGGCCCCGGTGGGAAAATGTCCGGCGGGTTGCTGCACTTGGAGGAAGAAATCCGCCGTCTTGAGTGCGGCATCGAGGTATTTCCGTTCGCCGAGCATCTCGTAGGCGCGAATGAACTGGGCTGCGGAGTCCGCCAGTGCGCCACGGTTTAGATTCACCTTTGCCGTGTCTCCTTTGACTTGGACGCTGGTGTAGTTAAACGAGTAAACGCCGAAATCGCCTGTTGCGGCGATGCGCGCATCGAGCCAAGCGCGGATGTCCTGTTCGTTTTGTTCTAAAAGCGTGCGGTCAATCTTCGTGAGGACTGCTGCAAGTTCGGGCGGGGTTTCTTTCTCTGCTGCATGGGTGAACGGGCTCGTCAGCGCTGTGAAAATGGCGAGCGCACCGATCATCGCCGCGCTTTGTCTGAGAAGTCGTTTCCCATACTGCTTCATTTCGGTGGCGCTCATTTCTTCAGGACGTTCTTTTCGGGAGCCCATTTTTTCTGCCAGATGGGGTAGTCTTTGTTCAATAAATCGGCGGGAGTCGTGCAATACCACATGTAGCCAGTGCGGCGATCGGGTTCGACCTCGGACATGTTGCGTTTGATGACGCCGTCGTTGCCACAGAAGATGGGCCGTTGTGTTCCCAGTTCGTAGAAACGTGCCCAGAGCGGCTCCGCGTTCGGGTCGGCGACCAGGATTCTATCAAACCCTCTGGGCAGCGACGCATCCGGCTTCTCCACCAAGCGCTGGCCATTGATCTTGGCGGCATCGAACCACGCCACCGCTGACTGGATGGCGTCCACAACTTCGGGCGAGGGTGCGTCGAGGCTCATCAAAAAACGCACGATGCCCACAGCCTCACTCCCGCTGATGGATGCCTTTTCATAAATCCGCGCACCTGCGGGCGCCAAACTCTTCTCGTCGTGCTGGGCGCACCACGCGGTGCGTTTTCCGTTCAGCACGATCTGGCATTTCAAAATGCACTCGACTCCTTTTGCGATGGCCTTTTCACAGCGCGAGCGTCGCTCGGCATCTACAAAAGCGTATCGGGTTTTGTCGTTGGTGATTCTTTGCAGCAGACACAGGACGGACACCATCGCCTCGTCATTGAAAGTGATGTGGAGGAAGTAGTTTTTCGTGTCGCGGTTTGAAACGACACGCGCGAGGTATTCCTTGTCCTTGGGGAAGGGGGAAAACTGCGGCCAGCCCCCGTTTTCGTATTGGGCATTGAGGAGATAATCGAGGCCCTTGAGGAATCCTGCTTTGAATCGTTCCTGCTTTGTGGCGTTGAAGACACGCGCCAAGTATTCCATCTGCGTGTAGGTCGAGCCGTTGTCTATCGTGCTGTCCGTTTTGCTTCTGGCGGCTTCGATGGCGGGGCGATCCGCGTCGGTGACATTCGCGGTCAGGTCGATCCTTTTTTTGAAAGCGATGGTCTTTGGCCAGCCGCCGGAGTCGCATTGGTAAAGCAGCACGTTGTCAGCGATGCGGACAGCCTCAGCCCCTACATACCACTCGGGCTTCTCGCGCATAAACGGGCGGAGGCGGACTTCCCAGTTACCGGAAGGTTCTTCGCCAGGCGCCTTTTCGGGCACACTCGCAGCAGTCGAAGTTTCTGCGGAGTAAACACGCCCGCCAAAAACGCAAAATGCCAGCGTGAGATGGAGGAGGAGCATTTTCATTTCTGGCTGGCTGGCGCTGTGGCTCCGGGTTGGTTTGGCTGGGCAAAAGCCGGAATGGTTGCGGGCACAGGCAGTGGGAGCGGCTTTGCTCCGCCGGGCGACACCTGCTCGTAGCTGCCCGCGCCGGTCATGACTTTAGCCTCGTCAAAAAGAATCGTGCCGCCTGTCCCGCTGCCGTAGGAACCAAATTTGAAAGCGAACTTGCTGCGATAGTAAAAGGCGTTGCAGCCTTTCTGCGAATAGAGCTTCCGGCCCTGCACCCAAATTTCCGTGAGCCCGTCGTCATTCAGCGAAAAGTAATGGTGAAACACGAAGTCATACCATTGCCCCGGCTGTGCCTTTTCCACCAATTTCGCCACTCTGCTGCCCGGTGCGGTCTGTTTGGATTCCTTGAAGTTTGTATGAAAAGTGAACTGCCCATTATCGAGTCGCAGGCACGCCTCCGGGCCTTGCGCGTATTCCTGACCTTGGGCTTTTCCGGGGAATCCACCATGCCACTGAATCACCATTCCTGAATGCGTGACGCTGGCCGCCGGGACCAGAATGCTGACGGCTGCCCAGCACTGTTGATTCACCCGCGGACTGTCGTTTTCATCGCGATTCACCAGTTCAAATTCCATACGGCGACCTTGCTGTGTTCGCTCACATTTCATCGCACCATTGCCTATGCGGGCGGGCGTTTTGACAATGTTGACTTCACCAGCGCTGCCGGAATAGCCAGCGGCAGGATTGATTCTCAAGTTGCTCCAGCCACCGTTCATTTCCTGAGGCTCGACGAAATAGTTTCTCGCAAACCTGCCCTCAAACGACTCCGCCCATGTCGCTCCGTTTACAGACGTCGCAGACATAATCGAAAAAAGTCCGGCAATCACTGCAAACGCTGCGGATGTTTTGTGAGGAGTAGGTGCCATAAACGTTCGATAGTTATTGGATTCGGGTCATTTTTTCCGGAGGCGTAGCGGCTTCACAAAGTTGTGGGTTACCGCAGTTCTGTTGTCCACGTGCAAAGAGTTGTGAAATCACTTCCATCGTCCGCGAAACACGATCCTAATTTTGTCCCTTGGCTGGCGCGTTCGTTCTGCTATCAGTCCAGCCCCTCAAAAATGGTTGCCATAGCTTAATGGTAGAGCCCCAGATTGTGATTCTGGTTGTTGCGGGCTCGAATCCCGTTGGCCTCCCCACTTTCCAAATCTCTTAGCGCGACCAGGTGGGCTCGCTGATTTTTCCAAGTCCGCCGATGAGCGTGGTGCGGGTGCTGGTCTGCGTATCGAGGAGGATGAGTGAGCCGCCACCGGCGCAGAGGATGTGGCATGAATCCGCGCCCCAAAGGATAGTCCGGCCAATGGCACTTCCACAAGCGTCGGACCCGCGATGAGCGGTAGACGTTGGTTGAACCGTGGGGCAGTCTACACGCGGGAGCGGGGTGGTGCCGTGCCCTCGCTACTGGACTGTTTACTGTGCCGACTGACTGCGGGCCACACGGAAGCCTAGATTGTAGAGACGGTACGACGGGACGACGTAGTGGCGGCTCGCCGACCGGCAGCCGTCCGGGCCGTTCCACCAGCTGCCGCCGCGAAACACGCGGCCGGAGCCCTCTTCGAGGCCGACCGGGTCGGTGCCGTAGAAACGTGTTTCGTCGTACCAATCCGAGCACCACTCGTAAACATTGCCGTGCATGTCATACAGGCCCCACGGGTTGGGCTGCTTCCTGCTAACCGGGTGGGCGTAATTCTCGCCAATACGGAGAGCGTTACCCTGGAACCAGCCATAATTACCCAACTGCTTTTTATCGTCGCCAAATGAATACGCCGTTGTCGTCCCGGCACGACACGCGTACTCCCACTCCGCTTCTGTCGGCAGGCGGTATTCTTCGTTGGCCTTCAGCTTTCCAGCCTTACGTTCTAAGTCTGTCAGCTTCTGGCAAAATGCCGTCGCGTCGTTCCAGTCCACGTACGATGCAGCGAAGTCTTTCCCAATCTTAATCTCTTCATACCCTTTCCACGGCTCCGTGCCCATCACGGCTTGCCACTGCCCCTGTGGCACTTCCGTCTTGCCTAGCCAGAATGGCTTTGTCAGCGTGACGGCAACCGCACCTTCGCCCATCGTGAACTTCCCTGCCGGTATATCGATCAGCACCATGCCAATCGTGTTGGTGACGGTCTTCGGCTGCGCTCCTTGTGCGATCCCACACAAGAGCACCATCCCTACAACAGCAGCAGCACGCATGGCATTCCTCCCGGCTAGACGTTGGTTGAACCGTGAAACAGTCTACACGCTGGGGGGTGATCGCTAACCGTTTTGACGCATTATCTGCGGGCGCGTGCGTGTGGCGAACCAGGTGGTTTTGCGTGACGGTGCCGCTTACGATGCGACCCGCCCCTGGCCCTGATACCCCTGCCTGTAATTTGCGGCCACACTGCCCTAACAGGAGCCGGTGGTTTGGGTTCGCCAAAGCCGGTATGGTTCGACTCACCCTGCCCGTGCTGGCGTTTGGTTTTGATTCACTAACTTGGAGCACAGACCAGGGACAGGCACCGATTGCTTGAACAAACGGTGCCAGTCCCTTCTACCACGGTTCTGCAGACATAGCATAGGTTCCCACAAGAGTCGCAATAGCTCAACGTCACAACAGAAGCATTGACCCCCTTCGCCACGGGGATAGCCGAAAGCGGGCCTATTTGTCGTACG
>CAMBUD010000118.1 GCA_945871035.1 Planctomicrobium piriforme | reverse complement strand
GTACGGTGCGCGAAAGCCTGCTGCAGCAGTTTCCAAAACGCGTCGATGTTCCCGAGGAACGGGTCTTCCTTGGTTTTGATGCCTACAAGCAGGCGCTGGACTGCCTGCGTCCCGGCGACCTTGCGATCTTCGCCACACCCCCGGGTTTTCGCGTGCCACACTTCGCCTCTGCCATCGAAAAGGGCGTGCACACATTCATGGAGAAGCCCGTCTCCGTCGATGGCCCAAGCACCCAGCGGATGATCCAACTCGCCGCCCTAGCGGATGAGAAAAAACTCAAGGTCGCCGTCGGGCTTATGTGCCGCCACTGCGACCGTCGCCGCGAACTCTTTGCCCGGCTGCGCAGCGGCGAAGTGGGAGACCTCGTTGCCTTTTCTGGATATCGGGAGCACGACCCAGCGCACAGCCTTGATCTCGCCCCCGGACCGGAGGGCATGCACGAACTGCTCTGGCAGGTGAAGCGATTTCATAACTTTCTCTGGGCCAGCGGGGGTGTTTTCAGCGACTACTGCATCCATCACATTGACGAGGCCTGTTGGATGAAGGATGCGTGGCCGGTGAAGGCCGAAGCCACGGGCGGCCGTCACTACCGGGGTAAAATCGACGACCAAAACTTTGACAGCTACGCCATTGAATACACGTTCGAAGATGGCGGAAAGTTTTTCTACTCCAGCCGCTTGATGAAAAATTGTGCGCAAAAGTTCGGGGTCTTCGGACAGGGTTCGCAAGGGGCGTTTACGATTTCCTCTAGCGGCCATTCACCGGCGCGTTCCACGATCTACAAAGATCAACGCATGGAGAAGAACAACATTCTCTGGACGGCCGCTCAGCCGGAGGCAAATCCATACCGCCGCGAGTGGGAGCACTTCTTGGCTGCGATCCTCGCCGACGAACCCTACAACGAAGTGGTGCGTGGTGCGCAGGCGAGTCTCGTGACTGCGATGGGACGGTTTGCGGCCCACACGGGGAAAATCGTCACCTACAATGAGATGCTCAATTGCCCGGACGATTTAACGGCCGGAGTGGACACCCTCACCGACAGCAGTGCTGCGATCCTTGCGGCCAACGACGACGGCACCTATCCCGTACCGATGCCCGGAAAATATGCGTTTGAATATCGCAACTAGAGCGACTCTGGGATAAGGTGTTTCGCCAACGGCGGGTCGGCAAAGGTTTCGTCGCGTAAGCCGCTGCGGCCCAACCTGTTTAAGCCAGAATCTCGCGGATGACCCGGCACGCCCCATCAACCTGCGTCAGTCGCTGCTGCAAGCCCTGAAAGTAAAACGTCAACTGCTCGTGACGCAGTCCCAGCAGATGCAGGATTGTGGCGTGCAGATCCCGCACGCGAACCGGGTTTTCCACTGCTTTGAATCCGAAATCATCTGTCGCGCCATAGACCGTGCCGCCTTTGATTCCACCACCGGCCATCCAGACAGAATAACCGTAGGGACTGTGATCGCGGCCATCTGCGCCCTCGGAGGTGGGCGTTCTGCCAAATTCACCCCCCCAGATGATGAGCGTTGAATCGAGGAGCCCACGGGCTTTTAAGTCGGTGATCAAACCGGCAATGGGCTTGTCGATTTGCTTGCCGTTGCGAAGGTGCTTGGAATCGTTGCCGCCGTGAGTGTCCCATCCGTCGCCACCACCACCGTGATAGAGTTGGACAAATCGCACGCCGCGCTCAACCAGACGCCGCGCATTGAGACACTGCGTGCCGAAGGGACGCGTGGTGTCGTTGTCCAGTCCGTAGAGCGACTGGATCGAAGCGGGCTCTTGGCTCAGGTCCACTGCTTCTGGGGCGGAGGACTGCATGCGATAGGCGAGTTCATAAGCGGCGCTGTGGGCCGATAAATTGCTGTCGTTATTTTGTGCGGCCAGATACTGGCGGTTGAGATGCTGCGAAAAATCGAGCACGCGTCGCTGGTCGTCGCCGCTCATTGCAACTGGCTTGTTGAGATAGAGAATCGCTGCGCCACTATCGCGCAACTCAGTGGCCGAGTAAACCGCTGGCAGAAACCCATTGCCGTAGGTTGTCGGGCCGCCCTTTAAAGGCCCATCTCGCATCACCACATAGCCTGGCAGATTGTCGGAAACAGAGCCCAATCCGTACACCGTCCATGCTCCGAGGCTCGGACGCCCCATGAGACGAGTGCCGCAGTGCGCCATGTAGAGCGCCGGCGCGTGGTTGAATTCCGTGTGGTAACAACTCCGGATAACGGCAAGTTCGTCGGCAACGCTGGGGAGGTGCTCAAAGATATCCGCCATCTCGATGCCAGATTTTCCGCATTTTCGAAACGTCCGGCTGCTCGCCAACACTTTTGCCGTGCTGGTCTTGGTGAACTCGAGATTCAGATCCCCAAAGCTCGGCGGCAGCGTCTGGCCTGCATATTTTGCCAATAATGGCTTGGGATCAAAGGTGTCTACCTGGCTGGGACCGCCGTGCATAAACAGCGAGATGACCGCTGTGGCCCGCGGCGCATGATCGGTGGTGGTGGGAGCCAGCGGATTATCACCGGCACCCGCCTCGCGGCTGAGCAGATCGATCATGGCCAACGAGCCGATGCCCATCCCGGCCTGGCTGAGGAAGTCTCTGCGCGAAAACGTGTAGCCGCTGTGGAGATGTGTTTGCATTAGTTGGCGTAGATGAATTCAGTCGTGTTGATGAGGCACAGACAACACTCTAGCATCGCGGCAGCGTGTGCGTCGGTGGCTCCGCGCTTGCGGTGCTGGGCTTCCGACTCGGCGATGAATTGCATCGCTAACTCGACCTCCGCTACGCTTGCCTCGCGGCTGTAGGCCAGCAACCACGCCCGCCGCACAAACTTTTCCACGTCGGCTCCGGCCAGGCGTGACAGATTGTCCGCCATGGCTTGGGCCTGCTCGCCGACGGTGCTGTTATTGAGAAGCGTCAACGCCTGGGCCGGGACAGTCGTCGTCTGCCGCGTTGGACAACTGACAGCCGTGTTGGCCGGGTCAAATGCCTCGAAAAATGGAAAGCGAAACGAGCGGCGGTTCAGGATGTAGATCGCCCGGCGGTTCTGCTCTGGCGTAACGGGCCACTTGAGCTCCCGTTTGCCATCGAGATCATACATGCCCTGCAATTCCTCTGCGGAGAGCTTCGGCACGAATGGCGTGCCAAAACTTTTCAGCTCGAGCGTCCCTGCAGCGGCGTGCAGGTGATCCCACACCTCCTCCGCTTCCAATCGCCGCCGCCCAAAGCCCGCCAGCAGATGATTCTGTGGATCGACGGCGATGGCCTTGGGATCGCGCGTAGCGGACTGGCCATACGTTGCGGAGAGCACAAGCACACGATGGAGTTTTTTCAGGCTCCAACCATTGTCGATCAACTCAACCGCCAGCCAATCGAGCAGCTCTGGATGTGAGGGCGGCGGTCCTTGGGTCCCCAGATCATTGGGAGTGGGCGCGAGGGGCTGACCGAAGTGCCACTGCCAAATCCGATTGGCCATCACGCGCGCAGGCAGTGGGTTTTCTGTCGACACCAGCCACCGCGCCAGTGCAGCGCGGCGATTTTTATTTTCATCCGGTCGATCCGGCAGCGTTCCGCCACCGGGCAAAAACGCCGGTAAGGCCGGCGCAATGAGCTTGGTCGGTTTCGTCAGATCACCGCGCAAAAGCAGATGGATATCCACCGGCTTTTCCGCATGGCGAACGGCGCGATAGGCCGTGCGTTCGCCTTTGCCCCACGCCTTCGTTGCGGTGTTCCTGTTCCAAGTTTCACTGGCGGCAAAGACGGCCTCGAGGCCAAAGTAATCGCGTTGGCTGATCGGATCGTATTTGTGGTTGTGGCAATTCGCGCACGCCACGGTGAGGCCCAGCATCGCCTCACTAAACGTGGCAACCTGATCGGTGCGCCGCACATATTCCAGCATCTCGGGAAAAGCGTCCAACGCATTGGGCCACTCACCCAGTGTCCACACGGCGACGGCGTCCTGCATGGCATCGCCCTGCTCTGGCCAGAGTTCGTCTCCGGCCACCTGCTCCATGAGAAATCGGTCGTAGGGCTTGTCGTCGTTTAAGCTTCGGATGACGTAATCGCGATACCGCCACGCCTGCTCGTAGAAAATGTCCGTTTCGTACCCGCCAGAATCGGCATACCGCACCAGATCGAGCCAATGCCGCGCCCAGCGTTCACCGTACGCAGGTGACGCCAGCAACCGGTCGACCACGCTGGCAAACGCATCGGGATGGTCGTCGCGCACAAAGGCAGCGA
Source organism: Planctomicrobium piriforme (assembly GCA_945871035.1). Taxonomy (GTDB): domain Bacteria; phylum Planctomycetota; class Planctomycetia; order Pirellulales; family UBA1268; genus BAIKAL-G1-2R. Next base: position 1,849 of record CAMBUD010000118.1, on the reverse strand, counting down.
TGTCTTCTGGCGACGGCGGAAGACCCGTGAGATCAAAAGAGACTCGCCGCAGGAGTGCCTCCTTGGTCGCGCGTGCAGCGGGATGAAGCGCAGCAGCGGCCTGCCTCTGCAGAATGAATGCATCGATTGGCGACCTCACCCACTCGGTATTTGTAACGGTCGGCACTGCTGGCCGGACGAGCGGCTGAAAGGCCCAGTGCTTGGCAGCCTTAGCCACGCGAGGATCGGGCTCGTCGGCACTCGCTGGCCAGGCTGCTCCCTGATCGATCCAGGCCCGGATCGTTGCCACCTGCTCAGCGCTCAAAGCCATGCCCTCCGGCGGCATGACGGCGTCTGGATCGGTTGCTTCAATACGATCGACAAGCAGGCTCGCTGCGCTCATACCCAGCACAATCGCCTGGCCGGTATCGCCGCCGGCGAGTGCACCAGCGCGTGTGGCGAGCGACAGCCCTCCTTCATTTTTTTCTGGGCCATGACACTCAAAGCAGTGGCTTTTGAGCAGCGGCTGGATGTCGCGGGCAAAGTCGATCTCCACAGCCGCGATCCTAGCCAGGTCAGTCGCTCGTGCTGGTGACCACGCGGCCATCGCAGGCACGGTCGCCGCTACCAAAAAGAGATGAAAAAGTGGTAGCCGTGGCTGGCAGCACGAGGCTCTAGGATGACTCTGAAAAAGAGCCGTCGTCGGCCGGACTGCGGCTGCGACTGACTGCAACAGGCCCCCACGCATACCGTCCATAAAAGCTTTCTCGTTGGGTCGCTTACGTCTTTGGCACAACTGGGGCCGCACACCTAAAGGCCCGTCGAGTATAACAACCGCAGGTGTACCAGAGCTTCGATTCTTTCACTTGAGTTTTGGCCGTACTCTTGGCAGAGACTTTTCGACTGTCTCGCCAGAGGGAGTCGCAGATGAAGTTTTTTTTAAGCATTGTAACCGCGGCACTGTTTGTGGGATCGCCCACGCTCCAAAGCGCGCAGGCCTTAGAAAAGTTTCCTGCCTGCCGGATGGTTCAAGCTGCTTGGGCGGACGGCGACAGCTTTTTAATCCAGACCCAACGCAACGAGCAGCACACGATTCGGCTCTACGGCGCCGACTGCCTGGAGTTGCATGTGAATGATGACACCGACGCCCGCCGCTTGCGTGCGCAGAGGCGTTATTTTGGAATCTCGGAAGCCGGTGGTTCACCGCAAGCATCGATTGCCCTGGCTAAGGAAACGGGCAACCTCGCTGCCGCCGAAACAGCGCGGGCCTTGGCGAAACCGTTTACGGTTTACACAGCGTTTGCCGATGCCCGCGGCGATGCCCGATTCAAGCGTGTTTATGCCTTTGTCGTAACAGCAGACGGTGAAGATCTTGGGGAACGGCTCGTGCGTCTGGGCTTGGCACGCGCCTTTGGTGTGTACCGCGAAACGCCCGATGGCAAGCACTCCGACGAGTATCGGGAGAAGCTGCGCGACCTCGAACTCCGCGCTTCCAAGAAGGAGAACGGCATCTGGGCCAAAACGGATTGGGATAAACTGCCGACAGAGCGTGCGTTGCAACGCACGGAAGATGCCGAACTCGAACTGGCCACCCAATCGAAAAAACGTGTGCCGACTGCTGTGATCGATCTGAATACGGCCTCACGCGATCAACTTCTAGCCATTCCGGGGGTCGGGGACGTTACGGCCAATCGCATCATTCAAGGCAGGCCCTACGCATCCCTGAACGATCTTGGCAACGTCGAGGGACTCGGCCCCAAAATCCTCGATACGCTCCGGAAATATGCGCAGGTCAAGCCTCAATAGCAATCCGCGTGACACGATCGCGAAGCATAGGAAAAGAGCCCGACGCCTAAAAATCGGACGCTGT
>CAMBUD010000117.1 GCA_945871035.1 Planctomicrobium piriforme | reverse complement strand
TGCTGCATGCGCAGGGCGCACTGGCCGAAGATGCCAGCGCAGGCGTCGTGTTTACAACCCTGTTTGCGATCGGCGTGGTGATGGTGACTGCGGCAGCCTCGCGCATCGATCTTGATCCCTCGTGCGTGCTGTATGGCATTTTAGAACTGCTGCCTTTCGATACCGTGAGCCTTGCAGGCTGGGAGATTCCGCGTGCCTTCATCACGGCTACTTCTGTTTCTGCGCTGCTGAGCGTGGCGGCACTGCTCACGTGGAAGACGCAGGTGTTTGTTGCATTTGATGCAGAAGCGGCTCGAGCTGCGGGCGTGCCGGTGGGAATCGTAACCACAGGATTGCTCGCCGCCACCACGCTCGCCACGGTGGCCGGCTTTGAGGCAGTGGGCGCTATTCTGGTTGTTGCCATGCTTGTCGTGCCAGCAGCGGCCGCAGAACTTCTCGTGCACAGGCTGCACCAGATAGCTGTGTTGGCGGTCGTGCTGGCGGTGTGCGGCACGATTATCGGTTACTGGGCGGCATGGCATTGGAACACAAGTGCTGCCGGTATGATTGCGGTGGTGCTCGGCATCGAATACATCGTGGCCGCAGTGGTGGCTCCCGATGATGGGATTGTTTCGCGGGTGTCTACGAGGCTTAGCCTTGCTTGGCGCGTTGCTTGTGAAGATCGTTTAGCAACGCTGTGGAGAATCGACGAGGGAACGGCAGTGGCTGCACGCTCCCCCGCAGCTTTGAGCGTTGCGGCTCTGCTCAACTGGGCTGCTTTGCAGTGGTTGGTAGCCACGGGCCGGGTGGCCGCCACGGCAAGCGGCTGGCAACTCTTACCGCGTGGGAAAACCGAAGCCGCGGTCGTTGTCCGATCGCACCGGTTGTGGGAAGCGTGGTTGGGCCGTCATGCCGATTTGCCGGTTGATCATCTGCATCCACCAGCCGAGTGGGTGGAACATCATCTGGGAGCTTTAGCACGCATGCGGATTGAGGCCGATGTGGGCGGGCAGGAAAGCGACCCTCATGGACGGGAAATTCCGCGGGAACGTTAAGGGCGTTGGCGATGCGACGCCCCGGCACTCATCTGCGTGCGATCAGCCCCCGCAGAACGGTCAGATTCCTGCGGTCCTTGGCCGGCGACACTTTTCCGTCGGCACCCTCTTTTGGGGTTTCGAGGATCATGGGGATCTTGGCCACAGCCGGATGATTCATAAACAGGCCAAAGGCCTTGAGGCCGATAGCGCCTTGGCCGATCGCTTCGTGCCGGTCAACGCGCGAACCCCGCTCACGTTTGGAGTCATTGGCATGGATCACCATCAAACGTTTGAAACCAATCAGACGGTCAAACTCGTCCATGGTTTCCGCGAGTTCTTTTTTTGTTGAGAGTCCGTAGCCAGCAGCAAACACATGGCAGGTGTCCAGGCAAACACCGATCCGCTGGGAGAGCCCAGGAACGGCATCAATCTGTTCCAGCATGGTAGCGATCTCGGCAAACGATGCCCCGAGGCACGTGCCTTGTCCGGCGGTCGTTTCAATCAGGATTCCCACACCCATCCCGCTAGTTTGTTTGAGGGCTGCAGCGATGCCTGCAGCGGCTCGCTTAGCTGCGATCAGAGGCGGTTGCTTGCCGGCAGCTCCTGGATGGGCGACCACCCACGGAATGCCGAGCAGTTCGGCCCGGGTGCATTCGGTCACGAGTGCCGCAATGGATTTGTTCCGCAGGTTAGAATCTGCCGAGGCCGGATTGATCAAGTAGGAGTCGTGCACGACAACGAGCTTAAGACCGGCGGCGGCAACTGCTTTTTTAAAAGCTGTCGCAACGTCTGGAGCAAGGGGTGCAACATCCCAGCGGTTGATGTTTCGCGTAAATATCTGCAGGCACTGACAACCCGTTTGCACCGCACGATCCACTGCCTTGACAAGGCCGCCCGCAATCGACTGATGGGCCCCGAGCACGCGTTGTTCACCACGCAAGCGAGGGCGTGCCACCGGGTCTTGAGGAGCGATTTTTTTCATGCACGAGCAATCGAGACGCCACTGCTGCCAGAAGCGGTAGAGTGTACGACGGAATGAACCGTTAGAAACAGCTGAAAGTTGTCGGCAGCACTGCAGTGGTGAGAGCCGATGGAACCGGCTTATTTTCGATTTATTTTGACGATTCTCGCCCAGGCCGTAGACTGCTTGTAATGCCCGCCGTTTCCGTGGCGGTTGTGACGCTGATCTATCCGCAATTTACCTACAAATTTACCTACAGAGGCTTTCGTGTGGGAAGTGCCCCGTTTCTGATTGTGATGTTTTTTGTTGCCGGACTGGCTGCTGTTGCTACGGCGTTAGCCTTGCAGCCGATTCGTCTCGCGCGGCAGGCGGAGCGACTGGCCCGCTGCCAGCGAGATTTTCACCGACAACGTGAACAACTTGAAGCAAAATTTATCGATCGGGCTGGCTCCACTGGAAAACCGCGCGGCTTGCGGTGGACAGAGGTCACTTTTGATGATGACGTGGTCTACGCCCGCGACCGTCGCAGCCGCTGCTTAAGAGCGATGGTTGCCATTGAAGTCAGCTTCGAAGCGATCGTCGGTGGAGGCATGGAAGAGGTCGAGGCGGTCTCAAATATCCGTGCCGCTACAGCAGAGTTTCTCTATGAAGGTGGCCGCTGGAAAACAGACGGCCGCGTCTATTTTAATCTCGCCCCTTCGGCCACCGTGAAGTATCTGAGTTCAGATCTTGAATTTGTGGCTGAAGAGCACGCTGTTCAGCGGGCCTAGAGCGCATCGGGGATACGGTGTATCGCCGGCCCAACACTCCTAAGCGTTTGCCGACACCGGCCTGCTAGCCGCCCGTTTTGTGTCTGCCTGTCGACCGTGGTAAGAGGCAAAATACCTACCGACGAAAAGAGGTGGGGGAAATAAAAAAGCTGTAAGGATTGAGAGCACCCATGCGCGCAGAAAACATGGGAAGACGCCCCATCTGTACCGGTTATTGAAGGACTTCGCAGTTGGAGATCGCGATCGGTCGATAGCCGCTGCGGAGGGAAATACGGTGGCCCACACCTGGACCTTTATTGCGTCGGTCTCTATGCTCCTGAACGTGTTGCTCTGCACCGAAAGTGGATCGGCAGCGCAGCCACTGCCAAGCCTACCGGCAGCGGCCTCACAAGGGTCAGCAGAGCAGGTGGCACGGGGGCATTTGCAAAAAGCGCGGTCGTATGCCAAGGCATCGGGTGTGCTTGAAAAAGAAGGTGATTGGCACGCTGTTGACGGCTACTACACGGCGTGTGAAGAGGCTTGGAACGCTGTTTGGACCTGTCCCGATTCGCACGAGATTCTCTACGATGCATCGGTCACATATGCCGAATCCCTCGCCGGCTTATTGGAGTCGGCTGATTGCCACGGTCGCCTTTCGGGTCAAGGGCTCTGGGTCGGTCCCAAATGGAAGCCAATCTGCGTGCCGATTCAAACTCGGGCAATGTCGGTGGATGCAACGGCGATCGACCGTATCGTGGCGCGACCTCCACCTGCCAATAAGCGAATCACTCGGCTGCATGTGCGGTGCGGCTTTGGGCTGCCAGTGGCTGTGCGGGTGAAACCGGGACCGCCGGGCAGCACGTCACAACAATTTGCTCCCCCACGGCAATCGATTGCAGCAACGGCCGTCCTGCGTTTCAAGATGCCGGGTGGCGAGAATATTTTGGAAAACTTTTCTGGCCCTCTGGCCCGCGACCATGCAGCATCGATTTTGGATTTAGCCAACCCCGTGGAGCTAGCAGCTGTGCACATCGGACCGGCGAAACCGCTGCTTGCTGCCGACTTGACGGCGCCGCTGCTGGATATGCTCGACGGCATGCCGCCGGTAAGCATGGCGGGTTTTTTGCAGCCGTTTGGTGGCAGCGATACGCAGCCACGGCTGGAATTTCTGGAACCACACCAACCTGGTCGGATCCCCGTTGTTTTTATCCACGGCTTGGCCAGTGACGAGGGCACGTGGTTCGATATGCTCAACGAGTTGCGGTCGTGGCCAACGTTTCACCGCCGCTACGAGCCTTGGGTCTACCACTACCCAACCGGTGCCGTCTTCTTGCAGTCGTCGGCCGTGCTACGGCAACAGCTCACCGCAGCCGTCGAGCAGCTCGATCCTGCTGGTAACGACAAGGCGCTGCGCAACATGGTGCTCGTCGGCCATAGCATGGGCGGCCTACACGCCAAGCTCCAGGTGGTTGATTCGGGAGACACGTTATGGAATGCGATTGCCTGCAAGCCTTTTCATCAAGTCCGGATGCGTCCTGAGGTTCGCGAACGCATGTCCGCCAACTACTTTTTCCGACCGTTGCCCTTTGTCAAGCGGGTTGTCTTCATTGCCACGCCGCACCACGGCTCCATGCTGGCGGCGCTGGGGCTTGGCCGGGTTGCCTCGCTGACGGTTCAGCAACCGCCGCAGGCAAAGGCTATCCACGATGAGGTTGTGGACGCGAATCCGGATGCCTTTCGATCAGACTATGCGCAGCGTCTTCCCACGACCGTCGATATTCTTGAACCCAATGCCCACCTCCTCAACGCGTTGCGGAATTTGCGGATTCCCTGCTGGGTGACAACACACACCGTGATCGGCACCGGCCACAAATCGCTTGCGGGCGATTATGGAGACTGCATCGTCTCTGCATCGAGCGCACGACTGCCGGGCGTGGTTAGCGAGATCACCGTGCCGGCCACGCACACGCGGGTCCACCACCAACCGGCGACCATCGCCGAGGTTGAACGCATTCTGGCCGAGCACCTGCGTGAGTCAGGCCCCTGATGCGGGATGGCAACTGCCCATTCCTCATACAAAGCTCACATAATCCACACAAAACCCTCATCGGCAAACCGTACTCTCCTTAAACGTCAGGACAGGGATGTCAAGTTTTTGGAATTGCTCTAGTGAAACAAGCCAACGATTTCTGGTCGTCTATCGATCGCTCATGCTGCCGAATCGGCATTCGTGTCAAAACGGTTTGCCAATTGTTTTGTGGCTCCCAGTCGCAAAAGCATCGAGCGGGCTTTACGCTCGTTGAACTCTTGGTGGTGATTGCCATTATCGCCATGCTCGTGGGGTTACTCTTGCCGGCGGTACAGGGAGCCCGCGAGTCGGCACGCCGCAGCGTCTGCGCCAGTAATATTCGTCAGATTGGTTTGGCCTTTCAAATCTGTCTTGATACGCGGAAATACTTGCCGGCCGCGGCATTCACAGTCGCCTCGGCCACATCCAAACCCATCGGCAATCCGTCCGGCAAAGAACACTCGTGGCGGGTCTTTGTGATGCCTTTCACGGAAGATCAGGCTGCGGTCGCCAGCTACAAGTGGGATAAAAACTGGTACGACACAACTAGCAATGCCACGCCCGCCACGCCAGTCAACGCTGCGATGGGCGTTCCACCAGACTCCAATCTGGCCGTTGCCATGCAGACGTTACCCCTCTATCTGTGTCCCTCGGCCCCGTCCCGCAACTCGGCGATAGTGGTTCCAAGCTCCCCCGATACCGATAGCGCCCGACCGGCGCTCGGCTCCCGCCAGTTGGCCACCAGCGACTATGAAGTGATTACCGGAATCAAAAAAAATGTTTTGGCGGCACCGGATCCGTATGCCGTCAGCAATAGCGAACCTTCGCTCGGCGCATTGGCGAAAGACAGCGTCACCCGTTTGCGGCAGATCACCGACGGTCTTTCCAAAACAATCTTGGTCGCGGAATGCGCCGGTAGGCCCAGCGTCTACCGCGGCCAAAACTTACAGGTGGTTGCGAACATCCCCGAAGTGAATCAAAGCGTGGGTTGGTTGGATAACCTAGGTCCATTTAAAGTCGATCCCATGCTCGCTAGCGGCGTCAAATCGCCAAAAGCAACCGCTGGTGCCGGCGTGGCGATGAATGCCACCAACGACGGCGAATGTTATTCGTTTCACTCCGGTGGCATCAGTGTTGTATTCGGCGATTCTTCCAGCAGATTTCTTGCAGACACAATCGATCTAAAGGTTTTCTGCGCCTTGGTCACTCGGGCTGGTGCTGAAACAGTCGAAACGTATTGACCACCGGCAGTTGCGTGCAATCAATCGCCTGCCCCTTGCAGACAGGGGATCGGACGAGT
>CAMBUD010000116.1 GCA_945871035.1 Planctomicrobium piriforme | reverse complement strand
TACCCCCACAAGCGTGGCCCAGGAAAAGGCACTGACCGAATTCTCATTTTTGAAGACACAGACGGTGACGTAAAAGCTGACCGCATAACCGTTTTTGCCGAAGGGCTCGACATGGTCACGGGGTTGGAGGTTGGGCACGGCGGCATTTGGGTGGGGCAGGCGCCGGAACTGCTCTTTTTTCCAGATGCCAATCGCGATGATCGGCCGGATGGGCCAGCCCAAGTCGTTCTCGATGGTTGGGGCTTTCAGGACACACACGAAACGCTCAATTCATTTATTTGGGGTCCCGATGGTTGGCTTTACGGGTGCCACGGTGTCTTTAGTCAGTCGCACGTTGGCCCGCCGAACACGCCCAAACAAAACCGCGTTTTTATGGACGGAGGTATCTGGAGATTTCATCCTGTCACGCGGCGTTTCGAAGTGATGGCGGAGGGCACAAGTAACCCGTGGGGCCTCGATTTCGACTCACGTGGCGAAGGATTTCTCACGTGCTGTGTGATCCCCCACTTGTTTCACGTGATCCACCATGGACGTTATCAGCGACAAGCAGGCCAGCATCCAGCGCCATTCACGTACGGTGACATTCAAACAATTGCCAACCATCGCCACTGGGGAGGCGACACTTGGGACAATGACGACCTTGAAAAAAGTGACCGCGTCGGTGGAGGCCACGCTCATTCGGGTGCACTGCTTTATGCGGGTGGCGGATGGCCAAGCGAGTATCGCGGTCGACTCCTGATGAATAACATTCATGGGGCCCGTCTCAACTGCGACACTCTACGCCGCAAGGGCAGTGGCTACGAGGGTAATAGTGCTCCCGATTTCTGCCGCACAAACGACGTGCGATCGCAGATGATTGCGCTGCGAACGGGCCCGGATGGCCAATTGTATGCCATCGATTGGTACGACGCCGTGCAGTGCCACCAGCAGGCCAATGCCGTTGATCGTTCAAACGGTCGGATCTACCGGATCAGCCACGGCGAAGCAAAGCCTGTGCGAGTTAATCTTATGGATTGGACGGACGCTCAGCTGGCCGAGGCGCAATCCCACGACAACGATTGGTATGCGCGCACGGCGCGTCGCATTCTGCATGAACGGGCAACCGCCCAACGCCTCGAGCCAGAAACGGCTGATGCAATCTGGTCTTTGGCCCGCTCACTGCCGAGTGAGTCCAATCGCTTGCGCTGCCTGTGGGCTGCTCACCTGATTGGAGGAACATCGCAGGAGAGGCTGCTTGAGTTGCTGGCCACTGGCACGTCAACGGAGCGGTCGTGGGCCATCCGGCTGTTGGCCGAGCCGCTGGCAGGCCGGTCGTGGCATGCTGCGCAGGATCAGCGGCCTGTTCTGCCAGCTGCGGTCATCGATCGATTCATTGCGCATGCAATCAGCGATCCGGCTGCTGAAGTGAGGCTGGCACTGGCAGCGGAAGCCTGCGGAATGCTAGCCGAGCAGCGATGGGATCTTGTTCGCGCGCTCTGGCAACACGGCGAAGATGCCAGCGACCACCAGATTCCGCTCATGCTGTGGTATGCCACTGCGCCACTTGGGCAAACGGATCCTGTGAGGGCTTTGGAGATCGTAGCAGTTTCAAAAATTGCAATTGTTGAGCGATTCATGATCCGTCTGATCACCTCTACGGGTGGACCTGCTGGCTTGGAGGCAGTGGTAGCCCATTTGAATCGGGGACATGGGCCGACCGACGACGCCACGCGGCTCACAGAATTACTCGGGACAATGCCCACGGGGGCCGCTGCAGCACCGCCCGGTTGGCAAGAGGTTTCACGAAGATTCGCAAAAGCACTCGATCCAAAAGTGCGCGAATTGAGTCTGCGCATGGATGCCCTTTTTGCCAATACCACCGCGATTGATGCGCTGCGAATAGTGCTCTTTGATCGCACTGCTGATACGACAACCCGTCGCACTGCCCTGGAAACACTTGTCAGCGGCAAGGATCCAGCCACTCTCAACACGCTCCCAGCCTTGCTGGCGGATCCAGCGATTGAATCGGCTGCCATTACTGCCCTGGCAACCCTAGACACCCCCGGATCTGCAACGGCAATTCTTGAAAACTATGCAGCCTTTGAGGCCAGTGTAAAGCCTGTGGCGATTGCGGCACTGGTCTCGCGCAAAGCGTGGGCGGCAGGCCTGCTCGATACAATTGCGGCCGAAAAGATTTCTCGCACGGATATCACAGCGGAAAACATCCGTGGGCTACGAGCGCTTAACGACCCCAGTCTTACGAAGCGTATCGAACAGCTGTTTGGGATCGAACGCAAGATTGCTGAGACGAGAGCAAAAAGAATTACAGCGGTTTCAAAGATGCTTTCCTCGGCCCCGAGCGATCCGCCGGACAGCCAGCGGGGAAGAAGTGTGTTTATAAAGATCTGTGCGCAGTGCCATAAGATGTACGGTGAAGGGGGGGTGATCGGTCCAGAACTCACGGGCTCCAATCGCAGGAACCAGACGTATCTTTTGGAAAATATCTACGATCCATCGGCTGTTGTTGGGGCCGGTTATGTCTTGCAGCAGATTTTAATGGCAGACGGTCGTGTCGTAACGGGCATCATCAAAGCTCAGACTCCCGATAGAATTACGCTCGAAACGACGACGGGCCTGATTACCGTAGAGCGTAAGGAGGTTGAGAACATTGAGACATCGACGGTGTCGATGATGCCCGATGGCCTGCTGGATCAATTGAGTGAAGACGAGATACGTAATCTGTTTGCTTTTCTAGCAACGAGCCAGCAGGTTCCAATGACAGCGCAGCCAGCGGCGGTTCCCGTCAGCCCGTAAGCCCGGTGCGTCGAAGGTCGTCAAACGACGAACCCTTTGGAATCCGTGTCGTGCTTGGGGTGCCCAGCGTGCGACTCGCTATACGGTTTGCGGCGACTCATCCATCTTTGGCTAGGGTATCAGCACGGGCTTGTGATGCGTCGCTATCGGCCCAGAGTTGACGCGTGACTCGGAGTAAAAAGAAACCGCTAATCGCAAGCACAACGGTAAGAATCCAAGCCGGCCTTAAACGCGACGGATCCCCTACAGCATAGAGAAAGTTCCCGATTGCAAAGAGCGATGACCAAATCACTGCACAACCAGAAATCCAGCCGAGAAAGGCCGCACCAATTCTGTTTTCGTGCGCAACCTCAGCAGCAGATATGCCCGCCTCTTCTCGAATGGCTTTCCAGCCGGGTCCGGGGGCTTTGACTTTCTTATAGAAAGAGATGAGCGTCGCACGGTCCGTTTGTGGACCAATAAAAGCCGTTAGCAGCCAAGCAAACGTCGTGATTCCAACTTGCACAATCGTTACGGTGGCGAAGTCGGCCTGAGGCATAAAATGAGGCACAGCGATCGAGGTGATGAGTGACATGACCATGGCAACGATTTCGCACCAGGCCGTGACACGCCACCAAAACCAGCGCGCGATATAGATTAGGCCAGTGCCTGCGCCGATGGAAAGCAACACCTGAAATGCCTGTTGTGCCGAAGTCATGAATAGACTGAGCAACGCAGCAACGACGTAGAGAACAACGGTGCAGAGGCGGCCAGCATTGACATAGTGCGACTCAGACGCGTTGGTTCGGATGAAACGACGGTAGAAGTCGTGGACGAGATACGACGATCCCCAGTTGAGGTGCGTCAGAATTGTCGATGAATTGGCCGCGATTAGCCCACCAATCATCAGGCCGACAAAGCCGACGGGAAGAAATTTTAACATCGCTGGAAAGGCGGAATCATGGCCGATAAGGCTGACGTCGGCATTCGGAAAAGCGTCTTTGATCGAAGCAAGATCGGGGTAAACGATGATGGAGCAAAGACCGGTAATGATCCACGGCCAGGGGCGGAGGACATAATGCGCAATGTTGAAAAAGAGTGTTCCGCCGAGTGAGTCCTTCTCAGATTTTGATGCGAGCATGCGTTGCGCGATGTACGATCCACCGCCGGGCTCGGCGCCCGGATACCAATTGGCCCACCAGCCGATTGAGATCGGGAGGATGAAGATCATCATCGCTAATTCGGACATCGAAAAGTTTGGCAAAATATCGAGGAACGGCTGCCCCAGACCATTCACGGCGGATACAATCGGCTCGCCGTTTTTGGGTGTCACTACCTGCAGTGTGGAAAGCTTCTCCACCAGTGCTTGTAAGCCAAGCCATGCACTTTCCTCGCCGACAAGACGGCGGCCAACTTCCTTGAGAGAAAAATATGCCGCCGCAAAAACGGCAGTCATTTTGATAAAGAACTGGATCATGTCGATGATCAAGACGCCCCACAGGCCGGAGTGAGCCGCGAAGACAACATTCAGGATGCCGCAGGCGAGGATGGTCTGCCACGGGGGCAGGCCGAAGAGTATGTTTGCGATTTTGCACGCGGCCAGCGTGACCATGCCCATGATGAAGCAGTTAAAGAACAGGCCGAGATAGAGTGCGCGAAAGCCGCGCACAAGTGACGCTGCTCTTCCGGAATAGCGTTGCTCGTAGAATTCAAGGTCTGTTAATACTCCCGAACGGCGCCAGAGTCGGGCAAAGAAGAAAACTGTCGCGACCCCGGTCAGCACGAATGCCCACCATTGCCAGTTGCCAGCCACGCCAAACTTGCGCACTTGCTCGGTAACCCAGTTTGGGGTGTCCGATGAGAACGTTGTCGCCACCATTGACAAGCCAGCGAGCCACCATGGGACAGCGCGTCCGGATGCAAAGAACTCTGTCGTATTCTGGCTGGAGCGCTTGCTATAAAAAAGCGCGGGAACAAAACAGATCAGGATCGAGGCAATGATAATAATCCAATCAAGGCCTGTAATATTCATGGGGAAATGTGTTAGCGGTAGGGTTGTGCTAGAAACTCGCCGCCTTGGGGCGGCGATCGGTGTTCATGCTTAGCCATTCTTGTTTGGATCAATGACCTTCTTCTCCGGATAATCGAGTCCGTTGCGGCTGCGCTTGACTGACTCCAACCACGTCGCCATTTCGGCTTTCATCCGTTCCAATACATCGGGTTGTTTTTTTGCAAGATCCGTCGTTTCAGAAATGTCACTCGTTAGATCGTACAACTCGTATGTGTTTGGCGCACGTTGGTGGAGTTTGTACTGATTGTCATTCCAGACAACGGGACCGTCCTCCAAACTGGTTTCTCCATGATGCCAAAAACCGATCGGGCTTGGGCGTTGGTGCATCTTTCCGTCGATCAGCGGCACTAAACTGATGCCATCAAGCGGCAGGACTTGGTTCGGCACTGCAATGCCAAGAATATCGATCACGGTCGGATAGATATCGCTGGTGCAGGCGAGCACATCGCTCACGGCGGGCTTTTGAATTCTGGCAGGCCACTCGATGATACCTGGTACGCGAATGCCGCCCTCCCACAGTTCGCCCTTCTTGCCGCGCAGCACGCCATTGCTTCCGTGGGCAGCGGGAGCATTTTCATCGAGCCACGAACCGTTGTCGCTACAGAATATGAGTAGGGTGTTGTCCGCTACCCGAAGCCTCCGCAAGCCAGCACGCAGGGCGCCCATGCTGCGATCGACACCGATAAGTTCTCCGTAAAAAGCTGAACCACCGGCAGCCTCAAGGTCTTCCTTGGTCGGCTGGTGAGGCACGTGCGGACTGCCGTACCAGATCACCGCAAGGAACGGTTGCTTTTGTTTGACCGACGCGCCGATGAATGTAAGAGCCTCCGCAACAATCACATCCGAACCGTCGCCACGGGTTTTTTCCCGCACGCCGTTACGGCCGAATGTCCAGTCGGGTTCAAAGTAATTAGAAACAGAGAACGACTCATCGAAGCCCACATTGATGGGCGAATAGGGATTCGTATTGGGAATCACCATGCCCGGTCCCGGAACACCATTGAGATGCCACTTGCCGAAGTGGGCAGAGCGATAACCTGCCTGCTTGACGGCGTGGGCGATGGTGATTTCCTGCTTCCGCAGCGTCTGGCCTGGCCAATCGCACTTCATCCGATAGGGATGGCGGCCGGTCAGAACACTGGCCCGCGTCGGCGAACAACTCGGATGGGCAGAGTAAAAACGATTCAATTGCAAGCCATTGGCAGCCATCGCATCGAGGTTGGGCGTCTGGATCTGGGTAAGACCATTGTAGCTGACGTCGCCCCATCCTTGGTCGTCTGTCATGCAGAGAATAATGTT
>CAMBUD010000115.1 GCA_945871035.1 Planctomicrobium piriforme | reverse complement strand
CCACTGCGTGCGAAACAGGAGATGCGACATGTGTATGGATGGCCAACGAGCCACAACGTGGTTTTCTTCAATCTGCCGCACATGGGTGCAGGCTGGTGAATTGCAACCGGCAGGCCGTAGAGTGTACGGCATACGAGCGGAGAAGAGTTGTTACCCCAAGAGCGGCGGGCATCAATCTTCTACGGCGATGCCCGTGGCCATTGCTTTAGGCGGGCAGGGCTGGCGTGACGGGCGAAGAGGTAGCCGAGGGCAGGCTGATGCCTACGGCATTGACGGCGATGACCTTATAGACGTACGCGGTGCCGTTGGTGAGGCCTGTGGCAACGTACGACGTGAGAGTCGACACTGGCCTCACAATCCTCGTCCAAGTCGTGCCGCCATTGATCGAACGCTTGACGATATAATCCGTGATCGGGGAGCCGCCGTTACTCACTGGCGCAGTCCATGTGAGCGTGGCGGTTGTGTTGCCGGCCACCACCGATAGAAGCACTGCAGCGCTCGGCACGCTTACCGGCGTGACGGGCGAAGACGTAGCCGAGGGCAGGCTGATGCCTACGGCGTTGACGGCGATGACCTTAAAGACGTGAGCGGTGCCGTTGGTGAGGCCTGTGGCAACGTACGATGTGAGAGTCGACACGGTGCTGTCTATACGCGTCCAATTCGTGCCGCCGTTGGTGGAACGCTTGACGATGTAATCCGTGATTGGGGAGCCGCCGTTACTCACTGGCGCAGTCCACGTGAGCGTGGCCGTTGTATTGCCGGCCATTGGGGGCAGCAGCGTTGGCGCAGTGGGTCGCACTGCCGCAATACCCTGCGCTGCATAAGCTCCAGCAGTGCTGGGCGACGAGCGAAGCGTGCCGCTGCGTTCGATCGGCACGGCGTTTAAAAGGATGCCGGTTGGCACGCTGGGCCGAGCCGGTAATCCCGTCCATGTAAATGCGGGAATGGCGTAGGTCGTGGCAGCCAAGATCGTGCTCGTGGTAGTGGGACGGAAATCGCCTGCGGCCGCGTTGACAAATTGGGGCTGGATCGTGCCGATGGAGTTGTCGGCCATCACTTGCGAAATGTTCAGCCGTGAATCCTCGAGCCCCAGCGGATGATCCGCTGGTCCATTCCAAATAATGTTGCCGCGAATCTGCAAGCCTTCGTCGGCGTAGGAAGGCGACGGGATATTGGAGCCAGCCGATGGCGTTCGCGGGCCGTACACAGCAAAATGCTGATAGGCACTCTGAAAGCCGGCAGGGTTGTAGACGATGTTGTTAAAGATCGAGACGTTGCGATTGGGAATCGACTCGACCACGCCAATGCGAGACGTTCCCCAGCCTCCCGCCGCAAGGAATGCGCTGCACTGTGCGGTGTTGCCGTCGCAGGAACGCTCGCCATACACCACCTCGATCACGTGGCTCCGCGAGCCCACCCGATAGAGCGTGTTGTAGGCCATGAGAATGTTGTAGCCGCCGTTCACGCCGAGGCCCGCTCCTTGCGTGTCGTGAATGATGTTGTTGACGACTTTGATGTCGTACGCCTCATAATGCAGCCAGGGCGACGTCATAAACTCAAATCCGGTGCCTTGGCCGGCAGTGAAGCCGCCAGTGCCGGCATCGTACATTTCATTGCCCTCGACGCGGAGGGAGGCCGAGCCACCCTTGGCATACATTGCCCAATCCCCGGAGCGATGGATCTTGCTGCCAACAACGTGGCCGTATTGAACGCCCACGAAATCGATTGCGTTGTCCCAAGCCCCGGAAATGTCGCAATCTTCAATATAGAAATACTGCGATTGATTCACCTTCAAAGCTTCTTGCGGAGCGTCGTATGTCGCCAGATTTCCAAGCCCCACGACGGTGGTGTTGCGAAGCAGGATGTGGTTGGACGCATCGAAGTGCAGCACGTCGCCGCCCCCAGACTCCAGGCGCAAGCCGATCAAATACATCGAACGTACGTCGAAAAGATTCATGGCCGGCAGTCGCGCGGTGCCGGCGCCGTCGACTGCTTGTAGAATGATCGGACAGGTTTGCGTGCCGTGCCGCGACTCCCAGTAGTTTGGCAGCGAACTTGCCGGATACGTGCCCGTGGTTAAGTTGATGCGAAAACCGGTGGCGGTGAGCGTCTGATTCATGGGAATCCGATTCCAGGCGGCCGTCACCGTTCGCAGAGCCTGCGTGCGGTCAGAGCCTGTGTTGGCATCGTTGCCACTCACCGGATTCACCCACACATCGGTGAGCGTTGGGGTTCCAATGTCGTAGCTGGGACCCGTCACCGAAAGCATGCAACGGGATTCCATCCGCTCGAAGAAGCCGATGCCGGCAGAACGCTCCAAGAGTCGGCGGCGAGCATGCTGCCGCTTCTGCCTGCCAGACGATAGGGCAATAAACTTCCCAATTGTGTTCAGCACGACGCACCCCCCTGTGTTTGTTCGATTCTAAGAAAAAGTATAGGCATGAACTGTGCCAATCGCCCCGGTATTTATTTTATGATCATAAAAATAGTCGGATTTCGACTTTTCCTCACAAAACGACTCGGTGCGGTACTTTTGTAGCCGCTAGGCCCCAGATCATTTTTGCAACACCCGTTGCACTATCGTACGACACCGTGAGGCGATTGGCTGCTGTTTGCCAGCAAGTCAGTTGGGATTCGTTCGACAATCAACAGGCGTTTTTGCAAACACTCCGCTGGCTGCCCAGACCGTCTATCTCAAGCACCACGACGTCGCCAGCCTTGAGAAACTCCGGCGGCTTGCAGCCCATGCCCACTCCCGGTGGCGTGCCCGTAATCAGCACATCTCCAGCCTCGAGGGTGAGAAACTGCGACAGATAGTGCACCAGAAACCAGACGTCAAAAATCATGTCTCCTGTATTGCCTGTCTGTCTTCTTTTTTCATTGACATCAAGCGTCAGGCTGAGATTGTCTGGATCGGCTAACTCATCCAGTGTTACGAGCCACGGGCCCAGTGGCAGAAATGTTTCACAGGACTTGCCCTTACTCCACTGGCCGCCGCGTTCAAGCTGAAAAGCCCGCTCGGAAAGGTCGTTGGCAATGCAGAATCCGGCAACCACATCGCGTGCTGCTAACGGGGATTCTAGGTAGCGGGCATCGCGGCCGATCACAACTGCCAACTCCACCTCCCAGTCAGTCTTTACGCTACCTCGGGGAATCTCGATCGAATCATACGGCCCAGACACGGCACTAGTTGCCTTCATGAAAAAGATCGGCTCGGTCGGAATCGCCACGCCGGTTTCGACTGCATGTTGGGAATAGTTCAGACCGATGGCGAGCACATTTCTGGGACGCGCTACCGGCGCACCGATCCGCACGCCCGCTGGAGCATCTGGCAGCAACTCGCCTGCTTTCACAACGGCTCGCAGCCTCTCGATTCCTCCCGAAGAAAAGAATGCGTGGTCGTAATCGCTGGCATGCGCTGAACAGTCCTTGATGCTGCCGTCTGCAAGAATAACTCCCGGTTTTTCAAACCCCTTTAAGCCAAACCGAATGAGTTTCATCTCACGTCCTTAGGTTTTTACACATAGTTCCACTTGTTCCGCAGCAGACTTTTACTGATGCCAGCCAGCCGAATCGATGCTGATAGGCTAGCGAAGTCTACTCCTCGCCAGACTCATTGACGATCTCCTCTACGGCAACCGCCCGGTGCAGTCGGGCTGAACGATAAGCAGCATCCACCAGCGCCATCGTCAGCAGATTGTCGGCGCCGGTCGTGCGGGCCGGCTCAGTGCCTTCCAAATCGCGCAGGAGTTCGGCCATCGGTCCCACGAATGCATCGGGGAACCATGCCTCCGACCAACGCGGTCGCTGCCAACCGCCGGCGGTAGTCGTGTAGTCGAGCGTCGATGGCCGGCGCTCTGGGTAGGCGGGCCAACCGATCGTACCGATAGCGAGTCCTGCGGTTCCTTCGATGCGAAATCCCACAGAGAGATCCGCCTCAGCCCCTTCGCGTGCCGGGCCAGCCCACACATCGTCCGTGGAGGCACAGCGGAGCCCCGAGGCATATTCCAGAATTGAAAGGCAGATTCCGTCCTCGTGGATAAACTTCTGCGCCGTCCGTGGATCCGATGTTACCGAGGCATAGATCCGAGTTGGGTCACCAAACCAATAACGAAACGCATCGAGATGGTGAATCGACATGATGCGCAGCGTCAGCCATCCCTGCCGTTCCTGCCACGGCATCCAGTGCGGAATGGCCCGCATGTCGATTGTGGCCAGGATCGGCGTGCCGAGAGCGCCACGCTGCAGTAATGTTTTGCAGGCCCGCACTGCGTGGTCGTAACGCATATTCTGATTGACAACCAACAGCAGGCCAGCTTCGCGGCATAAATCAACAACTTTTAACGCTTCGCGGTAGCTGCCGGCCAAGGGTTTTTGGGCTAAGATGCCGCGAATCCTGCCCGGTCGCTGCGCTATTTCTGCAATGATCGCTGGCTGTGCATCTGGAGGCACAGCAATGTCAACGACCTGAACGGACGGGTCACTAAGCAACTGCCGGTAGTCGCCGTAGGCACGAGCGATACCATACCGATCTCGAACCGCTTCAGCAGAGGCCTTGCTCCGCGCAGCGATTGCTACCGGATTAAAACCCGCTCGGCGGTAGGCCTCTAGGTGGCAGTCGGCCATGATAAAGCCGGCACCAATGCAGCCAATGCCAATGTCCCTCCTGCGCGGCAACGGGGAAAGATAATCCAGCTGCTGATCGCCGTCCATTACGGAGCCTTCTTCAGCAATTGCGCCGAGCGGTCTTTGTCGTCAGCAAGCCATGCCACGTCTGCGAGTCCCTGTGGAAAACGGCTCCGTCCGACTTCTTTTATCCGCACATCTCGAACGATCGCAAGCGGGGTGTAGCGCGGGTGATGCGATTCTTTATACGGATCATTCTGCGCAGCGTTGTAGCAGCAAATCATTGACCAGCGGGGATTGTCGGAGCGGTTCATATCGGAGCGGTGCAGCAGATTAGCATGGAAGAATATTGCGTCGCCGGGATCCATTTCACAATAAATCAGCGGTAGCTTTTCCAAAACAGCAGTCACGCGCTCCATGTCCGCACCAGCCTGTTCACCACTCAGCGTGTGCTCGATCCGGCCGAGTTCGTGAGAGCGTGCGATCACCTGCAGGCAACCGTTTTCACGAGTGGCCTGATCGACGGCAATCGAAACGCTCGTAAGATGCGGCCAGATGACGCCGTTTTGGTACCAGTAACCGTAATCCTGATGCCATGCCCAGGCTCCCCCCACGCGAGGATCCTTCATGATCATCTTGGAGTGGTAGTGATAAACCTCTCCCGCTAGGAGTTTTTCGGCAGAGTGCACCATGCGCTCGCAGCGGGCAAACATACCGTAAATGCCATCACCCGGCTGATTCCAGAGCGACAATCGCACCGTGCCGCCCTCGCCATCGGTGCGGCCAAACGAATGACGATCGAGTTCGCGATCCTCCTTAGCCGCACAACGGAGAAGATCCGTTTCCTCGGCATCAAAGAACTTTCTCGCAATCACATAGCCGTCGCGACGGTAGTCGGCCACTTGTCGGTCATCGAGTTGTCGGTCAGCAAATTGTCTGTTATCGAGAAGCTGGGGCATGGGTGTCTTCCTTCTGTATACGGTCGGCTTCTGGCGGGTCTGCAGCAATGCAAATGAGTTTCTCACGACGAACATCACTCTCCATAACCGCCACTCGAAAAAATATCTGACCACCACAGATCGCCGGGGTCGCAAAGGCCTCATCACCCACTGTGTTGATTGCCACCGAATCGAAGCGATCGGGGATGGCACGAAAGATATGCGCTTGCCCTGCTTCACTGGTCGCAAAAATCAACTCACCCACTAGGACAGGTGAAGCGCTAAAATTACCGCCGAGCCTCGATTTCCACTGCTCCTCGCCGGTTGCGCTGTTCCAACAGATTGCAATTCCGGCATCCAAGACTGCATAGAGAAAACCGTCTTTGTGGAGCAAAGATGGCACATAAACGCGTTGGTTATTTTCCCAATCGATCGTTCCCGATCCATCTGCGCGAATGGCTGCCACGTGATTGCGTGGGTATCCTCCCGATGAAAAGATCCGCTGGCCGTCGCTCACCGTTGTCGTCACGCATTCAGTGGTCGCCCCTGCAATCTCCCAGAGCGTTGCGCCGGTCTGAGGATCGTAGCTGCTGACTAAGTCGCAGCCGATCATGATCAACTGATCGCGGTTATCGACTGCGTGCACCACGGGTGATGAGTAGTTGGGCGTAGCGGGCCGCATTCTTTTCCAGAC
>CAMBUD010000114.1 GCA_945871035.1 Planctomicrobium piriforme | reverse complement strand
AAGGGTTTGGCTGTTCGCCAATGAAAGTGGTACGTGAGCTGGGTTCAGACCGTCGTGAGACAGGTCGGTCCCTATCTGCTGTGGGCGTACGAAACTTGAGGAGATTCTTCTTTAGTACGAGAGGATTTGGAAGGACGTTCCTCTGGTGTGCCAGTTGTCGCGCTAGCGGCACGGCTGGATAGCTATGAACGGAACGGATAAACGCTGAAAGCATATAAGCGTGAAGCCCGCTCCAAGATCAGGTTTCGTAAGGGTGTAACCCGAAAGTCCCCTGGAAGACGACCAGGTTGATAGGCCGGACGTGTACGTGCAGTAATGCACTTAGCTAACCGGTACTAACGGACGAATGCTTGACCACTCGTATCGAGTGCTCCTGAATGTGTTGTCGGCCTCCGCCGGCAATTGTTTCGGAGCGTGCCAATTACCACAACCCGCATTATGTGTGCTGCCTCTGGCAGCACACGCGATATTTTCCGGTGACCATATCTGAAAGGTCACACCCGTTCCCATCCCGAACACGGTAGTTAAGCTTTCAGAGCCGATGGTAGTACCAAAAGTGCGAGAGTAGGTATTGCCGGAATTTTATTCGACCGACCCCTGTGGCGCGTGCAAACGCCTGCTGCAGGGGTCGGTTTTTTTGCTTTTGATTGGGCTCTAGGATTGAGTTCTAGGACTGTTGCCCGTTTTCTGCCAGTTGCTGATCCATACTCGTCAGCAGGGCTTGCACTGTTTCCAGTGGCAATCCAACAACGTTTGATGGACTGCCTGCTATCAGTGTCAGCGGTAGGTTTTCGTCCTGAAATCCGCAGGCACCGGCTTTTCCCTGCCATAAACCGCTGGCTAAATACCACTGCAGAATTTCGTTTGTTATTGGGGCCATCTCAAGTACGCTTTCTGCCACCCCAAACAGCGGAGCCAGTTGGGGGCTCTGCCAGAGGCACACGCCTGTGAAAACGCGATGACGCTTCCCCGACAGTTTCAACAGCATCTTCCGCGCGTCCTGCCGGTCGCATGGTTTTCCCAATACCAACCCACTGATCTCGCTAAGCGTGTCGCAGGCGAGAATGGTACCGGTTATTCCCATCGATACGACTGCCTCCGCTTTTGTCTGAGCAAGTCGCTGCACATACTCTTGAAGAGATTCCTGCTTGCCTCGAGCAGCCGCATTCGCTTCAACCGCTTCCGGTGGGGCCATCACGGTCACAGCCCAGCCCTCGCCAATGGCGAGCTTCAGCCTTTGCGGTGAACGACTTGCAAGCACGATCGATCGACGTAACTTTAAAACCATGCCGCACCACCCTCCTATGTTTGACATCCTCCATGAAGATGACCAGTTGATCGTACTGCTTAAACCTGCTGGCTTGCCAACGGCTAACGCTGAATCGGGGGCGAATAGTGTTTATTCACTGCTGCGCAGGAACCGTCCGGCAGGAGATTTTATCGGTGTTGTCTCTCGCCTAGATGCTGCTGTCTCTGGTGTGCTTGTGATGGCCAAAACCCGTGCTGCAGCGGCCGATCTTTCGCGACAGTTTCGGGACCGCTTGGTGGAAAAAATGTATGGGGCAGTCGTTGAGGGCCGTTTTCCAGCGCCGCTCGGGCAGTGGATGGATTGGCACGACATCATTGCCCGTCACGAGCCAGAAGCGCAAGGCCAACCCGGACGCCCCGCACACGTCCAAGCTCGGGTTGTGAAACGCGCCGGGGAAATCTCACTGGTTGAGTTAAAACCCTCGACAGGGCGGCGTCATCAGTTACGGCTGCAGCTTTCTCAGCGCCGCTGTCCCATCGTGGGTGATCGACTGTACGGGGCCCGTATTCCGCTTGTGAAAGGCCAGATTGCTCTCCATGCGCGCAAGCTCGCCCTCGTTCACCCGTTGAATGGCAAACGGCTTGAATGGGAGGCGGCGTGGCCGGCAGACTGGCAAGCCCGATTCTCGCTGCTCTTGGGCACACGGTATCGTTAACGCTATGTCTCATTCACCATCACTACATGGGCCGGGCGATTCCGAGAGGTCTCCTCACCAACGGCCCTCAGAACCATTTCGTAAAATCGCCATTCATAGTGGGCTGCTCGATGCTGCTGCGCTTGATGCTGCCGAACATGAACTCCGGACACGTCCTGAAAACAAGGCAACCGATCCCACCGCGTGGGACAAAGCGCTGGCCGATGTGCTGGTGCTGCGTGGTAATCTCACCCATTTCCAAGCCGAGCAAATGCTGGCAGGGCACCGCAAACTCACGCTTGGACAGTATCGGATCACCGATGCCATTGGCCAGGGAGGCATGGGGCAGGTCTTTAAGGCTGAACACGCGATGATGGGCCGCACGGTTGCCGTCAAAGTGCTGCCTCGAGTGAAATCGACTCCGGAAACGGAGGCCGCATTCCAGCGTGAAATTCGCATGCTTGGGCGACTAGACCACGAAAATCTTGTTCGGGCCCTCGATGCCGGCCACGACGGCAAGGTCTATTATTTGGTCACGGAATTTGTTCCAGGATTTGACCTGCGCAAACAGGTGCTCAAGTATGGCACCCTGGATGAAGTGTCTGCGGCCTCCGTTATTACGCAGGCCGCTCATGGGCTGGCCTACGCGCATGCGCAGGGTCTTGTGCACCGCGATGTCAAGCCAGGAAACATGCTGGTGACGGAGGATGGTCGCGTAAAGGTGCTCGACCTTGGGCTGGCTGGCTCTGTGCTGGAGGCTGAATCGACTCGCCTAGGCCGTGTTGTCGGCACGATGGATTACATGGCTCCTGAGCAAATCCGTTCTCCTGATACCGTTGGTCCTGCTGCCGATATTTACAGCTTGGGCTGCACGCTCTATTTCGTACTGGCGGGGCAGGTTCCGTTTCCAGGCGGCACGCGTCAGGAGAAAGCTCGACGGCAGCAGATCGAGACGCCGACTCCGATCAAACAGTTCTCCCCACACCTCAGCGATGCTTTCTGTCGTGTCTTGGAAGACATGATGCAAAAGTCTTCGGAGAAGCGGATTGCCACGGCATCAGAAGTGATCCAACGGCTTCGACAGTGGATGCCGCAATCTCCTGCTGCGATGTCACGAAAAGAAAAACTGAGACCCGTCAGCAACCGGTCTCGGTCTCAGCCGGTAGAAACAAAAGGACCGCCGTCGCTGGAAGGAATGTCTGGGAGCTCGATTCCTGCTTTCATTCCACCATTTTCATCAGGCTCTAGTAGTACTCTAGAAGCCGGGGGTCTGTTTCCTATTTTCCATCAATCGGCAACGGCGACCCAAGCGGATGCGTACGAAATCAACGTGCACAACACGAGTCCTATCAGTGATTCGCGGGTGACTCGGGCCGGTAGTCTGCCAGATGTAGTTGCACAACTTTTGATGCATCCATTGTTTTTCCGGTTACTCCAGCATGTACGGCGGATTGTGGGCGTTGCGGGTGTTTTCGGAATTGGCGTCGGTGCTGCGGCTGCATTACTCGATAGTTTTATGCCGTTTGTAATTGGGTGGTTGGCATTTTTTCTCTTGTTTGGCTTGCAGATTCTTATGGCCTACAGCACCAAATCAGACCGTCGTTAGTGCTGCTACCAAGGCTTTTTTATGCAATTATTTTGCAGGCAATCGCCTCTGCACTGCACGCTCTTAAAGCCGCGTGCGACATATCTGTAGTAGAATCCGATCGTGGCTTCTCAGCGTTGACAACGCGACTGCGAGCCCCTACCAATGGGGCCGGGGCAAGCCTCGCAGGCTGCCTAGATTGGAGTGGTTGATTCCAACTCAGGCCCCTGTAGGCTTTGGATAATCGGACAGGTAGCTCAGTTGGTAGAGCAACGGACTGAAAATCCGTGTGTCGCCGGTTCAATCCCGGCCCTGTCCACTTGGATCGAAGCGCCCTCCCCGTCAGGGGTTTGCGCTGCAGGGCGTGTGTCAAATCGATCGAGGTTGAAAGCACCGCTGTTAGGCGATTGGTTAGGCGCAGCGACTTGGGACACACCCTGCGCTCGATCGTAAGCGGCCCACGCAGCCATGGGCCATCCGCTGGGCATCGGTTCCCACATAGAACCGCAGGGTGGTCTCGATCGACTCGTGCCGCATTATTTCCATCCTAGGCCGGCAGCAGGCGGGCTGGTTGGCCGCGACGGCGGCTCAACATGTTGAAAAACAGGCCCGGCCCTCTCGCCATCTGGAACCTCTATGAGAAACATGGAGAACTCTGGCGCGATCGGGAGAAACCGATCCGTGTGCCCATTTTCCAACTCTCCGGGAATGTGGAGCATGGGCCAACCCGACTGACACCTAATACACGCCAGATCCGCTCAGCACGCTTGTGGTTCACTGGTTTTGACACTGATAGAGTCTCTCTCTGGGAGTGGTGCCGTTGAAGGGGGGCAGGTCGCTTTTTCCCTCGCGGGCGTAGTCGGCCTTTGGAACCTGAATCTGCGTGCGTATTATGCTGTCATGCGGCTGTCATGGCTGTCATGCGGCTGTCATGCGATCGAAAGTGCTGAAGTGCCCGTGCGGATCCTGTGTCGTGGCCAAACAGGTGTGAAAATCAGGGCGGCAGTGCGGTTCTTGTTTCGTAGACTCAAGTAGCACCCAGACGGTTTCTCAAACGGGATGTCCGGCGTGATGAATTTCGTGTGGAAACTGTTCGGTTGGATAGTGCCACTGCTGATCCTCGGGGCTGCGGCCGCTGCGTTTGTATTGCTTGGCAGCCAGAAGCCGCCCGCCCGCAGGGTGCCCGAGGCTCCTTCGGCTGTGGCCGTGCGAACCACGCCGCTTCAGTACATAGACAGACGGATCGAGATTGATGTCGATGGCGTGGTCGTGCCGCTCCGCGAGGTGACGCTGGCCGCCGAGGTGCCCGGCCGTATCCGGCGGAAGTCCGAAGCCTGCCGTGCCGGCCAGTCGGTGAAGGCCGGCGACGTGCTCTTTGAGATCGATCCCCGCGACTACCAACTCGAAGTGCAGCGGCTGGAAGGGGAAGTCAGGCAGGCGGCCCTCAACATCGAGGAAATCGACGAAGAACTGGCCCAGAATGTCATCTCGACAGACCTCTCGCGGCAGCAGGTGGATCTGGCTCGTCGCGAGGTCAGCCGACTCGACAGTCTGAAGGCCAACCGGATCATCACCGAGACCGAACACGAGCGGGCCCTGCGAGATGAACTCACGGCGATCAACTCGCTGACGATTCTCCAAGGACAGAAACGGGTGCTGTCCAAGCGGCAAAGCCGGTTGACAGAGGCGCGGGCGCTGGCGGCGACCATGCTCGAACGGGCCAGCCTCGATCTGTCGCGAACGCAGGTGGTGGCGCCGATCGACGGCGTCGTGGTGGACGACAAGGTGGAGCAGGATTCGTTCGTCGCCAAGGGCACGCCGCTGGTCATGCTCGAGGATACAAGTGCGTTGGAGGTGAAGACGTCGCTCCGAATGGACGAACTTTCGCAGGTCTGGGGCGGCCAACCGGCCGGCGTCGACACCCTGGGGGCCCACGATCTTCCCGATGTTCCCGCGAGAGTAGTGTTTACGCTCGGCGGCCGGTCATACGAATGGGACGGCATCCTCTCCCGGCAGGAGGGGCGGGGACTCGACGAGAAAACCCGCACGCTCCCCTGCCGCGTGCTCGTGAAAAAACCGGCGAATGTCAAGGCCATCGACCGCTACGGCGCGACGATGGCAGACCTGCCTCCGGAGGCTCCGCGTTCGCTGCTGCGAGGCATGTTCGTTGATGTCCTCCTGCAGGTCGACGTGCCGCAACCGCTGGTCGCAGTGCCGCAGGAGGCGGTGCGGCCGTCGGGTGAGATGTTCGTGATGCGTGACGGCATACTGGTGATCGTGCGGGCGCGGCCATTTCACTCAAGTGGCGGCCTGATCGCCTTCGCGGAGCAGGAGAGCGGCCTGCTCCCAACCGACCGCATCGTCACCAGTCAGCTCTCAAATCCACGCGAAGGCATGCCACTGGTGGAGGCCGATCCATGAAGTCGATCATCGCCTGGACTGTTCACAACACGCCGGCCATGAATGTACTGATCTTTGCCGTGATGATCATTGGCTTGATCAGCTTCTCGACCATGCGTCGCGAGGTGTTTCCGGAATTCGATCTGGAGATCGCGCTGGTGAGCGTGCCCTATCCGGGGGCGACTCCGGAGGAGGTCGAAGAGGGTATCTGCCAGAAGGTGGAGGAGGCCTGCCGCAGCGTTGTGGGCATCAAGAAGACCACCAGCATCGCCCGCGAGGGGATCGGCTACTGCGTCTTCGAGATGACCGACGGCGTCAAGGATCCGCAGCGGGTGGTCGGGGAGATCCGTTCCGA
>CAMBUD010000113.1 GCA_945871035.1 Planctomicrobium piriforme | reverse complement strand
GCAGAAGGCCATCCGCTCTGGCTCGGCGCCGCGACGTACGATGAGCGGGTTGAACTCAGCCGCACCACCGGCGTCACGCATCGCATCGCTCCGGACGTCGATAAAGAACGGGATAAAATCATCCACGACGCACACGGGTCTGGGAGCTTAGAAAATGCCTACTTCATTGAACCGTTTCACCGGACGATGAAAGGGAAAAACGGCGGCGGCGATCCTTATTACACTGATGGCCGCCTGGCTGTCGGCATCATCTCCATGCGAAAGTAGCGGCAGTAGCCGAAGTAGCCACTGACTTGCGGCCCACGCGACGCGAGTTTTGTCGCCCCGCAACCGGCGGCACACCTGAGCTTTGGCTGCGCTCAAGACAGCACGGCTCAACCGCTCGAGTCGGCCCGTAGTGCCGGGAGATCTTCTATTTGTCGAGGAACGCGACTCTTCCGGTGTCGACGTCGTAGACCCCGCCGATCACTCGGAGCTTTCCCTCTCGAAAGGCCGCACCGAGCAGATCACTGCTCTCGATGAGAACCCGCATTTGAAAGCGAACGACGCCTTCCACGGCCGCATCCAGCTTTGCATCCTGGGGGAGATCCTCGCGGAGCTTGGCGATTCCCGGCCGCAACGCGTCGGTCAACCGCGAGATATTGCCCGGCAGGGGCTTGCCCTCGAGCGTGGCCATGACGGCACCGCATTTCGTGTGGCCGAGCACGAGGATCGTGTGCACACCCAGGGCGGCAACGCCGTACTCAAACGTGGCATTGACCTCCGCAGTGTCAAACCCGCCGGCGTTGCGGCAGACGAACATGTCACCGACGCCCATGTCAAAGATCATTTCGACTGGTACCCGCGAGTCGGCGCATGTCAGCACTCCGATCGATGGCGACTGGCCGTCGACTCCCGTCTTCACGACCTTCTCCCGTTGCCACGTGTGGGCGACCACCTTGCCGTCTAAAAACCGGCGGTTGCCGGCTTCGAGGATCGCTCGGGCCTGATCGGGTGGAACCTCGGCCACGCCAATCGACAGCCCACACAGTTGGTTGACGGCCGACAGAACGACCGCAAAGCCGAAGGCACGTAGACTCATCGTTTCTGGAACTCCATTGTGAGGAAAGAAGAAAATTGAAAACGCAACTCTCATTATTCATGGGACGCATGGGATTCATCGAGGCAGGTTCGTGACAGTTGTAGTCAAAAATAACCCGGTCGATAAGCGCCTGGAAAAAACCGTATGAAGACCCATTCGTGGCCGTAGCGCAGGGGGATAGAGAATGGAATTCTAAAAGCGAACCGCAAAACCGCAACAAAACGTGTTTTACTCGGGCAAAACGCAGTTGTTCTCTTTTCGAGCGGGAAGCACAAACGCATCGTCAGTCCTTATCTGATAACACTCGCCCTTCCAGCGAAGATCAACTTTCGTCATCGACTGAAAATTGGGAACACAAGACGGCATCCTCTTAAGACGGCATTCTAGAGGACGCCATGCTGGAGGAAAAAGAATGGCGTATGAATCATTATTTCGTCTTTGCGTCGAGAGTACCCTCGACGACGCAATCCAGGTGAACCAATGGTTGCCGCGTCGAACGATTACGTTCGCCTCGCAAGAACTGATTGATCTAAGTTTCTAGATTATGGGTATGCCGATTGTGGGCAAAGTGCCAAGCATGGCGTCTTTGGCTGGCTTTTTCTCCACAACCGTTTGATGCCCGGCTTGAAGGAACGGGAGCTCTGAGAGCACGAGGCCAGTGACGTTTACTACGCACGGAATGGTGTTCAGTGCCTCGCTGCCGCGAACAGGCTTTAAGCCCTGAGCGAATCGAATGCCTGTGGTGGAGTTGGTGAGTTTGCGGTTTGGGCGGTGGCGACAAGATCGCCTCATCCAGCAAGGCCAAGTGCCGTCTCTGGTTTGCCTCCAACGGTTTCAATGCGCATCATTTCTCGTGTGGCCTGCGCTACGAGCGCACCGTGGATATTGCTTCCCATTTTCAGTCCATCGCAAATGCCAAGGCCGAGCGTGTAAATGTTTTTTAGCGCGGCAGCAAGAACTGCTCCGGTGAGATCGTCGGTTTGGCAGGCGACGAGTGGAGTGCGATCGAAAAGTTTCGCGACGGTCGCTCGTGTTTCGACGGACGAGCTCGCTGCCAGCATCCCGGAAGTATGAACCATCGATTAAGCGGTGACCGGGATCTGTTTCGAGGCCGAAGGATAGACCGGTCAACTGAAGCCTCCCGCTAACGTCATCGAGGGTATTCTGTGAAACGTACTCTCCACGGTTGAAAAGCCGCGGCCCCATTGAAGCTAACCCGCCATGGCGGCCCTTCTTGAGATCGAACACGTCGGCGCCTTGCTTGACGATGGCCGCCTGCCCGCGGTGGATCTGACTCGGCTGGAGTCCGTACTCGGCACACAGGTCTGATACGGCTCACACTTGAGCCATTCGCGGTTCGCTCTCTCGGGGATGCCCACGCCCCATCGCCTGCTCGTTCGCTGCGACCCTCCAGGCTAAAGGCTATAGCCTGAGGGTGGTCGTCGACGAGATGCCGCCGGTCTTCCGATCATTCCTTAAAAGTACGGATAACGCTGCGCTGCTGCGAGCCTACGCGGATTGCGCGGAGGGCAGTCTTCTAGTTTGTTTCAGCGAGAACTGGAATTTTCTCTGTTGGCAACGCTTGAGTGTTTGAAGAGATTTCCATTGTGTCAGGTTCTCGTTCTCCCTAATTCTTTTTTGCGCTATTGCATTTCATTATGGATTCGTTATGCTCAGCCCTGTGTCATACAAAAAAATGATAGGGGTGGTTATGCCTAAGCTGTTTTCGTGGTTGAGTGTGTGTGTCGTGCTCTTGTCTGGCACAGTGGTGCAAGCTGAAGTCTGGCGGGTGCGGCAGAACTACACGGATGAAGGAAAAAATCTCACCTTAGCCAACATGCCCGATTACATTGAGCCGGCTGCAGCGGCGGCCAATGCGGTATTCGGTGGCACTTCAAGCAACGACACTTGGAACGCTTGGGATGTCGATGCCCGTAACGGAAATAAGGGGGGGTGGAACTACATCCAAGGTGTGAAAACTTCGCCGTGGAGTGATGGTGGCAGCGGTTACTCGACGCTTTATGATGGAACTGGAACCGGAAATCCTGTTCAGATTCGATCCATCAGCGGCAGTGCGCAGCACAATCCTTGGGGTGGCCTCCCCACAACTGGCTCTGGGTTTGGCCAACTCGTTGGGGGAACTCACTCCGCAGGGACAAACGGGGGTGGGGCCTACAGCGTGCAAATTGACAGCCTCACGCCGGGCAGCACGTTTTACTTCTACAGTTATGCTCACAATGTTGGTGTCAATAGTGGTCACGGCCCGTATTTAGTGAACTTAGATGGCGCTACGTCGACTTCAGTTGCGCCGAGCCTTTACAGCGAAGGTGATGTTGCTTCGGGTGTGCTCCTTTCGGGAATCGTTCCTCTTTCGGGAAGCGTCGTTGTGAACTACTCCCAAGCAGGCATGACTGGTCCGGCGTTCCAGTTTGCTACCGTCACCCCAGTTCCCGAGCCATCGGCATTCGTCTTGGCTGGTCTGGGCCTAGTGGGCCTCAGTTTTGGTGCCCTGCGGAAGAGGAAACGGTGACAGGTACAGTTTCCTGCCCCGACGCTCTTGACTACAAGCACTCGTCTAATGAAGGCCGAAGGGCTCACGGCCGAAGCCCTCTTGCATGATTCTGGTTCCCTTTCCTTCAACAGACCACGACCGTCTACGCGTTGATATCCCGCCTCGATCCGGGCTCAGACCAGACTTGTGAATCAGAAATCAATGTCGTAGTTCTCGTTCGACGGGTCGTTGTAGTGGCGATACGAGGCCGAGATCAGGACCGGGCAGCGTAAGCACCGAGCCGCCCGAGTGCGCGATCGGCTCGCGAGTTCAACGCCACCAACGCGCCGCCACGCTCAAGCGCGGGATCAGGCACGCAGAGTTCGCTGCAAGATCTGCTTGCCGCCGAGGCGCTGATGACCGATCAGCATTTACCGCGTGATGTGGATGAGGTCATCAACTAGGTGCGTGCGATGAATCACGGACTGCAACGGCTGCCTGAGTTGCCCGTGTGCGTGGGACTCAGCCGCGAGCTTCATTTTACCGCCGCATGATGTGGTGCCCGAAGCGCTCACTGCACTCGAATCGTTCCTCCATTGCACGGATGAGTGGCCGCCGCTGATCAAGCTCGCGCTGGCCCATGTGCAATTCGAAACGATCGATCCGTTTCTCGATGGCAACGGGCGTGTCGGTCGACTGCTCATCACTTTTCTGATCACCGAGTGCGGCGTGCTGCACAAACCGGTGCTCTAACTCTCACACTATTTCAAGAAGCATCGGCAGACGTATGACGAGCACCTGCAATCGGTGCGCGATCGCGGAACGTGAGAAGCGTGGATCGCCTTCTTCTTGCAGGGCATGATCGAAGTCGCCGCAGAAGCCGCATTCAAGATCTGCGCGAACGCCATCGCGGGTTCTTCACTGACAAGCTCGGCCGCGTATCGGGCAACGGACACAAAGTGTTGGATTCGTTGTTCGACCGGCCGATCATAGCCGTGAACGATGTGATGAAAGTGACTGGCACAACCTACGCCACCGCCAACACGCTGGTGGCCCGATTGACTTATCTTGGCTCCTCAAGCCCAGCGTGTGGTGGTATCCGGGTGGTTACCCATCAGGCTGCCGCTTTCCTGAGCAATCCTATGCGCAGAAATCGCGCTCATGGGTGCAACAATTCATCTGGCCGCATGCCTGGCAGAATATTTTTGCAATTGGGTTGAATCTCGTCGACCAGCCACAGCGTCGCAGCAGGACTGCAAAAAACGCAACTGTGCAGAGGTGCCACGATGCCTGGCGCTCCATCGGCCTACCGACTTTTGCAAATATGGCACGGCGTTTGCAAATCCTGCATTTCCCTTAAACGTTGAACGTGCGATCAGGATTGTTTCTGGTGCTCGAGGCTGGCGGCGCTGCGGAGGTGCCGCTCTTCGATGGGTATTCCTTCTCTCACCATTCTGGAGGTCCGATGCGGTCTTTTCTTTTCTTTTCTTTCCTGAATCCCCTCGTGGATAGTGCACACAGCGTCTGCCGACGCTGTGGCACGACGGGGTTTGGTCGGCCGCTTCCAAACAGCGTGCGGGCCTCTGGGTCGAGTTTCGTGGTGGCAGTGGCAGGGATGGCCTGCGTGGCGGCGTTTCTGGCCGTGCTCCCAGCAGTTGTCCTAGGGGCCGACGATTCCGTTGCGGAACCGGTCGTGGCTGCTGCGGCTGATGCCGGAGTGACAGCGACTGGCTACAGGCCCAACGTGATGTCCAACGAGCAGATGGTAGAGAAGCTCTGGACCGGTGCCGATACCGTCTGGGTGCTCATCTGTGCCTTTCTCGTTTTCTTCATGAACCTTGGGTTTGGCTGCATCGAGACGGGCTTTGCACGGTCGAAAAACTGCGTCAATATTCTGTCCAAGAATTTCATCGTGTTCGCGGCCACATCCTTTGCCTTCTGGTTGCTGGGCTGGGATCTGATGTTTGGTTCCGGTGACGGTGCCTGGATTGGCAATTCCGGCACATGGATGGTGGGCGGCTTCGACCCAGCGTTCGACAATAGCCCGCTGATGGGCGACAAGTACAAGGGCGTGTATGGGGCGATCAGTTGGACGCACGTGCCACTGTACGCGAAGTTTTTCTTCCAGCTCGTCTTTGCTGGCACCGCGGCGACGATTGTCTCCGGTGCCGTTGCCGAACGGATTAAGTACCATTCTTTCATCATCTTCTGTTTCGTCATGGCGATCGCAATTTACCCGGTCGTCGGCCACTGGATCTGGGGCTTTGGCTACCTGGCCAAGGTATGGAATTTCTGGGACTTCGCCGGTTGCTCGGTGGTGCACTCGGTGGGTGGCTGGGCGGCCCTGACCGGCGCCATCATTCTGGGCCCACGGATTGGCAAATACTCCTCCAACGGCAAGACCAACGCCATTCCAGGCCACAACATGACCGCTGCCTTCATCGGCACCCTCGTGCTTTGGTTCGGTTGGTTTGGCTTCAATGCGGGCAGCACGATGGGCGTGGCCGGTGACGGCGGTGCGCTTGCGTCCCTCGTTGTCGTCAACACCAATGCGGCTGCGGCGGCCGCAACCCTGACGGCGACGCTGACGGCATGGCTGCTGCTGGGCAAGCCCGATATCGGGATGACGCTCAACGGATGCCTTGCGGGACTCGTGGCGATCACGGCCAGTGCCGCCTACACCAGCGTGCCCTGTGCATTCATCATCGGGGGAATCGCCGGAGTACTTGTAATTTTCTCCGTCCTTTTTTTCGACAAAATACGTGTCGACGATCCCGTCGGTGCTACCAGCGTGCATC
>CAMBUD010000112.1 GCA_945871035.1 Planctomicrobium piriforme | reverse complement strand
GACTCCAGCACCGTTACACGCACCACCGCTACAACTCTGACAGGCATTGAGTGCCTGTTCTGCCATGGTGCGCACACGAGTGCTGGTTTCGAGAAAGCAGCCTTTTTCGTCGCGTCCGTAGGCAAGTTCAGTGAGCTTGGCTCGCATTTCTGGGCTGCAGCATGGCCCTTGCCCATTCCCGCCTGGGCAGTCGGCCTTTGGATCATTTTCGCACTCATTGCGTTTGAGTTTGTCCTTGAGCTTCTTGTGTTCTTTGGGTGGCAACTTGCCACACAACCGCTCGAGGCAGTCGCAGAATTTCTTTTCAATCTTTTTCTTGAGGTCACACAAGGCCGCGCTGCAACCTTTGGCCTTGGCCGATGCCCGTTTTTCTTTATTGGATTGACAGGAACTCGCCGTCTGCAAAACAGCTTTTACAGCCTCGTATCGAACCGGCTCATCGGGGTCGCTCATGGCTGCGATGAGTGCAGGCCCAACTTCTGGATGTTCTGGCGTACAGCCCATTCCAGCCAGATATTGTAGGGCCTTTTTCTTCTTACAGATTTTATGCTTTGCCGCTTTTGCCTTGGCTGCAGCTTGAATGGCAGGGTCTGAGGATTGCTGATCGGCCCCAATCCCGAGCATGCTCCAGACCGTAGATGTCTGCGCAGTGGCAGACGACGCAAATGTCGTTGCAAAAAACGCAAAAAGCGTTCCGAGAACGATCCGTCTGAGTTGAGATCCCACAGCCCCTCCCTGAGCATTTTTGAAGACTCTAGGGAGTGATCGTCGGATACGCTGGGCAAACTTCTCCGAACACAGAAGAAGACCGGTCTCGCGGAGTTTGCCGAAAAATCCACAGGCGCCACCTGCACGATTTGTAACGGCCATACCAAAGCGTATTACTTCAGTGGCAAGAGCGCACTGGCCGGTGGTGCCGGCGGTGGGCTCACCACGACGGGCACAATTTCAGAACGATAATTTTGGTTTCGAATTGGGCCGGTTGCCTGCAGTTTGTATTCCCCGGCGTCCACGTCAGAGAATTTGAACTTCCCTTCTTTATCGGTCTTGATGGGCTTTGGAGCGCTCGGGCCGTCGGCCGTGACCAGAACGCCCGCCTCTCCTTTCCCATTCAAAATAACCCGGCCTTCGATGCAGTTTCTGGCAACCACAGCGGCGGCAGTCAACCAGACGCGATCCGGGGGATCCGAAAGCCCCGCTCGATCAAATGCCCGGACAAGGAGTAGCGTTTGCTTGCCCGGCGGAAGCGTCGTTGTGACGACACGCAGTTCGTACGCGCCGCCTCCTAAAGAGACTGCCGGTTGCCACGCCTCCGCTGATCCATTGCCCTTGGTATCGATTCCCCATTCAACGCGATCGACCCCTGAAACTCCCGGCAGATGCTTTGTGGCTGCCGCTGCAAACGACTCGCGAGGGTCATCCATCACGCGGACGGGAACCACCAGCGGCTTGCCAACCGAAACATTCATGCTCGGGGGAGCCTCCACCACGGGGGCTCTGGCGTCAAACACCATCTGGCGTTGGTCGGCCAAGGGCTGCTGAACGCCAGGGATCGATAGCCTTGCCTGCGCAAGAATATCGATATTTTCAAAGCCTTCTCCGGAAGTATTGATTTTCCAGTCTTGCACAGTGGTCATCACCGCAAGCGTTCCGGGAACAACCGGCTTGTCTCGCACGAATTCGACCTGTCGATCAGCCGCCGCACTCCAGACCACACGGTCGTCGCGAGAAGCGTTTGGATCTCCGCGATCTTCGCGAAGGCTCAGCGATACAGTGCTTGTGGCGACACCATTTTTCATTCGAAACGAATCCGGAGGTGCATCGACTGCCACACGGAATCCAACGGTGGCAGCCGGGGCTTTGACGAGAGTTTCTTTCGCTATCGGATCGATAAAAGAGATATTGCGCCAGTCATACTGCGCGCCTTGCCGCTCGCCGTCAGTGGCTTGAGAACAGTCGACGGCCATCACCATTGCGCGTGGATATCCATCAATATCAATGGCCAGCCACGCCCGACCCGATCGATCGGAACCATTCCAGAATGCCACCAACACATCGGCAGGACGCGACGGCGTGAGGAGAGCCTCACTTTTTCGCATCTCGATGGGCTGGCGGCCGATCACCGGAAAAATGGAGAGCGGCTTCATTGAAACCCGCATGCCATTCGGAGGCAAATCCACCCCTTTTCCAGCAGCGTCGCTGGCCCTCACCTCGACGGTGATCGTGCGTTCGCGACTGTTCCAGATGGCCGTTGGGACAAGGAGCGTTCGGGGATGCTCGACTTCAAAACAAAGTCGTGTGAGCCAAGCCCGTGCCGGTTGTCCGGCCGTGATTTCTCGTACGAGTACTGCAACATCAGGTCCGATTGGAATGGGAGCAGGGGCGGGCGGGGCGGCAGCCGGTGGAGTGCCCGCTGGGGCAGGCAGCGGCAAGATCGCGGGGGCCACTGCCTCGGGAGGAAGTGGCAGAAATGTTATCGATTGTGAAACTGGTAGTTCCACTTTTGCAATTGCGGCCATCTTTGCAAGCGTGGATGTACCAGCCACAATTTGTGCGGCTGCTTCTTTCCAATCCTTTTCTCGGGCTCCAGCTTTCTGGCTGGACGCCACGGAGTAGACCTCGACTGATACCGTGCGGGGAAGAGGGGCTTCGTTTTCGAGTCCTAGCTCCCACGCCGTGACTCGGCCCGGCAGGCAAGGCAGTTGCACCGTTGATTGGACCAGAGCATCTGACGCAACGGAGTCCATTAACACGCGAGAGCGGAGCCAACCGTTGCCAGTCGCCGCGTTTGCGACTGGAGTGCGACGTACCGAAAGGGTGACGGTGCGCTCCGACGGAAGCTTGACATACAGCTCAGCCTCCTCAGTTCTCCCCCCAATCTCCAGAAGAGCTCGCAAACGCACCCGCCCATCGAGATCAGTTTCAGAGGCTTTTCGGTTTGCGAGTAGTTCCAGACGCAGACCCTCTGCCCGCAGCGGA
This sequence comes from Planctomicrobium piriforme, assembly GCA_945871035.1. Classification (GTDB taxonomy): domain Bacteria; phylum Planctomycetota; class Planctomycetia; order Pirellulales; family UBA1268; genus BAIKAL-G1-2R. Next base: position 3,509 of record CAMBUD010000112.1, on the reverse strand, counting down.
AGATCAGACAAAATGCTGCCTCGATTCGGATTGAGTATGCCACCGCCGCTTGCTCGCACCTGCATGTCGGCCGGATCGTAACGGAGACGAAGCGTTGCGTTGACGGGCACCTGCTTTTTATCGCGATCACCAAAAACGAGTCTGATTAGCGTAGGCCTTTGAAATTCGAGAGCAACGCCATCGATCGGCTGCAAGACTATTCCAACGGCATCCACACCTGCCCAGCGAGGAATGGAAGCAATTTCAACGGTGGAAAGATTCTCTGCATCACGCGGGTCGAGAATGCGAAGCAGTGCCGCACCACGATCGGTCTCCATGAAACCAGCGGAACTGATTGTTGTCGAATCCACTTCAGACGCAGCTTTTGAGTAGAGTTGAGAAAGCTTTGCTGCCAGCCGGAGGATTTGCTGGATGGCGACTTTTTCGTCACTTGTAAATGAGGCGAGCGACTCGCAGGCCTTTCGAACGTCCGCAATTTCACGGACTGTTTTGGTCATCTCCGGCGGCGCGCGGGACGTTGAATCGGAGAGGATACCGGCGGCATCCACGATTGCCGCTAGGCTGTCGACAAGCACTGCGATATTCTCGAGATCCATGCGTTGAATGCGAATGGGTGTTTCGGAGGGGAAGGGCACTCGTCCAACTGCCAAAAGCATGGACTCGTCTTCTGGTGGCGTTTCGTTTGATCCAGCATCTGTCCCTGATGATTGATCCCCAGACAGAGTCGCTTGCGCACTCGGCCGGATCATCGCCAGAAGCGAATCCCGCCGAGGCATTGATAAAAAAGGAAGCGTCAGGGCCGCGGAGCACTCTCTATACGAAACGGTGGATTGATTGATGGCTCCGCTGTCGAGCAGGTTGACAAACAAAAGGTCGACCAATTCATTGAGTCGTGCGACAAGTAAGGAAACGCTTCGAGAAACGTCGTCCAAAGGATCCAGCCGCAGCGGCTCGTCATTCGACGAAGAAATCGAGGGAAATCCATTGATGATTGAACTCAAGCGTGCAATCTGCGAGATGGCAGTGCGAAGAGTGGCGGGTTCGAGCGGCAGCGTGCCAGAGCCGCCCGCAAAGATGGCGTTCAGATTGACCGCGGCGAGCAAGGAGACGACGGCGTCGTTGCGCACGGCAATTGCATTGCGAAATCGAGGAGGAGCATTTTCCCAGGCCTCAAAAAAATTTTTCGACTCGGCTTTTGCGAGCGTCTGCTGGAGAGAGACAATCGGCGACGAGCGAATCCCAACCGCCTCGGCTGCATTCGAATGAGACGAAAGATTCGCCAAATCGGCGGTGAATTGATCGAGGAAAGCATTGGTTCGCAAAGAGCCCGAATCATTTTGGAGAGCTTGGAGTTGTGCGGAGCCTGCCAAAGCCACAAGCTCGGCCCAGAGGTGCGGCGCGAAATCAACTAAGGCTGGTCGCACTTCAAATGCTGGCGCCTGTTTGCGACGAGCGTTTTGTTGCTCGATCAGTTGCCAAAGGTTAGGCGGCAACACCTCGGGCTCGGGTGGGGGTGGAGGGATCGCTGCCGGCGGCTTTTCGGGTACAGCGGCTGGTGCGGGCGCAGCGGCAGCCGGTGGTGTGCCGTCCGCAGGTGGCGAGGCCGTGCTCGGGGCCGCTGTTGGAGACGCTGCGGCAGCAGCGGGCGGTTCTCCCGTTGCTGGAAATGCAGGACCGGCATCCGGCTTGGCAGCGTCTTTTTCGGCGGCCGTCAGAACCACCCCTGCGGAAAACCTCGTTGCATCCAAGCGCAAAGTCTTGCTTGCCGGCTGAAAAAGAGCCGGCTGCCGGTCGCTCGCGGCGGGTACGGCAGCCGATTTTTTTGGCAAAGGGTTTTGCGACGGACCGGCCGGAGACTTCTGCGGAGGCACCGGCGCAGGCTGAGCTACTGGAGAGGATGCCTCAGCTTTTTTTTCTGGGGCAGTCGGCTCCTGTTTTTCCTGACTGGGCTTCTCTGAGGCAGGCTTGTCTTTCGCAACTTTTTTCTTTGCCGTTGGCACTCGCACAACCGTAATATTTGGCGGCACCGAGGAGAGCGGCACGCGACCTACGCCGAGCTTCCACACCACGGGGTTTTGGAGACTGCGACCGCCACTCGACTGCCGAGCCCACTGGCTTGTCCAAGCGGAAACAAAACGGAGGAGTTCGTCGAGTTCCACCAAAAGATCCCCATCGCCCCAAGGAACTGCGTCGGCGGCTCCCGAAAGACCGAGTTCCAGCGACCGGGCAAAGAACGTGCGTCGCTCGGGTAAATAGGTTCCCGAATATTCAAACAGATCGTGAGACCCAACAACCCAGTTTGCACCTGTAGCTTTTCTTTGAGGCTCTGCAAATTCATCGTCGAGCATCTTCGGAACCAGTCCTGCAATCACGCCGGCGCGCGGATCCCAGCGAAGATCTCCGAAATCGATTGCGATTAACGTCGTCGTCGACGATTCACGACCGATCGACTCGACAAGCTCTCGCATCGGCACAAGGCCCCGAGGCCGATCCCCTTCGATTCGAAAGTCACTGGCAATCAGGCAGACCTTATTGTTGAGAGGGTCGGTGCGTTCGATGCCGTCTGCATCGAGCGACGGTGGAGCAACCATCGACTGTGCTCGCACGTAGGCCACCAATACATCCTTCGATCGTAAAGGAAGATTGAAAAGACGATTGCCTAGTTTCTCCCGAATGGCAGCGGATGTTTCAAAACCAACTAAGTGCACTGAATCGGTTGTTTGATCGGTTGGCAGCGAGTGAGCCAGCGACGCCGCCAAGGCGGTCTTGTCTTCAATGGCAAACGGAACTGCTGCGAGCGAACCGATCCGGTACTGATCGATGACGAGAGAAACGAACGCCGTCTTCCAGGTGAATAATGGTGCCAGAAGCAGAGCGACAATCACGCTGACAAGAACAACCGCAGTAAGGATAAGTCCGAGGATTAACCCGATGCGCCGATATTTTCGTTGTGGACTAGCATCGGTGGATGTTCCTTTCCAGCGAACGGTTCGAACGGGCGCGGCATTGGATGGTGTCACGGCGACAGACCTTTGCACTGTGAAAAATGAACGAATGGGGGTCGGACAGATCAGTTCTTGGCCAGAGTTTACCCACTCGGAAGGGATTGCTACGATAGGGCTTCAAATAAAAAGGCTCGTGCCCATCTCGCAGGGGCGTCGTTTTATTTATTTGTCGCAGGTGCTAAGTCCTCATCTTTCGCTCGGATCCATTCATGCGTTATCTGCCCGTTCACTGGTCGGAGGGAATGTTCCTTCGGCCACACCAATTTCAATCGCTGGAGCGGCACTGGTCGGAGCGTCTTGCGCTCTCGGGCACGGCCGACGATCCGTGCAACTATGGCATTGTGAGGCTGGAAATCGATCCGGCGGCGCTTGCCAATCATCAGATTGAACTGCGCGGCTGCCAGGCACGTTTTCGAGACGGACAACTTGTGTGGCTGGAACCGGGCGAGGAACCCGACCGTGTGAGCCTCAAAAACGCGAGCAGCGACCTTGCGAAACTCTCCG
>CAMBUD010000111.1 GCA_945871035.1 Planctomicrobium piriforme | reverse complement strand
AGAGCGGGGGGATGGATTGCGAAGCGGGTGATGTTAACGAGTTCTGTTACGTTGATCGAATCATCGGCTTCGACGCGGGCTTCGATTTTGGCTCGCTCGTAGTGCGACTTTAGACCAAGAATCTCAACCCAATTGCAGCGGCTGAATTTGAGTGTCCAGGTGACGAAGTGGATCTGTTTGGGAAACGGGTCACGGCCCTTGGCGGCGTATTCACCCAATAACCTCAGTTGTTCTTCCATCACCGTGGGCGTAATCCCGTGACCGGCGCCGACATCCACTAGGCCGACAAACGGAATCCCTTCCTTCGCGAATTCCTTTTCGATCAACTGGTGTGAATCATAGTACGGATCTTGGTCACCCATCGCTGCGACCACGGGCACCATGCGGGCATTGGCGGTGTAATCGATTGCATCGACCATGTGCAGCATTGTCTTCTGCCACGAGGGTAACGGTTCGAGACGCACGAAGTGCTTCCACGCCGAGTTTGCGAACACAAATGTATCGACGGGTCCTGCGGCGGGACCGACGGCGACGTAACGATCCGGCCGCTTGAGGCCGAGTTGCCATGCACCGACTCCTCCGAGTGAACTGCCACGCAACACGATCCGTGAGCGATCAATTTGATAATCGCGGCAGACGGCCTCAATGGCTTCGTCGATATCCGTTTCACCCTCGAAACGGTATGCGTTTTCACCGAGTCGACCCATGGGACGCAGTTCGATGAAGTTGTTTGCAAAAACTGTTGGCTCTTCTTCGTCTCCTCCATCAAAGCCGTTGATGAATCGAAGTTCGCCAATCCCGGTTGCTGCGGTGCTGCCGTGAAGGACGACATCCAGCCGCATTGGTTTGGCCGGATCGTAGCTCGAGGGGACGATCAGATGATAAGGCTGTACCGAATTGTCCACTTCCGAAATAAAGCCGCGAACGCTACGTCCCCGTTTTTCTGCCCACGGGTATCGACCTGCGGCGAGGGCGTCGATTCGTTGTTTCGCGCGACCCAGTCCCTTTTGGACCTGTTCACGCGCGTTCGCATCGGAGATCGGTCCAAAGTCGAGTGCCCAGACGACCGCTTTGACAAACAATTGGGCATCAGCCCAGCGATCCAAGTTCAGATTCCCCCTGGCGCGTAGCGCCGTCAGGCGTTCCTGTAGCGGTTTCAGTTCGGCAAGGAATGCGGTCCGCTCAGCATCGGTGAGGGGACCAAGTTCCGCGGTTTTGGGGAGCGTTACCGGCTGGTGTGCCCGCGCGATGGAAATCGGTGAGGTCAGCGTCAGGATGATGGCGAACAGAGTAAATGCCGGTCGCCAGACAGAGGGGAACGTTCTTTTTATGATCACGATGCACTTTCAGAGGGACGGCGTTCGACCAATACGTGGCTCAAACGACGAACGATTATTCGAGCTGAAACAATCTTGCCAGTGCTGCGTCACACCTGAGAAGTCGGGTGCGAAAGGATAGCCCGGTGAACGGCACTTCCACAAGCGTTGGACGGTTGAAGAACTACCGATTGGGTGAAGGGAGCAGGTCAACTTTAAGCGGCACGAATCGGTTCAGAATAAGCGGCTCGTCCGTAGAGCGTCTGGCGGGCAACGCTCCACCAACCCGGTCGATCGAGCGACAAATAGGGGGAGTCCTTCGGCAGCATGGCGACCAAGTGGGCGTGTGCCTTCTTGAGATTGTGATAAGGCAACGATGGAAAAAGATGGTGCAGCGCGTGGTAGCGAATTGAAAACGGAAAGAAGAGGAGCGTCAGCGGATCGTTACTCGTGTAATTGCACGAATCGATGATGTGTGATTCAAAATCGACTCGGCTGCCATCGCCATGGAGGTGATGGTCGGCCAGCAACCGCATCTGATTGAGAAATACGGTGGCCAGTGCCAAGGCATAGAGCATCGGGATGCGCGACCAGTGGTTGACACCCAAAACAATCAGCAGCGGAATGAGCATTGCTCGCAGAAAACAAAGGCCCTCTACTGCCATGATAGACCGCCTGTCAGTCGGCGTAATCGTGCGTTCATACCGTCTATTAAATGTGAGCGATGAGGCTCGTCGCAGTGTCCAATCGCGCAGTTTTGGGTGGAGAAATGTCAGCGGCGCCAGCAGGAATCGCAGAAATACCAACAGTGGAAATACAGCCACGAATGCCGTGTAGCAAATAATGCTACGGAGGTTTCCCGACTCCATAACGTTTGCCATGTATTCGGGATCTTCCGCCGTGCTGTACATCCGCTGGCTGTGATGGTCGCGGTGGTGTCGCGTAAAAAATGGACTCGGGGTGAGCGTCATCACGCCGGCGAGCAGATTCCAAGTGGCTTTAAAGACCGGCATCTCATGCTGTCCCAGGTGGCAGACTTCGTGAATCAGTGACCCGAGGCGATAGAGCCAAAAAGCGGCCATGAAAAAAGCCAGTACCTGCCACCACGATCCAAGCGGCGAAACAAGATAGATAGAGGCTGATATGTAACCGGCCGTGAGGCTCAGAAGAAAATCGGCCCAGTATCGCAGCGGCGAAACGCGAAAAAAATCAGTGTCGGATTCACAGATCGCCTGTCGAGCCTGTCGGATCCATGGCGACGCTATTTCTTCAGCATTGTGATCATCGCTATCAACCGTTGACCTCGCTTGGATTGTGGTTTGCATTGGGCCTCTCTATGAAGAATGAGTTTTATGAACTAAGAACTTGTAAAAAACCGATCGGGCTTCACGACTGGCGTATGCGAGGTCTCATAAGCGAGGCCCATGCCTCATGCCGTCGATCGCGCCGGAAGTCCAGTCGTATAAGGATAGGCGGGCCAACGGCACTGTCGCAAGGACGTAGCGGTCGATCGGTCAACTCAGGCCACCCCAAACGTTTAGGCGATGGTCGGGGCCGTTTTCGCTCGTGCGTCCCCAACCGGCACTTTATCCACGGACTGCTCACCTGTTGAACGATCAATGGGCTAACCGCTGATTGATCATCGCCGTTCATGAGGTATCCTTCAGGGTATCGCCGAAAGAGCACAACGAGCGACGCGTTCGTGCTTATTGCTTTCGTCCTTTTCCCTTCTGCGTATGCAGTCCATTGAGTCCCGCCACGCCGAGCACGACATGCCGTCTTCCCGATTCGCATCATTGTTCGTTTTCACCGGGTTTCTCGCTTACGCCTTTGCGTCTTGTAGTAAATCTGCTGATTCACTCGCCGTCTCCAAGCCGCAATCCAGTGAGGTCGCGTCTGCCCAGAGTCCGGTTGAGCAGCCCAACTGGATTTGGGCTTCCACGCCGGCCCCGCAACCCGATCGTGAGCGGGTGTGGTTTCGGAAGCAGTTCGCGATTGATCGCCGCTGCGAATCGGCCAAGCTCTTCATCTGCGGTGACGATGGTCTGAACGTCTTTATCGACGGCCGCGAGGTTCTCAGCAGCGATTCGTGGACGACGCCGACGTTCAAAGACGTGAGTCATTTCCTGCCGTCGAAAGAACAGCCCGATGGCGTGGGCCAGCACGTCATCGCGATTGAAACGCGCAATGACGCCGGAGTAGGCGGCATTATCATTCAAATGGATATTGAATCGTTCAACGGACCACCTCAGAAGATCGTCACCGACCAATCGTGGCTCGCCGTTCACGGCCCCGCCGATGGCCCGTGGATGCAGGTCGGCTACGACGATCACGCGTGGCCTGCGGCGAAGATACTAGCTCCGCTGGGCAGTGGGCCGTGGGGGAAGAAAATCAACGAACAAACCTTCACAGCCATTGCCGCGCTGCGAGTGCCGACGGCCACGCCCGTTGCTGAGATGAAAATAGCAAAGGGCTTCAGGGTCGAGTTGCTCTATGCGGTTCCGAAAGATCAAGAAGGTTCGTGGGTGTGTATGTGCCTAGACACAAAAGGGCGATTGATTGTCTGCGATCAACATGGTGGATTGTATAGGCTCACATTGCCGCCGCTCGACAAGACTTTGCCGCCGACAATTGAAACGATCGACGTCGACATCGGCGAAGCTCAAGGACTCCTTTGGGCTTTCGACAGCCTGTATGTCAACGTGAACAAAGCCACCAAGTACCCGCACGGCCTCTACCGCGTTCGCGACACCAATGCCGACGATAAACTCGATCGGGTTGAAAGCCTCCGTGCATTCATCGGGGGCGGCGAACATGGCCCACACGCCGTTGCCCTTGCTCCTGACGGTAAGTCGCTGTACGTCGTCATTGGTAATCAAACCAAGCAAACAGAACTTGCCGACAGCCGGGTGCCGCTGCATTACGGCGAAGATCATCTGTTGCCTCGCATGCCCGACGGCCGCGGTTTCATGTCGGATGTGTTGGCTCCTGGTGGTTGTATCTACCGCATTGATCCCGACGGAAAGCGTTGGGAACTCATCGCCAACGGATTTCGCAACGAGTACGACGCGGCGTTCAATCGTGTTGGAGAACTTTTCACCTACGACTCTGATATGGAATGGGACATGAACACGCCGTGGTACCGACCAACGCGAGTAAACCACGTCGTGAGCGGCGGTGAGTACGGGTGGCGTAACGGAGCCGGGAAGTGGCCCACCTATTATCTCGACAGCGTCGGTGCTGTGGTGAACGTTGGCCCGGGTTCTCCGACCGGCATAACGTTCGGCTACGGCACCGCGTTTCCAGCCAAGTACCAAGACGCGTTATTTCTCTGCGATTGGAGCTACGGCAAGATCTATGCGTTGCACCTCACGCCAGACGGCGCGTCGTACACGGGGCAGCTCGAGGAGTTCGTGGCCGGGTCGCCGTTGCCGCTGACCGACATCGTGGTGAACCCGCACGATGGCGCACTCTACTTTGCCATCGGTGGTCGCAAGACGCAGTCGGGCCTGTATCGCGTCACATATACGGGCAACGAATCGACTGCGGCGACAGCGATGGAAGTCGACAGCGGAAGTGATCTTCGGGTGTTACGGCGAAAGCTAGAGACATTCCATCGTCCCGACCCTAGCGCCGTTGCTGCGGTGTGGAACTTTTTGGGGCACGCCGACCGGGCTATTCGCTACGCGGCACGAATCGCACTGGAGCACCAACCGGTTGAGGAATGGAAAGAGAGAGCATTGCAGGAGCCAAACGCTCGGGCTGCGATGCCCGCGTTGCTGGCCCTTGTTCGATCGTCGGCAAACGACCCATTTCATCGCAAGGAAAACGACCCTGTCCCTGACTCCACGCTTGGAGCAGCCATTCACGCTGCATTGGACAAGATTGATTGGAGTAAGCTCTGTACCGACGAAAGGCTCGATTTCATTCGCGTCTATGCCGTGCTTTTCAACCGCTTTGGCGCGCCCAGCGAGGCCGATCGTAACCGAACGATTGCCAATTACGACGCAATCTATCCAACTGCCGATCGACGCCTCAATGCCGAAGTGAGCAACCTGCTGGTTTTTCTGCAGGCGTCGACGGCAGCAGCGAAGACGGTGGCTTTACTCGAATCAGCTCAGACGCAAGAAGAGCAGATCGAGTACGCCCGAGCGTTGCGCATGCTGAAAAAAGGCTGGACTCCATCGCTGCGCAAAACGTACTTCGAGTGGTTTTTGAAGGCAGTAGACTACAAGGGCGGTGCGAGCTTTGGACTGTTTGTTGAAGGAATTAAGAAGGATGCTATTGCAACGCTCAGCGATGAAGAGAAAGTTGCGTTCAAAGACGTTCTCGAAGCGAAGCCGGGAATCCCATCGACGCTCATCGAAGCCATACCGCGTCGGTTGGTGAAGGAGTGGAAGATGGAGGAGCTGCTGGCTGCTGTGCAACCTGGTCTCACTGGCCGCAGTTTTGATCGCGGTCGTGAGATGTTCGCCACGGCCAATTGCTTTGCGTGCCACCGCTTCGATAACGAAGGGGGCGCGATCGGGCCAGATCTCTCGAGCCTTGCCGGCCGGTTCAGTCTGAGAGACATCCTCGAGTCAATCCTCGAACCAAGCAAAGTCGTGAGCGATCAGTATGCTGCCGTAACGGTTGTCACCCTCGACGGACGGATTCTCACTGGCCGCATCGTCAACGCGCGCGGCGATTCGTTTGCACTCAACACGAACATGCTCGACCCAAACGCGCTCGAAAACGTAGATCGTAAGCAGATTGATGAACAGTTTCCTGCCAAGACATCGATGATGCCGACAGGGCTCATCAACTCACTGAACGAAGATGAGATCCTCGACTTGCTGGCCTATATGGTGTCGCGAGGCGATCGGAATCATGCAATGTTTCAAAAGCACTCCGCCGCAGATCATTAAGCGTCCAAATGCATTCCTGTCAGCGATTTCGTAGGGTTCTCGAGGGCGTCCTCCGCCGGATGTCTGCCCGACCCACCTGCGATCCACGGTCGATTGCGGAAGTGTCGTTAGACTGGGCCATCCACGGCGGGCAATTTTCTTGAATCGCTCGCTTGAATCAGAGCACCAGAACACAGGAGTTTGAGGCCGATGCAAAAGCGTTTTTTTTCTAGCGTTGATCTTTTGCTCGTGCATTTGATTGGAACGGCATTGTTGACTGGACTGATCTGGAGTTTTCAGATTGTGTACTT
>CAMBUD010000110.1 GCA_945871035.1 Planctomicrobium piriforme | reverse complement strand
TCGTGCGACGGTTCGGTGATGCTGCGCAGCCCATCCGACATCAACCCGTACGATCCCCTAGAGGGAGCGAGAATCTGCGAAGCACTGTGGGAGCCGCTGCTTCCCTGCCAGGTGCTCGGTTCGAAGTGGGGATGCTTCACGCAGGGATTGCAGGCGGTGTATACGCCGCTCCCCTTTGACGCCACAACCGCACCCGTGACACAGACCATTTCGACGCTCTATCTGCCCTTTGGCGTGAACGTCGGCTATGGCGACGTGAAACAGGAACTGAAAGGCATCCACCCCTTCTGGGACAACAAACCCTATCGTCCGTTTACGGCCAAGATCACGGGGTATCTGACGATTCCAACGACGGGCAACTACCGGTTCATGGTTAGTCATGACGATGGGATGAGCATGCGCGTCGACGGCAAGCTCGTGCACAACAATAATAGCTGGACGGGCGGCCCGAGCAGCTCGATGTGGAACACAGCCGGGACAATCCAACTGGAGGGTGGGTCGCGCGTGCCCATTGAAGTGAGCCTGACGCAGAATCCACCCACCGACAACCACCTATGGATCCAGTGGGAGTCAGATTCTGGGATCGCGCTTGGGAACATCCCTCTGAGCAGCATGTGCGCTGACCCCGACTGACCACGTGAGATCGATCTTGTCCATTCACGCTACTCGTTGCATCGTCTGTGCCCTGCTGGTATTGGTGGCCGGCTGCTGGGGCCGTACCCCGGTCACACTCGAGCAGATCGAGGCCGAGCAACTGGCACTGCCCGCAGTGTACCTCACGGCCGACGGTCGCGAGGTGATCATGCCGGCAACCCGCGGTGACGTGATCGTGGTACCGGGATCACGGCAGCTCGCCTTCCGGGCCTACAGGTGCACCGCTCCCGCCTGTCCCAACCGTGAGCGGGGCTCCGCCGACCGCCCGTTTCTGTTCACTTGGCCCGACCCCCTTTGGAACGTCAACAAGCAGGGGCAACTCCAGTTTGATGTTGTGCCCGACCGGGCTGCCGAAACCCTGCGGCGCGGGGGTCTGCCGGAGCCCACCTGCCCCGGGTGTCTCAAGCTCCACGACACGGGTCATCAAACGGCCGAAAGCAGGCAGCGCCACAGCAAATGGGTGGTGTATTACGAACTGCCCGAGTCCGCCGCACGATACAAGGAACTCGACGAGCAGTACCGCAGGCAGCTGCAAGCCATGGGCAGGCAACGCTGAGGCGGGCGAACGCCCGGTGTTCCCTAATTGGCTACATCTTGCTACTATTAATTGAGAGTTGGTATCAATAAAGGATTGTCGGGGGGGTCTCATGCCTAAAACATTCGCACCACTGAGTGGCAACAAGCACGCGCTCGCAAGCGATGCGCGCCGGGCTTTCACGCTGATTGAATTGTTGGTGGTGGTCGCTGTTTTGGGCTTGCTGCTCGCTCTGCTGCTGCCGGCTGTTCAGGGATTGCGATCTGTAGCCAAGAGAACGCTCTGCGCCAATAACCTCAAACAGATCGGCATTGCGCACGCCAGCTATGTGTATAAATTTCCTGCGGGGCTTGCGTCGGCCGGGTGGACGGGTTCGCTGCTGCCAGAAATGGAAAATAATAAGCTCGCGCTCAGCTGTCCGGGCGAAGAAACTTTTTATCTATCCTCGGATGACAGAGAGAAGTTTGTGGCAACGTATTCGGTTTACATTACCAACGTCGCTGTCTACATTCCCCTCAAAGATGGTCCGTGGACAAAAATCGGCCGACCCATTGCAGATTGGCCTTATGGGCCGATCGATTGTGCGCAGCTCTGCGGCATATCAAACCCTCCTCCCGGTAGTTATTTTGTTCTCTTTGAAGATGCCTATTCTTTTGGTTCTCCTTGGGATGGTTGTTTTTACATCGAGCCCTTAGCGGACGGCACCGTTAAGATGTCGGAGGCTGGAGAAAATGGGCATGGCTACAATCACGAGTTTCGTGGGCCAAACAATGAGGTTTTGGCAAATCCTCTCAACCGAGGTTTTTCGATAATCGCCAATCCTTTTGGCATGGGCAGCAGCAGTAATTGTGAGACAAATTACGGTCTGAACAAACAATCCAAATTTCTCACAGGCGATGCCAATAAAGTGCTCGCTATGGATTACTACCAACCCGTGGCAGATGTGGTCGGCCCGACAGCACCCGACCCCTTAAACTGGGCCTCGACGCTGGAAAAGGTGGCAGCGAAACGCCACACAAATACGGTCAATGTGGTTTTTGTGGATGGGCGAGTGGAAAATTTTTCTCCGGACGAGATTGATCCGCGAGTGTCTGCGCTCCACAACGTCCTCTGGTGTCCAACCGCAACCGGTGGCCTCAATTTGCCTTAACTCGACCGCCCGCCTTAACCTGGCCGCCTGCTTGCCTGCAGCCGCCTGAGCCTCTCTCTCTCCGGCTGAGCATTTTTTTGGCCCAGCGCCCGCCGCTTGTCTATGCTAATCGATGCGGCCTCAAAAATAGACTGCTTGCCGCCGGCCTTTATCGCTCCAACATGCCTTTCTATACTGCCTACAAGAATTTCTAGAGCTCCTATGATTCACACGACTGCCGATCTTCCTCAACGCATCGCCGATCCAGTGACCACCTGCACAAACGTGACCGCTTGCACAAACCTGGCCGCCTGCACAATCGATCTGGGGACTACTCGCGATCGCCTGGTCCAGCACCCGCTCTATGCCCTCATCGACCGGCCCGAACGGCTGCAGCGGTTTATGGAGTGGCACGTGTGGGCCGTCTGGGATTTCCAGAGCTTGCTCAAGGCTTTGCAGCAACGCTTGACCTGCACGAGCCTGCCGTGGTTGCCCACGCCTGATCCAGAAGCACGCAGGCTTATCAATGAAATCGTGCTGGATGAAGAATCAGACGCGTTGCCTAGCGGCGGCTACGCCTCACACTTCGAACTCTACCTGCAGAGCATGAGGCTGGCTGGCGCATGTGTGCAGCCAATCGAGCAACTGCTGTCGGCCCTCAAAAAAGGCGTTTCACTAGAGCCAGCGCTTGGGGAATCACAAGCGCCGGCAGCGGCGGCTGCATTTGTACGACATACTTTTGAGATTATTCATTCGGGATCAACCCTAGCAATCTTGGCGGCCTTCACCTATGGACGAGAAGATGTGATCCCCGATATGTTCCGTAATCTTGTCGGCTCGCTCGCCACACGCGATCCTGCCGCCTGGGGTTCGTTTCGCTACTATCTGCAGCGGCACATCACCCACGATGACCAACGGCACGGGCCCATCTGCCGACGCATTGTCAGCAATCTCTGTGGCGCAGATGCCACACAGTGGGAAGAGGCCTCTCAAACGGCCCGAGCGTGCATCGAGTCGCGCATCCAACTCTGGGATGCGATCGCGGCTGGATTCTAAACCGTCAATCAGTCGCTCCGGTGCTGGCTACCAATGCGCTCAAACTGCCGGTGCGCTCCAATCGTTTTCTATTTCGCCGCTGCCAAATCTGCTTTTCGCTTTTCTTCAACGATCTCTCGCTGGATGTTGCCAGGCGTTGGGCGATACTTCGAAAATTCCATCGTAAAGATGCCCTGCCCCTGCGTCATGCTGCGCAGATCGGTCGAATAACCGAACGTTTCAGCCAACGGCACCTCAGCAATGATCGTGGAGGTGTTGCCGACTGTTTCCGTGGAGATAATGAGTCCACGACGCTTGTTGAGTTCGCCGGTGACTGGCCCTTGAAAATCAGCTGGCACCTCGACCTCCATCTTCATGATCGGCTCGAGCAGCACTGGCTTTGTGGCGAGAAATGCCTCGCGAAAACCAGCTCGGGCGCAGATCTGAAAAGCCATGTCGGAAGAATCGACGTCGTGATACGAACCATCGGTGAGCGAAGCCTTCACGCCCACAATCGGAAAGCCTGCAATCGGTCCCTTGGAGAGGGATGCACGAAAGCCTTTTTCGACCGACGGGATATATTCCTTGGGCACGCGACCACCGATGACGGCATTCTCAAAAATAAATGTTTCCGGCGAATCGTCCGGCAGTGGCTCCAGCGAACCGCAGATGTGGGCAAACTGACCAGAGCCGCCCGTCTGCTTCTTGTGTTTGTATTCGTATTCCGTGGCCCGAGTCGGTGCCTCTCGGTAGCTTACCTTTGGTGCACCAACCTCAACTTCCACTTTAAATTCCCGTTTGATGCGCTCGACGTATATATCCAGATGCAACTCTCCCATGCCGGCAATGAGCGTTTCGCCGGTTTCTTCGTCGGTGGCAACGCGAAAGGTCGGATCCTCGCGCGAGAATCGCTGCAGGGCCTTGCTCAACCGGTCGAGGCCGTCGCGGTTGGTCGGTATGATCGCCATCTTGATAACTGGCTCCGGCACAAACATATTTTCCAGCGTGCAATATTTATGCTCCGAGGCGTAGGTGTCGCCACTGGCAGCATCAACGCCCATGGCGGCCACGATATCACCAGCTTCAGCCGAGTCGATTTCCTCGCGCTTGTCGGCGTGCATCTTTACAATGCGACTGAATCGCTGCTTCTGGCTGGTGCGCTGATTGATGTAGGCCTCGCCCTTTGACATCGTGCCTTGGTAGAGACGCATAAACGTCAACTGGCCATAGGGATCGTCGACGATTTTAAAGGCCATTCCCACCAGCGGCCGCTTAGCATCCGGCTCGAGGTCGAATGCTTCGTCAGGCTTATCCCACTTCTTGGCAAAGATTTTCCGCTCCAGTGGGCTTGGCAGATAGCGCACCACTGCGTCGAGCAGTGGCTGCACACCCTTATTCTTGTAGGCCGATCCACAGAAAACCGGCGTGGCGTTGAGATTCTGCACGGCCTGCTTCACGACCGCGTGAATCTCGTCCTGCGACACTGCCTCCTCGCTGAGAAGTTTTTCCATCAGCGTGTCGGAATACATGGCCAACGCCTCAAGCATGGCATGCCGCGCCTCGGTGGCTTCGACCAGCAACGCCGCAGGAATGCTGTCTCGTCGCACGATTTCCCCGTTCTCACCGTCAAAGTAAATCGCCTGCATAGCAACCAAATCGATCACGCCTTCAAGCTTATCTTCCTTACCGATTGGGATCTGCATTGGGATCGCATCGCAGCCGAGCTTTTCCTTGAGTTGCTTGACAACTCGCACAAAATTTGCGCCGGTGCGATCCATCTTATTGATGAACGCCAAACGCGGAACTTTGTAACGCTTCATCTGACGGTCGACCGTCATCGACTGACTCTGCACGCCACCCACGGCACAGAGCACAAGAATGGCGCCATCGAGCACGCGCAGGCTGCGTTCCACCTCGACGGTAAAATCCACGTGGCCGGGCGTGTCGATCAGGTTGATGTCGCAGTCGCCCCATTTCACACTGGTGGCAGCGCTGGTAATGGTGATGCCGCGTTCGCGTTCCAGATCCATGTAATCCATGGTGGCACCGTCGCCGCCGCCCTTGACTTCCTGAATGCGATGGATGCGTCCGGCGTAAAAGAGAATCCGCTCAGAAAGTGTCGTTTTACCGGAGTCGATGTGGGCTGAAATGCCCATGTTGCGAAGGTTGGCGAGATCCATAGAACCAAATCACCTAAAGAGGAAGGGGGGTCAGGGAGAACGAGAACGGGAATAGCGTCGGCAGGTAATTGAGGCGGGAAAGAAAGAATCGGACTCAAACGTAGGCCTTGGAATATACTCCTGCCAGTAAAAACGCGACAGGCGAACCCTTTTCACCGGGAATCGGCTACCGGCACGGGCAAAAACGATGCCCGTCTTCCGATCGTTGTCCTGGGCCTCGCAAAATTCCTCACAAAAATCTCCTTGCCATGCCCCTCCCGAACCCCACCGCCGCCACTGCCGCCGCCAATCCTTCTGGCCCCGAGCATCCGTGGCTGGTTTGCACTGTGCCGATGATTATTTTTCTCACGCTCGGCAGCCTAGAGCCAACGCCTGCGGGCGGTGGCATTGCCGCTACGCTCGGCATTGCATACGAGGCGTACCCGTGGATCTATGCCCTCAGGCTGGCCGTGACGCTGATTGTCTTGGCGACGTGCTGGCCGTCGCTAGTCGCATGGCTTGGCCGACCGAGTTGGTGGCCGCCGCTGCTGGGACTGGTGCTGGTTTTTCCGTGGGTGATACTGGCCAGTCTGCAAAGCGACGCCGGCTGGACGAGCACTCTCGCCCAGCGCAGCGCTTTCAACCCGTTTGCCCACTTTGGCAACGACTCACCAGCCGCGTGGGGATTTTTATGCGTGCGGGCGATCGGTCTGGTGGTTGTCGTCCCCATCGTGGAGGAAGTCTTCCTGCGTGGTTTTCTGATGCGCACTGTGATCCGGGAAGAATTTTGGCGGGTGCCATTCGGCACGCTTACGTTTGCCTCGGCCGGCATCTGTCTTGTGTACGCGATCCTCGCCCACCCAGCGGAAGCGTTTGCCGCTGTGGGATGGTTTGCAATTGTCAGCGGCATTGCTGCAGCCACCCGCCGCCCGATCGACACGATCCTCGCCCACGCAGCCACCAACCTCGCGCTGGGTGTCTTTGTGCTTCTGACCGGCAGCTGGTGGCTGGTCTAAGAAAAACGGGGACAGGTACAGTTTCCGCGGCGGAAACTGTACCTGTCCCCGTTTTTCACCCGAGTTGGTGACCGTCTTGGGAGCCTTCGTGCAGCCGCTCACAAGGCACAGGAGCGTCATCCCCATAGCAGCAAGCACGCATGGCACTTCCTCCCGGCGGGCAGTCTACCCGCGGGGGCAGGAGGGTGCGATCTTCTAAAGACAGCCACTGAAATATCTGCGATTGGTTGTCTCGAAGCCCGCGCATGTGTTCGGGGTACACCGGTTCAAAAGAAGGCTATTTTTTAATCCACCAATGAGTCTGCTTGCCGTCTCCCGACGGGCACTTGACGAACGCCGGTGGAGAATTGCCTTGGTACTGCTGTTTGCAGCGATTGCACTCATACAAATTGTTTGCCGCAAACACCACGCCGCCAGTCACGGCAGCGAGG
>CAMBUD010000109.1 GCA_945871035.1 Planctomicrobium piriforme | reverse complement strand
TGCGATCTCTAACCGAGGGCTAGAACCGACGACGCGAGCGCCTCTCGGATAGCTGTAGTGGCGACACAGACAAACTGAAAAAGGGAGGCGAAGGGGTCGGCAAACGCTCGACGAGCCTCGAGTCCGGCGCGGCCCAAGCGAGAAGACTTTTGCCGCCCCAGAGCCGGTGCGACACCAAAGTCGAATGCAATCTCTAACCGACGACGCGAGCGCCTCTCGGATAGCTGTAGTGGCGTCACAGGCAAACTGAGAAGGGAGGCGAAGGGGTCGGCGAACGCTCGACGAGCCTTGGGCCGTCGCGGCCCAAGCGAGGAGACTTTTGTCGCCCCAGAGCCGGCGCAACTCCAAAGTCAAATGCGATCTCTAACCGAGGGCTAGAACCGACGACGCGAGCGCCTCTCGGATAGCTGTAGTGGCGACACAGACAAACTGAAAAAGGGAGGCGAAGGGGTCGGCAAACGCTCGACGAGCCTTGGGCCGTCGCGGCCCAAGCGAGACGACTTTTGCCGCCCCAGAGCCGGTGCGACCCCAAAGTCAAATGCAATCTCTAACCGATGACTCGAACCGAATGGCTTGAAAGCGACTCTCAAACAGTCTGATCGCACGCTTAACGTCGGGCATCCGAGCATTCGGTCAAAGACACTCGCCGGCCAAGCGGTTGCAGAATATCCTGCTGCTGGGCAGTTCTCACTGCTTGGCAGCTTCGATCTTTTCGGCTGGGATTCCCAGTGCAAGCAGAATGCCCTCGGCCATCAACCAATCGCCTGCAGCATTCATGTGGACACCGTCGCTAGTGAGGCTATTGCCCTTGAGTTCGGCTGGCTTTTTGGCGATTGCCTGAAGAAAAGCTCCGTGCAGATCGGCCAGCAAACATTTCTTTTCAACGGCAAGTTGTTTGATAGCGTCACAGTAGAGCTTCAATCGCTTATTGCCCTCCGACTGAACGTCTTCGTTGATGACCGTCGGCGTGCAGAGCACCACGCGAATGCCGGCAGCTTGCGCGGCTTCAACCATTTTGCCGACATTGGCTTTGTAAGCCTGCAGCACATTCTCGTCGGGTGCATTATTCAGACGGTGCCACACGTCGTTGATTCCAATATCGATAGTGACGATGGCTGGTTTTCTCGCCACCACATCCCGCTCAAAGCGACCCACAAGGTCCTCGGCTTTTTGACCGCTGATACCGGTATTGATGACTTTTGGAATCTTGAGGTCTGAGTATTGCTTGGCAAATACCGTATCGATATTTCTTAAATACCCACCTGCCTGCGTAATGGAGTCGCCGATGGCAACAATCTGTTCTCCAGCCTGAATGGCCGGGTCGGCATAGGCTACCGATGCAACAGCCGCTCCAGCAGCGATGAGCAGGGCCATCGACAGATTCTTGCACATGAAAAAATCCTTAGTTTTTTATAGTAAAACTTTAACGCGGCTGGCAACATATACTACTTCTTAATGGCGGTGCAACGTGCGCTGTTTTTTTCCCGCAATGCTATTGAATATGGAACGATCGATGCAAAAAGGCCTCCCGTTAGTTGTGCTCTTTGTGACGGTGGCTCTCGCTCAACCGATAGCCGCCCAAAACCTTGATAAAATCAAAAAGCTGTCTGCGGACCAGGCTGCCGTTTTGGTGAAAAGATCGGGCCCGCTTTCGCTGAGCAGTCTTGCCGTGATCACCGATGACACGGCTCGGGTACTATCGCAGCACAACGGTGCATTGTCACTTGGCAGCCTGACAACAATCACACCCGAAGCTGCTAAGGCATTAGCGCTTCATAAAAATGACCTGCATCTTCCAGGCCTCAGCACGCTTGCGCAGGCAGAGGCGACAGCGCTTGCGCGGCATACCGGCACCCTTTTTCTTGACGGGTTATCCACGCTCTCGGTGGAAGCGGCCACGGCTTTGTCGCTGCACGCCGGCGGCTTATCGCTCGAAGGTTTGACCACCGTTGACGACAATGCCGTCAAGGCTCTTGCCCGGCTGAAGGGTCCACTCTTTTTAGGTGGGCTCACGACGCTCTCAAATGACGCCGCCGCGTCGTTGTCGCAGCACGATGGCCCGCTGTTTCTCAATGGACTGACCACGCTGTCCGCAGAAACAGCTCAAGCCCTGATCCCTTTCAAAGGTTCTCTTTTTCTGGGCGGCTTGACGACGCTCACGCCCGATGCAGCCAAAGTACTATCTGGCTTTACAGGCCCTTTGTTTCTTAGTGGCCAAACAAAACTCTCCCCCGAGGCAGCCGGCGCGCTGACACAGCTATCGGGCGGTGTGCTCTTGATCAATGGCCTCAACACACTTTCGGACGAAGCGACTTGGGCGCTGAGCCAACTCAGGGGACCACGTTTTCTCAGCGGGCTTTCCCTGTTTTCCAATGAATCTGTTGATTCGCTAGCCAAGCTCAAGGGGCCACTGTTTCAAAGCGGTCCATCCACACTCTCCAGCGAGGCCGCTAACGCGTTGCAACAACTTGACGGCGGTGTCCTCTTTCTCAGCGGCTTGACCGTGCTCCCGCCTGAATCGGTTGTCGGGTTATCGCAGCTCAAAGGACCGTTATTTCTAAGCGGCCTGACCGCGCTCACGCCCGTGGCAGCCAAGGCGATCTCACAGCGCAGTGAGATGCTCTTTCTCAACGGCCTCACCACTCTTTCGCCAGCCACGGCCGCAGAACTCGCGCCGCTGAAGGGGGCACTGATTCTCAGCAGCCTGGCCACGCTCTCCGACGAAACAGCCGGATTACTGGCAAAGGTTCAGGGGCCCTTGTTTTTAAACGGTCTGACAACACTCACGCCTGTGGCGGCCAAGGCTCTGTCGCGGCATGCATCCATACTGGCCCTGATGGGGCTAGAGAATCTGTCCTCTGAATCATTTCTCTTCCTCTGCGGCCACCCGGATGTACGTTTGCCGAGTGATCTCAGAATAACGGATTGATGGCAGCCTTCGTGGAGCGGTGCCTAGCTGGCCTGGCTCACCATGTGTCTGTGCGAAAAGGTGACGCCGGCAATCCCTCGCGGTTGTAGAGATTTGCGCCGTCTGGATTCATCGCATACGCGTAACGCACGGCCACCGGCTCTAAAACCTCTGCGGACGATAAAACAACCGTATCTTTTTCGATCAACGCCTCGGCCCAGAACCACTTTTTATCGGCACCGGCAATGGCGAATCGCTTGAGCTTGCCCTCCTTGTCTTCCACAGCCGCCGCACGCCCCTGCTTTGCGCCGACGATGAGACCCGATCCGATGTGGTCGAACGCGAGCCGCACTTTGCTCCCGTCGACCTGCAGCGACTTATAGAGCGGGCCCGAAACAACCATGTCTTTCTGGCCGTAGTCACGACTGAGCGACCAGCGGGCCAATCGGCTGCCAACGTCAAATTTATTCTTGGGATGGATGTCACCCGCCTCGTTGAGAGGCACTGTATCGATGATGACAGCCATGCCTGTGTTGGGAATCAGCAGCGCTTTGGTTTGTGCTTCGCGCAGCTTCGACCAGCCATCGCCACCGGCTGGGTTGTCATTGGCCCCTTGAAAATTCGCCAGCTGTACGAAATAGAAGGGCATCTCGTTTTGCTGCCAAACCTTTCTCCAGCCGAGCACAAGGGCCGACATTTTGTGGTAATAGCTTTCCCCTTCGCCCCCATTGGATTCACCCTGATACCAAAGCACTCCCTTAATCGGGAAGCGCGTGAGCGGATGAATCATGGCGTTGTACATTCCAGACCAGCCATTGCCCCCCTGTGCCCCACTCAACTCGGGCACCAATTCGATACCGGCAGACGCAATCCACGGCTCAATCTTGCTGCCACCCCAACTGTCATCGAGCAGCCCGATCGGGATGCCTGTTTTGGCCTGCACATCGCGGGCAAAATAAAATCCGACAGCCGTAAAGCCGCCAGCGGTTTGCGGTGTGCACATCTGCCACGGTGTCGCGGCAGGAGCGTCTTGCTCTGGGTTGCCTGATTGCACGTGATTGAATTTGATGCGACGAATCTTAGGAAAGTCGGCCGTCTGAATGTCATCGGCTGCGTTGCTCTGCCCTAGGCCCCACTCCATATTTGATTGGCCAGAACAGAGCCAGATATCCCCCATGATCACGTTCTTGAGAACGATAGTGTTTTTGCCGGCGATAGACAGCTCCAGATTTTCTCCTGCTTTTAGCGCTGGTAATTCAATCGCCCACTGTCCCTTCTCATCGGCCTTGGTGTCGGCTTTGCCGCTGGCAAGTGTTACGTGCACCTCTTCGCCCGCTTCGGCCCAGCCCCACACCCGAATAGTTTGGTCACGCTGGAACATCATGTTATCGGTGAAGATTTTTGGCAGGCGAACCTCCGCCCGTGCCACCGATCCTCCTAGTATCAGCAGACCGAGTGCGGATAGGGCTACAAATCTTTTCTTGCAGAGCATCTTCAAAACTCCTCTAGATTCTGGTGAAAGGGTCTGGTGGAATCAAACAAAGAATGGCGCTAAGACTGTGCGCGCAGCTTGTAAGGCCTGTAAGCGCCCGGCAAAGCTCTTGCCAAAGGTATCATCTTCGACCTCAATGCAGACCGGACCCGCATAGCCACTGCTGGCCAGCGTGCTGAAAAACAGTCTCCAATCGATTGATCCGGAACCGGGAATGCAGGGTTGGTGCCAACGGAGAGGGAAGTCAAAGCGTCCATACTCATTGAGCGCAGCCCGATCGATCTTCACGTCCTTGGCATGCAGGTGAAAGAGTTTGTCCTTAAACTCTAGCAGCGGGGCACACGAATCGATGTCTTGCAGAATAAGATGCGAGGGATCGTAGTTGAGGCCAAAGCAGGGGGAAGGGATATCGGCAAAAGCCCGTCGCCAGATGGCAGGACTCGAGAGCAGGTTTTTTCCACCTGGCCACTCGTCCCGAGTAAAAAGCATGGGGCAGTTTTCAATGCCAATGCGCACATTATGCTCCTCGGCACACCTCACGATTGGCTTCCAGACTTCCAAGAATCTCGGCCAGTTTTCATCCACTGTTTTTGTCCAGTCGCGACCGACAAACCCGTTGACGTTCGTGAGCCCCAACAGCGCTGCTGCAGCAATGACTTTCTTGAAGTGGTCCACGGCCACTTGTGAAACTTTTGGGTCAGGGTCGAGTGTGTTTGGATAATAACCCAGCCCGCTGATGCCTACCTTGAGAGCCTGACACTCGGCGCGGATGTCCTCGGCTTTTGTTTGCGTGAGGTTATTGGCATCGATGTGTGTCACGCCGGCATATTTGCGATCAGCAGCCCCCACGGGCCAACACATGATCTCAACGGTGTCAAAACCTTCCCTGCTTGCAACGGAAAGAATCTCGTTGAAAGAAAGCTCTGGAAAAATGGCCGAAACAAAACCGAATTGCATGGGGTTTCTCTTCTAAAGGTTTCTGAGCTTCGAGGACACGGATACGGCGATCTATTGCCCCGCCACAAAATCCAGACGAATCTGTGCCTGCGGCAACTGCTTGGCAAGCTGCGCAGCTGCGGCAGCGCTGACGGCAGTGCGCGTGAGCACGAGCTCCTTTAACGCGGTTAACTCAGCCAAAGAGGCGAGCCCTGCATCGGAGACCGCTGTTGAACCCAGGTGGAGGAATGTCAGCTTTTTTAAGCCACCCACAACGGCCAGACCTTTATCGCCAATGGTCGTGTTATCGAGGTTGAGCCATTCCAGATTCGCCAGCCCGGCCAACTGCGATGCGCCGGCGTCACCGACCGGCACCCGCCATAAATTGAGTCTCTTGAGTTCCCGCATGCGGCCAACGTGTGCCAATGCTTTGTCGCTGATCTGTGCAGCCTCACTGAGATCGAGGTCTTCGAGTCGGTGCATGGCGACTATCTGCGACAACCCACTGGCTGAGATGCCGGTACGTGCCAGCCTTAATTTTCGCAACTGTGGAAAGCGGGCAATCAATGCCATGCAGTCATCGTTGATGAGTGTTTGTGCAAGGGTCAGCTCCTCGAGTTGTTCAAGGCCGACAAGCTTCGCAATCCCCACCTCACTGACCCACAGATAATCGAGCATCAAGACACGGAGCTTTTTAAGCTTAGCGATCTGCTGCATACCAGCGTCGTCGATGGTAGTCGCACCCGACTTTCCGGAAAACCGCAACGCTTCAAGGTTGGACAGTAAAGCCACGTGAGAAAGCGCTGCGTTGGTCAGCGGGCATTCACGGAGATCGAGATTGCGAAGCGTGCCGATCTGGCTAATGATTTCAAGCTCTGCGTCAGTCGTACCACTGCCGGCAAGCACAACGCTTCGCACACGCGGCAAATCGGCGAGCAGTTGGAGATTGCTCGCTGTTGCCGTGTTGGCAGGAGCGGCTGGGAAGCGAACCTCGCGGACAAATCCATCTGCATCTGTTTGGATCAGGGCGCCTGCTGCAACGAGGGATGCAGCGGCTGTCGCATCGTTTGGTTCTGCTGCACATTGCCCCGCTTGCAACGCTGCCAAAACAATGGCAGCTCCATAAAAGGAGGAATCGCAACGCATGGTGTTGTGTTCTGCGACTTTAGTTGAGGGGAGGGTTGGGCAAGTCGGAAATCAGCAGGATTCTAACGCAAACAGGGAGGGGCTGTCCAAGGATTCATTTGTTGGATATTGGAAAATGTAGTAAGAGTAGTGCTTCGCCACCGACTCTATTGAGGTGCCCTTAGGAGCCTATTCAATGCGCGCGCACAAACACTATTCACGACGACAGGTTCTGAAGACCCTCACAGCCAGTGGCGCCGGACTGGCCGCAGGAGTCTGGAGCAGTCTGGCACCACGACAGTCGCTGGCCGCCAACGATAAACTCCAAATCGCCTGCATCGGCACGGCCAATCGTGGTGGCAACAATGTGGATGATGTGGCCAACCAAGCGGTCGTAGCGGTTTGTGACATCGATGACACTTACCTTGAGCGGGCAAAGCAGCGGTTTCCTGAGGCCCGCTTCTACAACGACTACCGCGAACTGCTCGGTGCTGAAGTTGGCAAAGTAGACGCCGTTGTTGTCAGCACTGCAGACCACAACCATGCACC
>CAMBUD010000108.1 GCA_945871035.1 Planctomicrobium piriforme | reverse complement strand
AGGTGAAACGATTCGGGGGCAAGAACCCGTAAGCGATCGCCGTTTGGCAAAGCCGCAGCCTGCACCGCAACGGGGTCGATCGAAAGCGTGACGAGCCGTTGGTCGAGGGCAAACTCCGCGCGAATCGGATGCAATAGCGGCGTGCGTTTGGCATGGATCACCCTGCCCTCCAGATCGACTAGCCGCCAGCGACGGTCGTTTTCAAGCGCCCCCGACGGCAGTAGGAAAGCCTCGGGCACACAGACGCCGTCGAGGCTTTTAACGGGATAAATCGTGAGCCGATCGAGCGTGGGCATAGGGCAAAAGCCTGCTGGGCGGCGAACGAGGCGGCGATTACATCTTGAAATTAAACGTCTGCCATAGCAGTCGCAGCAGCCACTGGCCCACTGTGCGGCTGCCGACCTGAATGCGGGCGGTGCCACGCATGCCCGGCGTGAGCACCGCATCGGTGTCGGCAAGCGTCATCATGGCTTCGTAGCTGGTGGAGATGGGAATTTCGCGGCCGTCTTCATCCGTTCGTGTTGGCACCTGACCACCGGCCTTGACGCTCTGCCGCTCTGAGCCAGACTCAATGTGCGTTTCAGCAATCACGTCGACCGTGCCGGTGAACGTTTGCCACGGAAACGCATTGAGCTTGAGATCGATCCTCTGGCCTTTCGCAATAAACTCCATCTCCGATTGGTCGACGATCATCGCGGCCTCAAACTTCTCCGGCGCCCCCACCAGACAGAGAATCGTGCCTTGCATGAATGTGCAGCCGAGATTTTTTTTATCGAGGGCGTTGCCCGTCCACGTGGGCAGCTTGCCCGATCCATCCGGCCGGGTCACGATGCTATTGGCGGGCAAGATAATCCCGTCGTTGGGGGCCAGCAGCAGCAACTCGTCCCGATTCTTATGCTTTTGCTCAAGCTGATCCTCGGTGCTTTTGAGCGATTCCTGCACTGTTGAAATCTCCAAGCCGGCGGCTGGATCGGTGAACCGTTCGCGTTGCAAACTATTGAGTCGGGATCGCGACTGCGCGGATTTGCCCTCTAAATCGGCAATGTTGAGATCCAGATCGATGTTTGAGAGTCGAGCCAGCGTGTCTCCCTTTTGCACCCGCATGCCGGGAGTCACCAATAATTCTTCGAGCTTTCCGGGCACGGTTACATAGACCATTTCCTCACCGAGGGGACGCAGTTCTGCTGCACACCACACGCGGTGCGGCAACGGAATCAACGCAACCGCCGCCAACAGCACGGCCGCCGACGTCGAAGCCAGCATGACATTGAGGGATTTCACTTCATCGCGTCTCCCGGGAACATTGAGGAATTTTATGATCCCCTGCAAGGGCCGAATCACCAAGCCCCACAGCGCCGCAGCCGCCAGTATCTGGCCCAGCACCTGCAACCGATACGGTTTGAACACGCTCCAGACAAATAGAAAAATCGACAGCGACACCACCCAGCCATAGGCGCTGGACGCCACCGCATAGAGCGCAAACAGCGCGAGCTTTCGCTGGGGGAGAAACGGGTCTTCGGGCTGTTTGATGCCCAAACATCCGAGGCTGGCGAGCCGCCCCAGAATGGTGGTCGCCTTCTGCCGCAGGTTGGGGATTTCCAAAATGTCGGAAAGAATGTAATAGCCGTCGTAGCGCAAAAGCGGATTGGCGTTGAAGAGAATGGTGGACACGCTCGATACAAACATCACGTCGAGGCAGAGTTGGTTGAAGATACCGGGATGGGAATTCCACCACAAAAACGTGGCCATCGAGGCGATGATCACCTCGACATACATCCCCGCTGCACCAATCGCTGCCCGCTTCCACTTGCTCGGTAGCATCCAGCTATCGGTTACATCGCAGTACAGACAGGGCGTGAACACCAGGAGCATCATTCCCATCTCGTGACACTCCCCGCCGTAGTGCTTGCAGGAAAGGCCGTGGCCGAATTCATGGAGCACCTTTGTCACGCCCAACGCCACGGCCAGATAGAGCCAATTGCCCGAAGCAAAGAACTGTTGAAACTCCGGCAGTTTTGAGCGAAACGTGGCAAAGTTTACCAGCACCAACAAGAGCGCACTCATCACAAATACCATCGCCGCCACGATCGCCGGCGGTGAGAAGAGCCAGCCCAGCCAGGGGTCCAGCCGCTTGAGCAGCCAGTCGGGATCGATGCCGCGAAATCGCAGCGACATGATGTTTGAAAGCCAAGCCATCCACTGCTTCCAGATCCGCTGCCGGCGACGCTCAAAGAGTTGCGGCCCCTGCCCCGGTCGGTCGCCGATCACCAATCCGCTGCGATGCAGCGTGCCGATGAAGCGCGAAAGCTCCTCGGGCGTGATCCGTCGCGGCCGAAATTTGGCTTCAAACTGCTCCTTGAGCGCATCGAGGCTGGTTGTGCCGTCGAGCATGTCGAGCAACGCGTATTCTTCCGGTCGGAAGCGGAAGTAGGAGAGCGAGATTGGGTCTTTGACGACCCACCACGCCTGCCCCTGATAAACCTGCCGGTTGGTAATCAAGTCGCCGCGGCGGCGCAGGCTGACGGCGCGAGTTGTGCTGGAACGAAAGGCATCGGCGGCAGTTGGCATGGGCCTATCTTCTCAATCTTCTCTCAATCTTCACTACCAAACACCACACCCACCAGCGGCCCGGGTGCCTGCAGCCGGAGCCTGCAGCCGGAGCCTGCAGCCGGAGCCTGCAGCCAAACGTCTATTTGCCGACCGGTGCTAACGGTTTTTTTTGGGAGTGGATGGTCATGGATGCCGTTTGGCCGGCTCGTAAAAGCCACTGCTGAGAGGCGTTGCTCACCTGCCGATTTTCTACTTCGGCCCAGACGCGGTAGTCGCCACCGCTTTCCACGATTGGGCTGGTGAAGACAATGCGTCCTGTGAACGATTCCTCACGCTTGTCGGCAAACAGCACGACCACCGTCACCGGACGATCCCGCACAGCATCGGGATCCCAGCGGGCAGAATCGACGTAGCCTTCGACGCGCATCTTGTCGATGCGCACAACGCGTGCCAGCGGATCGCCCGGCTGCATCCATTCCCCTTGGTGTGGAAAGACCTGCACCACCACGCCATCCAATGGCGATTTGATCAGCCTGCGCTCGATTGCATTCTCGACTGCCCCGACCTCGGCCTCTTTGGCATCAGCGGTTAATTTCGATATCTGTCGCTCGAGTTGGGCCTGCTCGATCTGCAGTTCGGCTTTTTTCTCGTTCAGCGAGAGTCTGTCGCGCTCAACTTCCGTCACGCTGCCGGGCACCTTACCGTGGGAATCAAGCGCTTTCTTCGATTCCGCCTCGGCAACTTTTTCGGCCGCCTCTGCATACCGCACGTCCACATCGCTCTGGGCTTTAGCGATTGCCTGATCGTGCTCGGCTGTGGCTTTTCTTTTTTCGGCCTGTGGTTGACTGTCGTCGATTCTGGCAATGCGCTCCTCTTTACTGACGCTGTCGCCCTCGCGAATAAAAACCTCTACCAGCACACCACCCTCCCGCGCCGGCACCTTCGCCTCCTCCACCAGCGACACCAGGCAGCGGAGGAGCAAGGGTTCGCTGCCCTCCGAATCAGCAGCCTCTAGCGGGTGCCCAGAAGCGGATGCCCACGAGATCGCCACGGCCATTACCAGCGTTATTCGCTGCCAAACAAGCGTCATGAATGCTGTTCCTTTCCCACATGCCATCGGAAGAATCACCACATCCGAAAGAGAATCTGCGACTGAATGAACGCTAGCACATCGTGAAACCAGACATAACCCAGCGGCCGCTTGCCGCAGGCAATCCGGGAGGTAACCGTGGCCCCGGCGCCGAGTTCCTCCTTATCGTGACGCGAAGGATCAATCGTGATTCGCACCAGCACCGTGTTGCCAGCCTCACCGTGCACCTCGGCCTGCTCGTGAATCTCCTTGATGGTGCCGTGGTGCCGCGTGCCGGGATCGGTGGCCAAGATATAGTCGACGTCCAATGCTCGACCATTTTTCTGGGCCGCCAGCACCGCGCGATTGATGTGGCCCAGCCGGTCGTCGGGCATGTGCACTTCCAGTTCCCACGGCCCCGTTTTGTCGGCCACGCTCATCAGCGACTGCCCCTTTTCCACCGGCCGCAGAATGAGCCTATCGCGCACCTGCCACGTCACGATTACGCCATCAATCGGGCTGCGGATTTTGAGGTCTTCCTTCTTTGCATCGTAAAGTTTTTTTTGCTCTTCAAGACTTTCAATCTCCCGCTGCAACTGCGCGGCCCGGCCCGCCATGCGCGTTTTTTCATCAGCCGAGATTTTGTTGTCTTGCAGCAGTGCCCGCCGCGTAGAGAAAAGCTGCTCCTCGCTTGAGGCTTTGCGGCCCAGAATGTCGGCGAGGGCGACGTCTAGATCGATGTTGCGCAAGGTGGCGAGAAGCTGGCCTTTTTTTACCATGGCTCCGTGCTCTAAGCCCGGCTCGAGCGTTTCCACCACGCCGTCTGTGCCGGCAAATACTTCGCGGCTGTGCACTGGCTCGAGCGTGCCCTTCCCCTCCAGACGAAATTCGGCCGGAACGAAGATGAGTGCGGCAATCGATCCAACGATGGCAAGCGTTACCAGCACGGTGCGCGGCAGATTGCGAGCCGTTGTCAAAAATCGCGACTTTCCCAACAGATGCAGCAGAGGATACAGCGGCAGATTGGTATGCGAGAGCGCATTGGCTAACGCCACCTTGCCATGCTCGGCAACCAGAGCCACTCGCGCACGCCGGCCGTCATCGAATGTGCTCGAGGAAAACCACTCGACAACCAATGCCGCGATCGGCTCGGGAGCCTCCTTGGGCGCAGCCTCTGCCTTGGCCACCGCCACCGCGTCGACGCCTCCAGGCTTCACAACCGGCGTAGGCCGTGGCCGCTCCAGAGGAATGATTGCCACGGCCGTTGCGTGCGACTCGTCGAGGTAATGCTCCAGTTCTTCCTCGATCTGCGGCGGCAGTTCGCGGTTTGTATCGGGGTGCCACAAGGGCTCTCCCGCTTTGGCCACCACGCGGACGAGGGTTTCGATTGCCTGCACCGCCGAAGCCCGCCGTTCAATCGACTCCTGACCGCTCACCGCCTCAAGACGAAGCTGCCGTCGCCGTTTGACAAGCACGCTGACGCGGTCGCAGCCGATGATGCGTCGCGCCTCGTTGGCCAGCACAAATGCCGTGGCTATCGGGTCGAGCGTTTCGTGTACCGCGCGGCTGAAGCGATCGACCTGCGCAAGCGTTGTTTGCTGGGCATCGAGCGTGCGCAGTTGCCGGCGTTCAAGATAACCGCCAGCCACCGCCGACACCTGCTCCAAAAACATCTGGTAGCCGCGTTCCACTTCGGGCTGATTGGGCTGATGAAACACCTCCAGCAAACCGGCAGGCACACCCACCCGACTGATCGGTGCCGCAACGACGAGCAGATCTGTCGGATTGGACGCCAGCAGATTGCCGTCGGGGCTGGTGAGATCGGCCCGCGGTGGCACCAGCAAACTCGTTGTTGAAGCAAGCAACGATTGCACCAGTTTTCCGTGCACTGCCTGCGATTCAGGACTATCAGACATCCCAATCGAGTGCATGCCCGCGTGGCAAATCGGCTCCACCTTGCCCTGCTCGCCGACGAGCCACACCAATCCCGCCACCGCCCCCATCGCCTCGAGCACGCGGTCGAGCAGGCTGCGAAAAAAATCGGTCTCCGCCATGTCACTGCGGGAAAGTTGTTCGATTTCCGCGACGAGTGCGCGGATCTGCTGCCGCGCCTCCTCGACCGAATAAGGATCGACGGTACTCACAAAAGACTCCTTCTCAACAGAGCAAAGCCCACCACAAAATGGAGAAAACAATGCCGGCTATGGTGGCGTGGCGTGCGAACGGTCAATCAGGCCTTGGGGGGCTGTTGTTGCACCACGCGGCGTTGCACGTCGGTTTCGAGATTACCGAATGCTTGCTCGTGGCGTTGCACAGCCATCTGCAGGGCATAGGCCAGCCGCTTGGCTGTGAAAAAGTTGACGATGATTCGCTGCGTGAGCTGAATGGTTTCGGGTGATGTGCCCGCCACCTGCTTATTGAGGCCGAAGTCCACGATCAACTCTTCGGGGGTGCCTGTCACGCGGCAGAAATTTGCGTACGTGGCAAGAATGTGCGACTCGTCAACCGGCACCTGGATTTGCTGGTCGCTTGCGGGACGGGTCGCCGGACGGGTTTCGTCAGCCATGAAAAGTCTACTCCAAGAAAAAACGGTAATGGATCGGTCAATGTGCAGAGCATACCCGCTCTTGCAGATCAGGGCTATGGTTCGGTTGCGTTTGTGTCAGTGCCAGCGAAAAAAGCGGAGCGCCACGGCAAACGACACCAGCCCCCAACCGCTCACAAGGGCCACATCCTCCCAGCAACCCCCGAGCGAGCGACCCTCGAGCATCACGCCCCGTAGGGCATCGACCAGCGGTGTCAGCGGCAGGGCCCGAAGAATCGGCTGCAGCGCATCGGGGTAGCGTTCTCGGGGGAAAAAAACGCCCGATCCCAGCCACATCGGCAGCATGACAAAATTGAGCACGCCGGAGACAGCTTCCAGCGTTTGCGCTCGTGAGGCCACCAGCAATCCCAGACCCGAAAAACAGACCGCCCCGATGAAGATTAAAAACGCTACGGCCCACCCGCTGCCAAAAATATGCACGTCAAACACAAAGCGTGCGCAGAGCACAAGCAGCAGCATCTCGGGAATCATAAACAGCATCCGGCTCACCATGACCGACAGCAGAAACTGCCAGCGCTGCATCGGCGTGGCTAAGAATCGTTTGAGCAGCTTGCGGATGCGCATTTCGACGGCAATAAAACCGACGCCCCACAGGCCGCCACCCATCAGCGACAAACCCATCAAGCCAGGAATAAGGAAGTCGATGTAGCGGCCACCGAGGGCGAGCAGCGGCTCGTCGCGGCTGGCGAGCAGATCGCTGCGACCGGCGGCCCGCTCGAGGCGATCGTGCGCGCGATCGCGGGCCAACGCGCTTTCGGGTCGCGAGGGGTCGAAGTGGTAGCGCACAAGCCCGGCAGATGTTTTCGTTACGTC
>CAMBUD010000107.1 GCA_945871035.1 Planctomicrobium piriforme | reverse complement strand
CGGCCGCGTGGAACCAACCAGCGCGAGCCTCACGCCATGCCGTTTGGCAAGCTCGAGGGCACACGCGGCCGTAACGCCCCTGGCTCCACCGGTAATGAGCCACACGCTGCCGCGCGACAGGGGCCGCTGCGATCCGTTGGCAACTGGCGTCGCGTGAGGCGGCTGCAGCTTCGCGAAAGATTGTGTAACAGTTTCACAGGGAGCCGTCGTCTGCCGCCGGCCGTCCACAAAGCCAACCTCAACAGGCCCGCTGCCGTCCAGCATTTCTGCCACGACGTGTTTTGTGACAACATTCAGCGGTGTGTTGGCATCGCAATCAACGACCCGCACATGCAGTCTGGAAAACTCTCGGGCAATGCCCTTCAGGAGCCCTGTCATCGCTCCGCTCTCGACACATTCAATGCGGCCGGAGATGCCGAAATCACCGCCCAAATTTGTGACCGCTGTGAGCGTTGACTCGCCGAGATCTCCTGCCTTTGCCCGCAACGAAATCCACCGCTGGCAAGCGAAGTACGGAGCGATGATTGTGGCCTGGCGGTTTGCAGGCCAGTCGGCCGCGTCGGCCAACCACGCTGCTGCCACGACGAGGTGACGCACCGGTCCCGCAGCCTCCGCCTTTTCTACCGCCGCAAACGCCTCTTGTTGCGAATTGCAGGCCACGATTGTTGCTCGTGCGCCCTCGAGTTGGACCGCATCTGCAAGCTGGCTGGAAAGTGGCCCCACTCCAAGAATCAAGACTGTTTCGCCCGAGAGGCTGCGGCATGGCCCGATGGCTTGTGCCTGACGCATCGCAAGGCTGTACCGACAGGTGACTGATGGTGTGGCTGGCACGCTTGGCGAAGAAGCTAATTCATTCGCTGCAGCCGCTTGCGGACTATGACTGGCACAATCCTCGCCCAGCAGTGCAATGTCGCCGGTGAGCCATGCGCCCATAACGCCCATGGCGTTCATGGCGCCCATGGGCAGCG
Organism: Planctomicrobium piriforme; assembly: GCA_945871035.1. Classification (GTDB taxonomy): domain Bacteria; phylum Planctomycetota; class Planctomycetia; order Pirellulales; family UBA1268; genus BAIKAL-G1-2R. The sequence continues at coordinate 6,086 of CAMBUD010000107.1, read as the reverse complement.
GCCCGCCTGAAGCGGCCATCGCCTGCCCATGATCCACGCCTACTGCCAGCCAGGTGCAGGCAGCAGACATTGCATCCCGAACGGTGCTCTCACTGGCAGGATCGATCAGCGTAGCCAAGGCGTCGGCCGGCCCCACGCTGCTGTCAGCACAGGCAATACGAGCCAGAGCGGCTCGGGCATCGCCGCTCTGGCGACTCCCAGACGCTCTATGCATGCTGCCGTCAGCCCGCACTTCATACATACCACCCACCCGTGCGTTGAGTACCAACAGGCTCGGCACCGGCAGCGAATATCCCTTGAGAAGTCGTTCGACGTCTTGAATTGAATGGCACGTGCGCACCAGGTGCTCGATGGCAGAAGTCACCGGCACTGCATCCATCCCATCGTTGGCCGCAGGCCGACCGGTCTTAGGCTCACCGGCCACGATCAATAGCCCCGCGCTATTCCAACCAACGATCCCGCCGGGCAGCCCCTTGATGCCAATCAGCGTGCCCTTCAAGCCACTTTCATCAAACGATTCCACGGATGGATCGGCGTGTCGGCCGAAGCCCACGGCAATCCCTCGCATTCCAACCGGCCCGTCCCCGGCTACGATCAGCGTGTCGAAGCCTCCGAGCGCAGCGGCTGGATTTTCCAACGCAATCTGCAGAATTTTATGATCCACTCCAGCGGCGTGCGCCACGCCGGCGAGTTGATCTCCAAATGTTGCATGCGCGCCGCCTGCATGTCTGCCCTTGCCAGCCACCTGCCTAGCCCACAGCCGGATAGCCTGGCCGTGCGTTTGCCCGATCTCGACGCCGAGGCAAAACGCTTCGCTGTTTTGAAATGCCGAACTATCTGCCATCGCATCGCGGTGCAAAGACTCCTGCTTCTTTGGCGATGCATCGCCTTCTACGATGCCCACTTTGGGGAGCATGTAGGCCAACAGATGCCGCAACGTGTGGAAGTCATCCAGCGATACGGAGTCGTCTACTGACAGGCCATACTTCTGCCCGATCTCGCCAAAGAGCTGAGCCTTGCGGATGCTGTCGATCCCCAGATCTGCCTCTAGATCGGCGTCCATTTCTACGATCTCGCGAGGATAACCGGTTTGCTCGACGACAAAGTCGATCAAAAACGTTTCTAATTCCTCGGCCACATTCGATCCAGCAAAAGTTTTGGCGTTTGGCGACTGTGTGGTGTCATCCTGAAAGTGGCTCTGGCCATTAGCTGCATATCGAGTTGATCCAAGACCGTTTTTGAGATGTCCGTTCTCTCCATGCCCGCTGGAGTGAGCACTCCTAGAATCAACCGCTGGCACTTGGACGCCAGCAGGCCTTGCTTGTGCCCCGCCCACTTTGGGGAGCATGTAAGCCAACAGATGCCGCAACGTGCGGAAGTCATCCAGCGATACGGAGTCGTCTACCGACAGGCCGTACTTCTGCCCGATCTCGCCAAAGAGCTGAGCCTTGCGGATGCTGTCGATCCCCAGATCTGCCTCCAGATCGGCGTCCATTTCTACGATCTCGCGAGGATAACCCGTTTGCTCGACGACAAAGTCGATCAAAAACGTTTCTAACTCAAGCGCCGGCACCCCGCCTGCAACTGCATTGTTTTGAGCCGGCTGGTTGATTGGCTCATGTGACGTTGCGGTGGGTTGCGTTCCTGCTCTACGAGTAAACCAGTCGGCCTTGCCGCCCGATTGAGCAAAAATGTCGCAGAGATTCTCCAACGACCGAGCCGACACAACAGCGGCCCGATCGGCGTCCTGAAGATCAAACATATCCGCCGCCGTCAAGAAAAATGTTTCTGTATCGGGCGTGGCTCGATCGGCCGAGAGTGGTAACTCCAGACCGAATTCTTCTAGCAGATGTGCCACCACATCTTCGAGGTATTCTGGCACGCTTTTGGCCGAACGGCCTGCGGGGCTCTGGTCTTGCGTGGAATGTTGGGAGCCATTGCCAGTGGATTCTTTTGTAAGCGTGCGATATTCATCGCTGGAACCGTAGCTCTTTTCATCCACTCCACGCTGGCTTTCGATGCCATGAGAGACTCCGGTTGCCACGTGTTGCCGCGGCTTCGCCGTGCGCGTGCTGGCTGCTTGAGATCTGTTGCGGGCCCGGCGGCGAGACGTGGCATCGTATGCAATCACCATGCCTGTGCCACCGCCTGTCCCCGCTGCGCTTCCAGCACGACTGGCATTCTCAGTGGCTGCGACTGGAGACGATAGATGAGTTTTCAGGGCCCCAGCGGCTGCAAGCTGGCCGCGAACTTTTTCGAGGTGTTCGGTGGCCGCACGGCTGCGTTGATCAAACTGAATAATAGTCACATTCTTTTTGCCTTCCAAAATCCGACGCGTCAGGCCCGACAGCACGCCGGACGGGCCCACTTCCACAAACGTGCGCACGCCAGATTCATAGAGCCGCTCCACCACGCTTACCCATCGCACCGTATCGGTCATCTGGCGAATCAGGCTCTCTCGAATGTCGCCCGAACTCTCAAGCCGTTGCGCGGTGGTGCTGCTAAACGTGGCAATCCTGGGCTGGTGAATCGCCAAAGTCGCAATGGTTTGCGAAAGTTGTTCGCCCGCTGACTTCAACAGCGGTGTATGAAACGGACTCGGTACTGCAAGCCGCTTCGACTTCACGTTCCGCGTTTCAAGCAACAATTCAACGGCGTCAACCGCTCGCGCTATGCCACCGACAACCGACTGTTCCGGCGCGTTCTGGGCGCACACCCACACTTGACCGGCAAACGGCTCGATCGCTGAGGCTACCGCTTGACTCTCTGCAATGATTGAAAGCATAGCGCCGTTGCGAGGCCCAAACTGCTCGACGGCATCGGCCCGAGCGCGGGTGGCTTTGGCGCCATCTTGAATGCTCCAGGCGCCAGCGGCGGTCAGCGAAGGAAATTCGCCAAAGCTGTGGCTGGCGATTACGTCAGGCGCGAACCCCATTTTCTGAAGCACCCCCCACGCCAAAAGATCCGCGAGGTACATCGCCCACTGCGTGTCCCAGACGGTTGTGCCAAGCCCATTGACCGGCTGCCAGGCAATCTCGGCAAGCGTCTGCAGGCCGCTTGCTTGCGCCATCGCATCCAGATCCCGTAAGCACGTTTTGGCCTCGGGCGAATCCTCGACTAATCCCCGAAACATATCGGTGTACTGCGAGCCCTGTCCGGGAAAAATAGCCGCCACAAGCGGCCTGCTGGACTGGCTTGCAACCGGTGCTACCAGTGGTGCTATCGCCGTTGGCATCGGCGCCGCATTATCCAGAATCATGTGGCCCACAAGCTCACCGTGCATGACAGTGACGGCTCCAGCTCGGTAGCCAGCGGCATCCATCGCAGGCACTGCGTAGGCTCGCGCCGAAACCCGCAAGCCTGAAGAAACGCTCGCGTCCTCCTTCAAACCCAAAGTGCCCGGCGAAATTCCCTCTTCCAAACTCCTCACAATCTTCACGATTGCCGCAGCGCCCGCTGCAGCACCCACGTGTCCGATCACACATTCCAGCGATCCGATGGCAGCAGATTCAACTGGCGATGAGCCACCATACTGGCTCGCCAAGGCATTCAGTGCGATAGCATCCTCTGCGAGTTTTCCACAGCCGCACACTTCGAGCAGCTTGATAGACGAAGGCTTGAGTCCCGCATGGTCCGTCGCCTCGCGTATCACTCGGCTAGCAGCCTGCGCAAGGGTGCGGCCTGAACCCAAGGCCACTCCCCGAATCACACCCCGAATTCTGTTTCCGGCAGCTCGGGCATCCGGCAGACGCTTGAGCACCAGCACCACAGCTCCCTCGCCCGGCACTCGTCCTGCTTGACGCGTATTCAACATGGATTGGGGTGTCGTGGCCAGATCGCCGGCGATCGAAAAACCCTCAAAGGCATCCAAATCGAGATGCCGCTGGCCTGCAGCACACACCACCGCATCGCACTCCCCTTGACGCAGAATATCTACGGCAACGGAGATTGCCGACAGGCTTGAACAGTCACCCGCATCCAAGGCTAGGGCACCTCCCATCAAATCAAACGACTTGGTAAGACGACTGGCCAGTGTGCTCGAAGTAAAACTGCCGGTTTCATCGACCAACGCAGGAAATTCCGCGAGCACCTTCTTCTCGTAGTCTTGGATCATTCTGTCGATGCTGCTTGTGGGAATATGGCGGCGTTCGCACGCAGCCCGTAGATGCTGAACTGTTTCCGGAAGACGCAGTCCCATCTGCAAGTCGTTTGAAAACTCACCTCCAAACATCGTGCCCACAACAACACCGGTGCGAGTGCGATTCAAATCAATCTTTCCATCGCTGCCACAGGCTTCGGCAATGGCTGCATCAGCGGCATCGAGAAGCATGAACTGAAGTGGGTTGGCTGCCGCAATCTGCTTGGGAGGAACCTTGTGTCGGCGCCAGTCGTACGCAAAACCCTGTACAAAGCCGCCGATTCCTCCGACGGTATGCCAGGCCCGAGGCGAGGAACTATCCAGTGCACGACTGAGATCCCAGCGGTCGGCCGGCACTGGTCCTATCGCCGATTCGCCTCGGTCGAGGAGGTCGTAGAAATCTTGAAGCGTGAGGCCACCGGGCAGCACCGCTCCCATTCCTACAATGGCGATGGCGTTGGCATCTGGGTCTTGTGAGCCGGGCATCGCTGGCTTTGAACTATCGCGATGCTCCTGGTGCGGGGCGTACTCTGCCAACGACACGTGAACATTGAGGCCACCAATCCCAAACGCATTGACTGCAGCGGTACGAGGGCCAATGGCCGGCGAGGGCCATGCCATCGCCTCACGCGGCACGAAGAATGGGCCGTGCTTCCAGTCAAATTCTGGATTCAAGTCATCGCAGGTCGATCCTGGCGGGATGATGCCATGCTCCATGGCCAGCACCACTTTGACGAGACTGGCCATGCCGGCGGTTTCGAGCGTGTGCCCGATATGAGCTTTCACGCTCCCGATTGGGATTTGCTTTCCGGGCGGCAAGTGCTCACCTATCAGCGACGACAATGCGGCGAGTTCGGTCGCGTCGCCAACCTGCGTGCTCGTGGCATGAGCCTCTATGTAGTCGAGTCGGCTGATATCGTCTGGATTGGCGTATGCCCGCTCGACTGCCAGCGTCTGCCCTTCTTGTCGCGGCGCCCACAGGCTTTTGCCTTTGCCGTCGCTGGCCACACCAATGCCTTGGATGACGGCCCGAATGCGGTCGCCGTCGGCAATCGCTCGCGAGAGCGTCTTCATGACAAGCGCCACGTAGCCTTCGGCCGTCACGAGCCCATCGGCAGATTTGCCAAAAGGACAAGAACCCGCGTTACTTACCGACTGGGCCGCAGAAAAGAGGACCAGGCTATCAGATTTGCAGTACGAAGCTCCGCCCACAATCGCCTGATCGATGCCACCTTGCAGAAGTGCTCGGGCGCCAATGGCCATCGCCTGCAGCGACGACGCGCACGCCGCATCAACGACGAGGTATGGCCCATCGAGCCGCAGAGCTTCCTGTACAATCTTGGCGACGGCTAGCGACCCAAGATCGTACGCTTTGCCCGGCGTGCGTCCGGGATACTGGCTGCGAATAGCGGCAGTCACTTCGGCGGCTACGCATTCGGCATCGCTTCCAAGCAGCGTGTGAGCGGTCTCCATATCGCACAAGAGATGCGCTGCCTGATCGATACCTGTAGAGTAGACAACGTCACCGATCTTCGTGCTTCCACCGGTATGGCCGACATACACTCCGGTTCGACGATTAGCAGGCATGGCAAATGGATCCATTCCTGCATCCCGACACGCCAGTGACGCCACCTCCAGAAAAATCTGGTGTGCGATATCGTACTTCTGGATCATTTCCGGCGTGATCGGACAGATTGCCCGATCCACGGGACGATCCGAAATAATCCCGCCCAACTCCGAATACGACTTTCCGATCTTGCTCTTTTCGCGATTATAGTAGAGTTCGCGGGAGAGGCGCGCTTCCGGGAGCGGCCCCCAAGCTGTCTGCCCCTGGAGGACCAAATCCCAGAATGCTTCGAGCCCGTCACCACCCGGCAACCTGCATGCCATACCAACAATTGCGAGCGATTCCTGCAAAGCAATACCCTTTGAGAACGAACGACTTGTG
>CAMBUD010000106.1 GCA_945871035.1 Planctomicrobium piriforme | reverse complement strand
GGCAGCACCGCCAGCCTGTCTGCCCAGCGGATCGTGCTAGCGGTGGGGAGCAAAAGCGTTGTGCTGCCCGGCATTGAAGTGGATGGTCGGTTGATCGGCACGAGCACGGAGGCGTTGTCATTGGACGCTGTGCCAGAGCACTTGGTTGTGATTGGCGGTGGTTACATCGGTTTAGAGTTGGGCAGCGTTTGGCGTCGGCTGGGTGCGCAGGTAACGGTGCTAGAATACGCCGACAGAATTCTGATGGGCATTGACGCCGAGATTGCCAGCGACGCGCTCGCGTTATTCCGCAAACAAGGTCTCGACATTCGGTTGGGGATCAAGGTGAAAAGCGCCCGTGTGGTGGGAAGTGGCCGAGGCCAACTGCTGGACAAAGCCGCTGCTCATCGCTGCCTTGTCGAGTGCGAGGGGATGGAAGCAATTGAATGCGATCGTGTGTTGGCCGCCACCGGTCGCCGGCCTGCCACTGAGGATCTGGGCCTAGATACAGTCGGGATCAGCTGCGATCCGCGGGGCTTTATTGCTGTCGATGCACTCTTTCGCACCGCAGCCCCGGGCGTCTATGCCATCGGTGACTGCATCCCGGGGCCGATGCTTGCGCACAAGGCTGAAGAGGACGGCGTGGCCTGCATCGATGGCATGCAAACGGGGTGGGCGCACGTCAATTACGATCTTGTGCCTGCCGTTGTGTTTACTCATCCAGAGATTGCCGCAGTTGGCAAAACAGAGGAGCAGCTCGTTGCCGCTGGCACGGCTTTTCGCAAAGGGATCTTTCCATTCCGTGCCAATGGCCGCGCCCGCACGATCAATGATGTAGCGGGCAAGGTGAAGGTGCTTGCCGACGCAACTACCGACAGCATTTTGGGCGTTCACATCATCGGCCCGGCGGCAGGCGATCTGATTGGAGAGGCGGCTGCCGCCATGAATTTTGGCGCTACAGCCGAAGACATTGCGCGTGTGTGCCATGCCCACCCCACGCTGCCCGAAGCGCTGAAAGAAGCCGCGATGGCCGTCAGTGGCCGGGCAATCCACGCCTAGCTGCCCGTGGACAAAGTCCTCCATGCACTTTGTCCACTTGAAAACCTCCGGTTTTTGCGGGTGCTACGCACCCGGGCCCGCATCGTGCGGTCCAACACGTGGTTTATCCACAGCCTGCTAGCGTTAGGGCGTTGTCGGGGGAGCGTGAGCGCTCGTCTCTAAAAGCACGTCTAGCGGACGGCCTTTCAAGCGACCCTCACCAAAGAAACCATCACCCCGTCCCGGCTCGGGGCCAATGTCTTCAGCCACCATAACCCGCTGCACCAGATTCTTGATGAGCAGGCCATCGTCACCAAACGTTTTCATCCACTGCAACGCATTGGCGTGCAAGTGATCGCGCAGAGGTTTGTGCTCGGGGGCCTCAAATAAGTTGTGCAACTCGTGGGGATCTGTCGAACGATCGTAGAGGCAGGCATACGATTTTCGGCCGGCTGCCAGGGCATCTTCACCGATGGCATCGCTGGACAGGTCAAAGGCGTAGGTGTGGCTGTGTGTGTAAACACCTCGCCAATTTCCAGCAAAATGAAAGAGTGGCAAGGATTGAACCGCCTCGTCATCGGCCCGCAGAATGGCTGCAGTGAGGTTTGTTCCCTGGCACGTTGGAGGCACTGCAATGCCCATCAGTCCGAGCAATGTAGGCATAAAGTCGAGTGTTCCAAAGAGCAGGTTGCTGGTGCGCGGTTGGAGTTTGGCTGGCCAGCGGACGAGCAGTGGAACGTGGCATGACTCATTTTCAGGCACGCTTTTGTTGTATGGCCAGCCGTGCGACAAGAGCATATCTCCGTGATCGGAGGTGTAGACAACGATCGTGTTGTCAGCCAATCCACGGCCACTGAGTTCTTGCATCAACTCGGCAAAGGCTCGATCGAGGCCCGTGCACATGGCCATGTGGCCCTGATACATCTGTCGGTGTCGAGGCGTGTCGGTCACATTGGGCCGCAGCGTGAGTTTCTTGGGATCGTATAACGCGAGCAATTCCCGCGGTGCTGCATAGCCCGCTTGAGCCGCAGGCCAGTTGTGCGGTGGATGCCACGCTAGAAAGATTGCAAAGGGCTTGTCGGTGTTCGCGGCGATGAATTGCCGGGCCTGACGGGTTTGGCCATAGGGTTCCCAGTCGCGGTAGAGTTGCTTGTGGCCATTGTCATCCCAATAGTAGGCATGCTCGGCATCGAAGAGCAGCGTGCAATTATTGGAAAGAAAAACCTGATCAAAGCCATAGCGAAACGGCCCTGCTGGAATGGGGCGATTGCGATCACCACCGTAGAGGTGCCACTTGCCGAAATACCCGAGTTGATACCCTGCATCCCGGAGCACCTCAGCAAAATAATTTCCACCGCCGGGCACAACGCGAATATCATTTTTAAACGCTCCGCAGCGCAGCGGATGCTGGCCCGTCAACAGCATGCCGCGGTAAGGCGTGCAGACTGGCTGGCTGGAGATGCAGTGGTTGAAACGAACCCCCTCTGCGGCAAAAGCGTCTAGGTTCGGCGTGATGATGTCCTTATTACCGTAGCAGCCGAGCATATCGAAAGACTGCTGATCGCTGAAGACAAATACAAGGTTCGGTTGGCCAGCAGGAGCTGCAGACGTCGGAGCGTCTGCAGCGAACAATTCAGCTGCAACACAGGCTGTCAGAAAAATAACAGCTCTGACACAGATGCACATCAGACTCTTGACTCGCCGGCAGTGCGGTCGGCTGCCAGCGAGCCAATAGTTGCGCGAACGCCTACCGTGCCTCATAGAGAATCTCTTTTTCCAATTTTCCATTGTTGATGAATTGAATTGCTTCATACTCACCCTTTGGGATCGACACAATCAATGGGCAGGCGTAGCGGGCCGTGTCGCTTTGTCCATGCTCGGTAGAGTAGCGCACGCTCACTACGGCATCTTGTTTGGTAACACTTTGAATTTTATAGGTGCACAGACTGTCCCCGCGTTCAATGGCAACAGCCACGATCTGCGCATCAAATGCACGAACCGGCAAGCGATGGGCTTTGTCGCGCATCACAACGGCCGCACCAAAAACCTTATCAAACTCCGCCTGATCGTGGATGAGTAGAAAAGACTGCTCGGCATCGGGCTGGAACTGATTGGAGACAAAGTAGCCGGAGTAGGCGTCAAAAGGCAGCGCGGTTGCTTGAGTCGTAAAGGTGCCGTCGTGGTGTATCAGCGGCTGCGCATGGGCCACGCGGCCCAGCGGACGTGAGCGCGGGGAGGGGCCATCCAGCCCGAGGTCGTTCTGCATGTCGGTTACGAGTTGAGTCATGGTCGCCAGCACGTCCGGATTGAGAGCGGCCACATCGGTTGTTTCACCGATGTCATTTTTGAGATCAAAGAGTTGCGGCCTGTTTTTTTTGTTTTGCGCGTTCTGGCCGGCGATTCGCAACTTCCAGTCGCCTTGCCGCACCGCTTCGAGTGTGAGGCCACGGTAATAGAAAAAATTCTTTCGCGGCGATTGGGTGGCGTTGTCCCCGGTGAGAATCGGCCAGATGTTGACTCCATCAATGATGCGGTCGGTGGGCAGTGGGGCTCCAGCCAGGGCCGCAAAAGTCGGGAGCACATCGAGCATGCATGTGACGGCATCGCTGGTCGTACCAGGGGCGATCTTCCCTGGCCACCATGCCAGAGAGCAGACGCGCATGCCCCCTTCCCACGTACTGCCTTTATGGCCGCGCAGCGGTCGATTATCGCTCAATGACGTGCCGCCGTTGTCACTTATAAAAAGAACGAGCGTGCGATCGGCGATCTTTTGCTCCCGCAGCGTTTGCAGCACCTCTCCCACGCTCCAATCCACTTCCTCGACCCAATCTGAGTAGAGGCCGTGCGGCGATTGACCGGCCCATCGTTTGCCTGGATAGAGTGGGAAATGCACAGCATTGTGCGGTAGATAAAGAAAAAACGGCTGATCTTTATGCCGCTTGATAAAAGCAACGGACTCGTCGGTGTAGAGTTCTACGAGTGACTGTTGGTCGTCGGGCAAGACGCGTTTGACCACGCTGTTGTTGCGCATCAAGGGCAGCGGCGGCTGTCCTTGCCCTTGCTCTTTAGGCAGTGACTTTCCCAGATCACTTTTGATGCCGTCGCTGGCCGGCCCCATGTCGTTGGAGTAGGGCAGGCCGACCCACTCATCAAAACCCTGCTGCAGCGGCAGCATTTCCGGTTGGTCACCGAGATGCCACTTTCCGACAATGCCCGTGGCGTAGCCTTTCGATTTTAAAACTTCTGCCAGTGTGATTTCAGCCGGCGACAGGCCAACAGCGTTACCAGGAAAAAGCACATGCGGGATCGGTAAGACGCGTTTTGCGTAGCAACCGGTCAGCAGTGACGCCCGCGATGGTGAACAGACCGGTGCCCCATAAAAAGAGGTGAGTTTGCGACCCTCGGCGGCCATGCGATCAAGATTTGGCGTGCGATTGATTTTTGATCCGTAGGGCCCGATGTCGGCATAGCCGAGGTCATCAATACTCACGATGATAAAATTAGGCAGCAGACTTTCTGCAGCTAAAAGCTTTGCCGACGATTGCAGCAGCAGGAGACAAATGGCAGCACAATGCTGGCGATTGAAATGCATGGGCATCCTGATTGAAGAGGAGAGTCCGTTGTGCGTCGTCAAGCCAATTGGTCTGCGGCATCGGGGATCGGATCCACCTCTGGATTGCCTTCCTGAATCCAGCCGCGCAACAACCAGATCCCGATCGGACCGATGATCGTAGTCAGACCGATCAGCCCCCAGAGCATAGCTGAATTCCGCGGGCCCTCCGCCGGACAGTAGTAGGTCAACAGAATCCCTGAGGTCGGGGCTACTAAAAACTTTGCAAGAAAGTAGGGCAGCGCTGCGAGACTCACGTACGTTGCTTCGCGGCCGCGGGGTGCGATGGCGACGTTGTATTCGTACAGCCGAGGCGACCAGAGGGCCTCGCCAATCGTCAGCACCGAGATCATGCCGATCTGATAGGGCATGGAGGAGCCAAAGCAGAGCACAAACGGACTCAGCGAGGAGATTGCCGCACCGACGAGCAACACCCCAAAGGGCTTGCAATGGCGGGTTAAAGCAGTGCCACACGGCGCGAGCAGAATAATTGCGAGCGAATTAATCGACCAGACAGTGCCCATGGGAAATGCCTCGCCCTGCTCACGCAAAACATACTTGGGCCAAGTGAAGTGCATGTGTTGAAACATCAGTTTCACGAGCGACAACAGCAGGAGCATCACCATAAAACGCCAGAAGAATCTGTCGCTGAGAACATCCTTGAAGGCCTGCAATGGGGCTACTCTGGGTTGCGTGCTCGCAGCCTCGCCACCGCGCTCAAAGTCTTTGCGCAAAAAGAGAACAATCACTGCCGCCACAGCGGCAAACAGACAGCCGAACGCCAAAATAGTGGCATGCGCCGACACCAAGCGTTCTCCAACGATCGGCAGATCCATTGAGTATTTAACAAGCTTCTGGGGCACAGCTGCTGGATCGAGGAATCGCTGGCGCACGCCATCGATCAGTGGGCCCACGATGGCTCCGGCAATGTTGAAACTCACATACCAGAGCGAGAAGGCAAACGCTCGGGTTTGTGGACGCGAGACAAGGTGCACAGCCGTTTGCAGCACGGGCGATGTTACGGCGTAGGCAAACGCAAAGGCCAGTAACATGGCGACCGCTACCAGCGGGGTAAGAGCCAGTGACATTCCCAGTCGCGTGATGGCGGCCAGGGCGAAGGAAGCAATCAGCATGCGGCGCACGCCGAAGGTATCGGCGAGGCCACCGGCGAAAAACATGAAGAGCGTGACAAGCAGGGAGAATGTTGCCGCCCACCAACCCGCCTGTTCGTCGCTCATGCCATAGTCGTCGGAAAGCCACAGCGGCAGGGTCTGGAGAAAAGAAAAAACGCCCAAATATTCAAACAGTGTGGCCAAATAGATGAGCCATAAATCGCGTGGCCCCTGGAACAGTGCCCGGAGATCATCTGTTATGGAAGACCGTCTGTGGTCAGTGGGGGTCTTAGGCATAACTTAAAAAAACTACCACAAACAGCGTCGGATTGGTTAAGCTAGATGCTTCAGTCGAATGCAGAGACTAGTGTAATTCTATATCCCCCCTGTTCTAAAAGAGGAAACGATGAAAAGTGTTCTAACGGGCAGTATTTTGGTGGCGTCTTTTTTGAGCTTCGTACTGAGCGTCGGCCTGTGGTTTTTAGGCGGTGCGTGGGCCGGCAGTCCGGAAGATGCAAAACAATACGGATTATTTGTTGGGCTGTGGGTCCCATCAATTCTGGCATTGGGAACTCTACTGAAAAAGTGATCGTTCATGGAATTCTTCATATTTTGTGCCGGCGTGGTCGTCACGCTTATTGTCGCCTTCGGTATTCTTGTGGGCTGTGTGTTTGTGGGAAACGAACGTGATCCGTAATGGAACAAAAAAACAATCGCTCGGGAATCTGTTCCCGAGCGATTGTTTGGATACCAACAGCAGTGGCAGAACCAATCACTGAACTCCAGTAGCGTCAGGCAACAGCGACGTTTTCCCGCCACGCCAACTCGTGGAAGAAGTAGAAAGTGGTTTGGACGATCGGCTCAATGAGTCCGACGCCTAGAGCCACGGCCAAACTGCCTGTGAAGGCATAAACGACGGAAAAAGCAACGACTGCGTGCAGCATGCCGTAGGTCAGGGTTTTGGCAAAAAGCCTAAATGGAGATCGCACGGTTGAATAACTCCTATGGGAAAAGGGCGGAGACGATAGAAAAGATTCATTGTATGGCTCTGCTGGAGTAGATGCCAGCAAGATCGTGGAGACATGCGTAAATTTAAAATTGCAGGCTAAATAGGCCTCAGGAAAAAGTGGAGATTGAATCGGTTGGGGCCCCGGGGTGCCAAACAGATCGCCCGAGATCGACACAAACCCCTCTGCCGTCAGACAATTTGCGAGGGGTCAATCGTGCTATTCGCACCGCAACCGTTTGCGCACGTGAAAAGCAACATGCGCCCGGCTGGACTCGAACCAGCGACCCTGGGATTAGAAATCCCATGCTCTATCCACCTGAGCTACGGGCGCGAAGGCTTATTTTATAGTCTTTTCTGAACTCCTTATCTACCGGATGATT
>CAMBUD010000105.1 GCA_945871035.1 Planctomicrobium piriforme | reverse complement strand
GTTGTCTGCGGAACCCTCAACGGCCGATCGTTGGTTGCCCTCCAGGGTCGCGCGCACAGCTACGAGGGCTTTGCACCGGAAATGCTGACACGCGGCGTTGAATTATTGGCAGCTTTGGGCGCGTCAACCATCCTGCTCACAAACGCCTCTGGCGGCCTGCACCCCAGCATGCAAAGGGGCGAACTGGTTGTGCTCAGTGGGCACATCGACTTCGTGCGAAAGGCCTGGACCAAAGCCCTCGAAAGAGAACCCATTGCTGGCCCTGTTGCTGGCCATGCAACACCGCTCTTGGCGCGCGAGACTGGCAGGCTGCTTGGCAGTTGCTGCTACGACCCGCAACTCGTCGATCTGGCGCTGGCTGCAACGTGGCGTGGGGACACGTTAGCGCGGCAGGGGGTGTATGCCTATTTCCTTGGGCCGAGTTATGAAACGCGCGCTGAGTATCGGATGCTGCGTCGCTGCGGTGCCGATGTGGTTGGCATGTCAACCGTTCCGGAAGCCATCGCTGCGCACAGCATGGGGCTGCGGGTGGCAGCCGTTTCCATTGTGACCAATGTCGCGTTGCCCGATGCGATTCGTAAAGTTGATGCGTCAGACGTGTGCTGCGTCGCGCAGGATTGTGTAGCAGGCGTGTGGAGTATTCTGGAAGCGATCGTCAATCGGCAGTCGATTTCTAGCCCCTTGCCAGCTTTGTAGAATCGCTCGGCAGGGTTCGTGGCCGTGCTGCTGGCAGGCGCTCTAGAGCGCGACAGCTAGAATGTGCGAAGTTATTTTATGCATATCTTGTTGACCAATGACGATGGCGTGGAGGCACCGGGTCTCGAGGCGTTGGTTGCTGCAGTGCGCTGCCTGCCAGCCAGTTTTGTGGTGGTGGCACCGCTGCTGCCTCACTCCGGCTGTGGCCACCGTGTCACGACCGATCGGCCGCTGTCAGTGACGTGCTTGGCGCCTGATCGCTATGCAGTCGACGGCACACCGGCCGATTGTGTCCGTCTGGGAATCTCCCGCCTGACTCTCGGCGTGGATCTAGTGCTGTCGGGGATCAATGCCGGTGGCAATCTGGGCGTCGATGTGCATCATTCCGGAACGGTCGCTGCTGCTCGTGAGGCAGCCATGCACGGTCATTTGGCAGTGGCTGTTTCACAGTACCACCAACGCGGCACGGATATCGATTGGACTCGGGCCGCAGCGTGGCTCACACGCGTTTTGCTTCTATTGCCGTTGACCAAAAAAATGCCAGGAGAATTTTGGAATATCAATTTCCCAGCCACTGCCGCCAGTCCTTGTGAGCCCGCGATCGTGGAATGTGCAATCGATCCATCTCCGTTTGCGCTCAACTATTTAAGCGACGCTGGGGGCTGGCACTCTGTCGCCAACTACCACCAGCGACCGCGCGTACCCGGCAGCGATGTCGATGTTTGTTTCGGCGGCTCCATTGCATTGTCTCGTGGCCGGGTGCTTTAAGCAGACAGCCTACAGATCACCCGGCAGAGCTTTTTTTTAAAATGAACCGGCAATGCGCAGGCCGCCGAGGATTTGGCTCAGGCTGCTCAGGTCAGCAGGCCAGATCGGTGTCAAAGACACGCACCTTTGCCCAGAGTGGCGAATGTTCTGCAATGAAGTGGTTGTGTCGCTCTGCTGTCTGGTAGAGATCGTGCGACGCGTGAGAGTCGAAGACAATTTCCAGAGCCACATCAAAATCGCGGTCATTGACATGGCGGTCGTAGTGCGAGCAGGTGCCGACCGAAAAAGAGACTGCGCCAGGATGTCCGGTGAGGTGCATGCGGCAGCCCGCCACGAGCGCAGCCACGGCTGCCGGGGAGCGATCTTTGAGTGAAAAATAGACGGCGTGAGAAAACATGATGGGTCGAGCGTAGTCGCAGGCGGTCGAGCTTTCAACGCGCACTCTCCAAGGCCGCTCTCCTCGCTACCAAGTGCGCGAGTTATGCGCTGCCGGCCAAGACACTCAACCCATACTGGAATCGAGCGACGGTTGCACGGAGCCTGCTCCCGCACTTTTGGCAGCGCCCACAGCATTCGAGCGGCGTGGTGCGGCAGGACCGATAATGGTCACAACCTCGGTGTCGTCGAGCATCTCGCGTTCCTCGAGTTCCGTGGCAAGATCGTCAAGTTTTTGCCGATTATCTGTCAGCAGTATGGTGGCCTGAGCGGCCGCATCGTTGAGCAGACGGGTCACTTCTTCGTCGATCACCTGCGTGGTGTGTTCGCCAAACTCACGCTGCTCATAGACATCGCGTCCGAGGAATGGGTGCTCGTTTGAGCCGTGACAGGCGATTGGCCCGACCCGTTCGCTCATGCCCCAATGTGCCACCATCCGCCGTGCGAGGCGAGTGGCTTGCACAAGGTCGTTTTCAGCGCCAGCGGAAAATTCACCAAAGACAAGTTTTTCTGCCGCGCGCCCGGCCAGAATAAAAATGAGACGGTTGTGAAGATCCGACTCACCGATATTCATGCGGTCTTCTTCGGGCACGAGTTGCGTGACACCAAGCGCACGGCCACGCGGAATGATCGTGACTTTATGCAGTTTATCGACGCCGGGAAGTAGCCAAGCTCCTAACGCATGCCCGGCCTCGTGATAGGCCGTTAGTGTCTTCTCATGACCGATCAGCACGTCCTCGCGTTTAGGACCCATGAGCACCTTATCACGGGCGTAGTCGAAGTCGGCGGTACCAACGGCTTGCTTGTCTTGTCGCGTCGCCCAGAGTGCCGCTTCGTTGACAAGATTTCGGATGTCCGCACCGGTTAAGCCGACGGTGCCGCTGGCCTGTCGCTCAAGATTGACGTCTGCTGCCAGGGGCACGTTTCGAGT
Source organism: Planctomicrobium piriforme (assembly GCA_945871035.1). GTDB lineage: Bacteria > Planctomycetota > Planctomycetia > Pirellulales > UBA1268 > BAIKAL-G1-2R. The sequence continues at coordinate 4,313 of CAMBUD010000105.1, read as the reverse complement.
GTGCACTTGAAAGAGTGACAGCCGCGCTTTTTGATTGGGCCTGTCGACCGTAACGTGTCGGTCAAACCGACCCGGCCGCAGGAGGGCTGGGTCGAGTACGTCGGGTCGATTGGTGGCAGCCAAAATAATCACTGATTCCGCGGGGCTGAATCCGTCCATCTCACTCAAGATCTGGTTGAGAGTTTGTTCGCGTTCGTCGTGGCCACCGCCCAAGCCAGCGCCGCGCACGCGGCCCACGGCGTCGATTTCATCGATAAAAAGTATCGCTGGCGAAGCATCCTTGGCAGTCTTAAAAAGATCTCGCACGCGCGATGCACCCACTCCGACAAACATCTGAATGAACTCACTGCCGGAAATCGAGAAGAACGGTACGCCGGCCTCGCCGGCAACCGCCCGCGCCAAAAGCGTTTTTCCAGTTCCCGGGGGGCCCATTAAAAGCACGCCTTTGGGAATGCGACCACCGAGCCGCTGAAATTTTTTGGGATCTTTAAGAAACTCCACAATCTCGCGCAAATCCTCCTTCACTTGGTCGAGGCCTGCCACGTCGGCAAACGTAATCTGCTTGTCAGTTGCGTTGTAGCGCTTGGCAGGAGACTTACTAAAACTCCCTAGAAAGCCGGTGCCGCCGAGAGGGTCGCGGGAACGCTTGAGTGTGATCCAAAAACCAGCCATCAGCAGCAGCGGCACAAGCATGTAGAGACCGAGCAAAAAACCGGTTCCATCGGTCGGCTGTTTCACGCTGGTGCGAACCTTATGTTCTAAAAGCAATGCGTCGAGACCATCGCCCAAGTAGCTTGAAAGCTCAAGCGAGAATTTCTTAGAGTCTGTGCTACCCGGTTCGCGGCCAGAGCCGGGCGTAACGCGAAACTCTCCACGCAGAGTGTTCCCCATCAGTTCTACGTTCGATATGTTGTCGGCCTTCACCTGCCGGATAAAGTCGTCGTAGCTGATCGTGATCGGAGAGGCTGCCTGTTCGCGGGCCACAACTGTCACAATCGCCAGCCCACCTAGAACCAGCATGATGATGACGGGCAATCCAAAGGGACGGCCGTAGGGCTGATGAGAATTCGCGGAGCCTTTTTGGGGAGGAACAGCATCCATCGACAGCACACTCTTTTGATTTCAGGAAAGTGAATCGGCCACAAGAGATCCGGCAGTGTAATATATGGAGGGACCTCACGAGAAGTCGCCCGAAAGACTGGGAAAAGTGTCGGTTCCTCGCGTGTGCTTGGATGCCAGTGGATTTTTTGGCCGTCTTAATAATGCCAGTTGAAAGCCGTTGCTATGCAGAACCCGTCAGCAGGCAGTCCTGTGACCAAGCGTGGGGTTGTGGCGATTGCACGCAGAAACGAACTCTTTCTAGCCATCCGGCGGGGCAAAACGGTGGTGGCGGGGGGCCGCATCTGCTTTCCGGGCGGCCACATTGAGGAGGGCGAGGGGCAGCGGGAGGCAGTGGTGCGTGAGTGCGCGGAAGAACTCTCTGCCAGCGTTGAAGCGCTGGAGTGTGTCTGGCAGAGCGTATCAGCATGGGGCACAGCACTCTCCTGGTGGACCGTTGCTGTGCCAGAGGATGCGATACTGATTCCACATCCCATTGAGGTTGACGAGATCTTCTGGCTCTCCGCCGAAAGGCTCTTGAGTGAAGCGACGTTGCTCGAGGGTAACCGAGAATTTCTTCACGGCGTGCAGGCCGGCCACATCCGTCTCTAAATCATCGCTAGCGAACTCCCCAAGCATTGCCCCAGATCTGCAGGCGGGCCGTTGCCGCGAAGCGGATCGATGTCTGGCCTACTCGTCGAGAGTCGACGCGTCTTTTCCCAGAATAATTCCTTGCGGCTTTTGCGGCGGTGGCAGAGGGAGTGGATTGGCCGCAGCATCGAGCATGGCGCGAAATCTATTCGGCGGTTGAGTCACGATCGTCGCAGTAGGCGTGGCTGGGTTGGTGGTGGAGAGCATACCGTCGGCACGGTGCTTTGTAGCGGAAAGACGGCGTGCTGATTGCAGCCAAGCTTCAAGAGTGGAGCGTTCGATTGGACGCAGCGCACCAGCGGTGAGATCGGTGGGACCTGCCGAGGCTGGATGCCGCGCGCTGATGATGGCCAGCAACGCGGCGGGGTCAGAGCTGGGGCCGACGCTCTCTGTCAGCACACCAATATTGGCCAGAGTAATGGTGCGATCGATGCGGCCGGCACTATCGCCGCGATGAAAGCGTGGTTCGTGAGCAGTCGGGCCGCCGTGGCAAGATCCTGCAGCGCACTTATTGAGTAGCAATGGTTGCACGCTTTTTGTAAATTGCGCGACGAGCGCCGGTGGCAGATCGGCAGCAGGCAAGCCGGCTTGCCACACCACCGTAGCCGTGCTGGCGATCAAAAAGATCACCAGGAATCGCGGTAAGAGAACAGCCGACACGAGAGCAGCCATAGTTTTCATTCTTCGCTTGAGCTTGGCACGAATCAGGCCGTGAAGAAATGCAGGGCGTGGACTCTAGGCTTCCGGAGCGGCCGGTTCAAGACGGGCTAGTTGTCGAAAACACCAGTGATTCCCTAAAATTCCCGCAGCCGTGGCGGCGGTTCACGGCCAAACCGAATTCTTATTGGAGAGCAGAGCGAATGGATCGGACGTTTGTCATGTTTAAGCCCGACTGCCTCGAGCGTGGGTTGGTGGGTCGGATCCTCTCCCGGTTTGAGGAAAAGGGTCTACGGCTGGTGGCGATGAAGATGCTGCGCGTCACACCTGCGCTGGCTCGACAGCACTATGCCGAGCATGTTGAAAAACCTTTTTATCACAGCTTGGAGGAATTTATCACTGCCGCCCCAGTTGTGGCGACTGTATTTTCTGGGCCGGAAGTGATTCGTGTTGTGCGCGATATGCTGGGCGCCACCAGTGGGCTCAACGCGTTGCCAGGCACGATTCGTGGTGACCATAGCTCCAGTCGACAGATGAACCTTGTGCATGCGTCAGATTCCCTCGAATCTGCCAAGCGTGAAATCGGGATCTACTTCACGCCATCAGATATGCACGATTGGGATCCCGCTCTGGCCTGCTGGCTGCAAGCGCCCAGCGAGGCTTGAGGGATCCATGAACCTACGCGTTTTCGGGCATCGCAACCCCGACACCGATGCGATCTGTTCTGCGATCGCCTATGCCGATCTGCTGCAAAAGACAACTCGGCCAGACGCACAGGCCGCCTGCTGTGGGCCGCCCAACAAGCGAACCGAATACGTGTTGCGGCGGGCCGGGCTGCCGGCTCCAAAAATCGTGATGGATGTGCGACCCCAGGTGGAGGACGTCTGCCACCCCGACACCGTGACAGCCTCGTTTGGCGACACGTTTCACGAGGCGTTCGAGCGGATGAAGACGCGAGATCTGCGCGCTATTCCGGTGGTTGATGCCAACCGGCGAGTGGTTGGCGTGCTGTCGGCGCTGCACTTAATGGAGCTGTTTTTTCACGATGAAAGCAACCCCACCAAGGCCCGAATGGTGTCGTCGAGTTTGCAGAAGATCTGCGACGTTCTGGGCGGTAGTTTTCAGCACGTGAGCCACCCGGATCGGCGGGACGATTTCCTGGCGGTGGTGGGGGCGATGAGTGCGGAGGGGTTCACTGAGCGGATGCGGCAGCTTCCGAGCGAACGGCTACTCGTGGTGTGCGGAGATCGGCCCACAATTCAATTGCCCGCCATCGAGCAAGGCGTGCGGGTGCTGGTGATCACCGGTGGATTCTCGCTCTCTGCTGGAATGATAGAACTCGCCCGTGCGCGGAACGTGTCGGTGATCTTAAGCCCATTCGACACCGTCAACACGACGATGCGGCTCAAGTCGGCTCAGTTTATCGACCCTGCGGTTGGCACTGAGTTCATCACAGTCCTAGCCAAGTCTACCGTGACCAACGCGCGGGCCGTGGTGGAGCGGTCGTCGCAGCCGGTGTTTCCGGTCGTCACAGACGAGGGCGTGCTCGTGGGCATATCGTTTCAGTCAGACCTCATCCATCCCCCCAAGCCGCAGATCGTGCTCGTGGATCACAACGAACTCGGACAGGCCGTCACCGGCGCAGATGAGGCAGAGATTGTGGAGGTGCTGGATCACCATCGCATCGGCGGCGGCCTAAAATCGCAGCAGCCGATTCGGTTTATCAACGAGCCGGTCGGATCGACCTGCACGCTGGTTGCACGGCAGTTTCGTGGGGCAGGAATCACTCCCTCGCCGGGCGTGGCGCTTTGCATGGCATCGGGAATCATCTCCGACACGCTCTCGCTGCGATCGCCGACAACCACCGATATCGATCGCGATATGCTTGCCTGGTTAAAAACATTGTG
>CAMBUD010000104.1 GCA_945871035.1 Planctomicrobium piriforme | reverse complement strand
CCGCATCCAGTCGCGGCAGTTTTGCGGCCTGCGCGTTCTCCTCGACCTGCGCCGGTCGGCGGGCACCGGGAATCACGACCGATACGGCCTCAAATGACAGGATCCACTGCAGCGCAAATTGCGCGAGCGTGGCGTTTGGGGGCACCAGCAAACGCAAACGCTCCACGGCGGCCAGAGCGATTTCGTAGTCCACGCCTGAAAAAGTTTCGCCGCGATCAAAGCCACTACCGGTTCGGTTGAAGTGGCGGTGGTCGGTTTCAGGAAATGCGGTGTGGGGCGTGAAGTTTCCGGCCAGCAGGCCGCTGGCCAACGGCACTCGGGCGATCAGGCCGACGCCGCGTTTGTGGGCCTCAGCGAAAAGCAGTTCCGCTGGCCGCAACCGAAAGGCATTGAAGATGATTTGCACCGACTGCACCTGGCTGTACTCGATCGCCTTGAGCGCTTCCTCCACTTTTTCAACGCTCACGCCGTAGTGGCCAATCTTTCCCGCTGCCACGAGTCGGTCGAGACAGAGAAAAACCTCTGGCCGGTAGTAAACCTCAGTGGGTGGACAATGGAGTTGGAGAAGATCGAGTCGTTCGGTTTCAAGATTGCGCAGGCTGCGATCGACGAAGCCGTTGAGAGCATCGGCATTGTAGCCGTCGGCCGTGTGTGGATTGAGCCGTCGCCCCGCCTTTGTGGCCACGTAAAACGGCTCGCTGCGTTCGCGGCGCAGGCGGGCAATGAGGCGTTCACTCAGACCGTCGCCGTAGACGTCGGCGGTGTCAAAAAAATTGATGCCTAGGTCGAGTGCCTTGTGCAGGGCAGCCATCGACAAAACCTCGTCGGTGCCGCCCCACTGGCCACCACCGATGGCCCAGGCACCAAAACCAATTTCAGAAACCGGCCAGCCAGTTTTTCCAAGTCTGCGTGTCTGCATGATGCTGGGAGTCTCGCCGAAAATGCCGCCGTCCTCAAGCAGCAGCGATGGCGACTTGGAATTGGTGTCACTTTGGCACCATCCACGCCAGTGGGCCGGCTTGCAGCCAGACCAGCAACCCCATCAGGGCTACCAGCAACAGGCTGTGGGGAAAGACGCGGCGTAGAATCGCCCCCTCCTGTCGGTGCATATTTGTCGCCGTCGCCGATACAACAATGCTCTGTGCGTCGATCATCTTTCCCATGACGCCGCCGGTGCTGTTGGCCGTGCAGATCAGCAGTGGATTGAGAGAGAGTTGCTCGGCCGTCACTTTCTGCAGGCTGCCAAACATGGCATTGCTGGAGGTGTCACTGCCGGTGAGCGCGACGCCGAGCCAGCCTAAGAAGGCTGCACAGAATGGATAGAGCGTGCCGGAATGTGTCAGCGCCATTCCCAGCGTGACATCGCTGCCGCAGGAGCGGGTGACAAAAGCCAACGCCAGCATGGCGGCAATCGTCACCAGCGCTGCCGCAAGCCGGCGGAGATTCGCGCACCAAATCATCGCAGCGCGACGCCACGCAATTCCCAGCCACGGCACGGCCACCAGCGCTGCTACAAAAATGCCGGTGCCCGCAGCCGAGAGCCAGTTAAACCTATAGACAGCGTGTTCGATCTCCATCGGTTGCTGCGTGGCGGGTGGCACTTTTGCGACTCGGCCATCGAGTCGCGGCACGGACCACTCGGGAGCCACCATTGTTTTTGGCAGCAGCGGCGCCGTGGCAGCAGTCTGGACACGGCCTTCCAGCACCGCCTTGACCGGCGGCAAGCCCCAAAGAAATACAGACACGGAGAGAAAGACCCACGGCATCCAAGCCCAAGTCACATTGCGCAGGGAATCAACTGCATCCAGTGCGCTGCGTCCAACGGTAAGGTCTTGGGCAGCGGTGGCGTTTGGTGCAGCAGCAAACCGCCAGCATGTCTTCGGTTGCCAACAGCGCAGAAAGAGCGTCAGCGCAGCAAGGCTCACCGCGCCGCCAACGACGTCCACCAGCGCAGGCCCGACAAAGTTTGCCATCACAAATTGCGCTCCCGCAAACGACATCCCGCAGACGAGCACCGCAGGCCACACGCCGCAAAGCCCACGCCAGCCCGCCATCGAGCAGACCATCCACGCCGGCACGATGAGCGAGAAGAAGGGCAACTGCCGGCCCGCCATTGCAGAGATTAATTGTTCGTCGAGACCGGTCACTTTTGCGAGCGTGAAGATTGGCGTGCCCAGTGCGCCGAAGGCGACCGGAGACGTATTGGCAATCAGCGCTAGGCAGGCGGCTTCAATCGCTGGAAAGCCAGCGGCGGCCAAGAGTGCAGCCGAGATCGCCACCGGTGCGCCGAATCCCGCTGCCCCTTCCAAGAAGGCTCCAAAGGAAAAGGCGATATAGAGTGCCTGTAAGCGATGGTCTGCTGAGAGCCTCACGACAGACCGCTGCATAATGGCAAGCGCGCCTGACTCCACCGATAGGCTGTGAAGAAACATCGCGGCCACGACGATCCAGCCGATTGGAAAAAGACCGAATGCCGCCCCGTGCAGCGTGGCGGCAAGCGCTGCGTCTGCTGGCATGCCATAGATGCCGACTGCAATCAAAAGCGCTACGATCAGGCCCACCCCGGCAGCCCGCTGTGCCGACCAGTTTGCAATCGCCAGTAATCCCAGCAGCACGACCAGCGGCAGCATCGCCGCAAGCGTGGAGAGCAGGGGCGAACCAAGCGGATCGTAATTATGAGACCAGACCATGCGTCATGCGGTTCGCCGTGAGCCCTGCCAAAATCACTGCAATATCAGTCGATCTATTGTTAGACTATTGTAATAGCACCAAAGAGTGCCAGCGTGCGTTTTTATTTCGATGCTGGCCTAGCGGGCGGATCTGTCGGCAAACGGCGCAGGGTACACCATGCGACAATCTACAAAACTTTCTGGCATTGGATCATTGACGGTTGCCCTTGGGCTTACCGCTGCGGGAGTTTTTGCAACACCCACGCCCGAAGGGGTCGATTTTTTTGAGTTGAAGATTCGGCCGGTGCTCGTGCAGCACTGTTATCAGTGCCATTCATCCGCAGCGTTGCATGCGGGCAAGCTGAAGGCGGAACTGCTTGTCGATTCGCGTGCGGGGATGGAAAAAGGAGGGGAGACCGGTCCGGCCGTCGTGCCTGGAAAACGCGACAAAAGTCTCCTGTTGGCGGCGCTCAAACACGACGGCTTTGAGATGCCACCCGCGGGCAAACTGCCAGCGGCGGTGATTGTTGACTTCGAAACTTGGATCGACATGGGAGCGCCTGATCCCCGCGATGCGGCGCCGGTCGAGGTGAGCCAGCGCACGATCGATACCGCAGCCGGCCGCGAACACTGGTCGTACCGGAGGCTGCCGGCTCTGTCGCCACCGGTGATCCCGGCAGGAAAAAGGGTCGCATGGCTGCGCAATGACATCGACCGCTTCGTGCTGGAAAAGCAGGCGGCAGCCGGCATCGAGCCCAGCCCGATCGCCTCCAAAGAAATGCTCGCCCGCCGCGTCTTCTTCGACACCATCGGGTTGCCTCCTTCGCCAAGTGAAATGCAACTCTTCCTCGCCGACTCGTCGTCCGATGCCTACGAGCAGCTGGTCGATCGGCTGCTTGCGAGCCCACGCTACGGCGAACGCTGGGCTCGGCACTGGCTCGACGCGGTGCGCTTTGCGGAAAGTGGTGGTTATGAGTTCGACAACGACCGCCCCGGCGCTTACCACTACCGCGATTTCGTGATTCGGGCATTGAATGCCGACATGCCATACGACGAGTTCCTGCGACTGCAGGTGGCTGGTGATCTACTCAAGCCTGGCGACTACGACGCCGTCAGCGCCACGGGCTTTTTTGTTGCCGGCCCGTATCCTGGGCAGCGCACTGCTAAAACAGACGAGCCGATTCGTTACGATCAACTCGACGACATGGTGTCGGCGCTCGGCTCCGGCATGCTCGGCATGACCATCGGCTGCGCCCGGTGCCACGACCACAAGTACGACGCCATCACGCACCGCGACTACTACGCGATGATTGCCGTGCTGCAAAACACAGTGCATACAACGGTGAAAGTCGATCCCGATTCGGCAGCAACACAGCGGAAGCATGCCGAATGGGAGGCCAAGCGAGCCGCGGCCGTGGCCACAGTAGACCGCTTGCGGACGCAGGAACTCGGGCCAAAATTAAACGCGTGGCTGCAGGGCGATGCAGCGAAGCAGACGGCCGAAAAATGGATGACGCTCGATCCGCAAAAGCTGTCGGCGTCGAAGGCCACGCTTGAGGAAGCAGACGATGTGGTGCTGGCTGCAGGCACTCACGAGAGTGATGACGCCTATACTTTTGCGTTTCACACTCATCAAAAGGGACTCACGTGCCTGCGGCTGGAGGCGTTGGCCAACCCCAACGCTCCCGGGGGCGGCCCAGGCGTCGGTCCCGATGGAGCATTTCGCTTGACGACGGTGAAGCTCACGGCCGCACCGCTGGTTGCGGCTGCCGACCGCCAGCCGATCGCAGTCCAACTGCGCGCAGCAGCGGCGACGTACGAGGAGCCCGGATTTGAGCTGGCCAAGGCAGTGGATGGCGACGACGGCAGTGGCTGGTCTATCGGCGGCCAAATCGGTCGCGACCATGCGGCCGTTTTCGAGTTTGATCAGGACATTGGCTTTGAAGGCGGTAGCCTCCTCACCGTTGAGCTCCACTTCCAGCAGGGACAGCATGGGCTTTCCCGAATGCGGCTAGCAGTTGCATCTGCCTTGCGTCCGGCCGTTCTCGATGGCGGTGCTGCGCCGCAGGGCCCCAGTGAGGTTGCTGCGTTGCTTGCGGGCTTGCGGGCCGCCGGCAAGGAGATTGCGAGCGACGAGCAGGTAGCCGGTGAGTTACTGCAGTGGTTTCGCCGTTTTGATCCATACACCGAACAAGCCATCGTGGCGATGGAAGCAACCCGTCTGCACGAACCCCAGCCAACGCATGTGGAAATCTATGCCACCGGTGCGGGCGGTGGGGATGTATTTGTGCTCGCGCGGGGCGAAGTGAATCGCAAGCAGGAAAAAGCTCAGGCTGGTTTTGTGCGTGCGGCCGTCGCCTCCGACACCGCTGAAATTGAATCGATGGCTGGAGCGGATGGCAAGCCATTGCCGCAACCGCGACTGGCACTGGCCACGATTCTGACGAGCGTTGAAAGTGGTGCTGGACCGCTGGCAGCGCGAGTGGCGGTCAACCGGCTCTGGCACCACCACTTTGGCCGCGGTATCGTCGCGACTCCCAACGATCTGGGCACGCAGGGCGAAAAGCCGACGCATCCGGAACTCCTCGACTGGCTGGCCGGCCGACTCGTGGAAAATAAGTGGAGCTTGAAAAGCATTCACAGAATGATCGTTACCAGCGCCACCTACATGCAGGCCAGCACGGTCAACGAGGCCAATCGTGCGCAAGACCCCGACAACCGCTGGCTCTGGCACCGCCAGCCGATTCGCTTGGAGGGCGAGGTGATCCGCGATGCGATGCTGGCATCAGCCGGCACGCTCGATGCTGCAATGTTTGGCCCCGGCAGCCTCGACGGATCGAGTCGGCGGCGCAGCGTGTATCTCACCGTCAAACGCAGCCAGCCGGTTCCATTTTTGCAGGTGTTCGATCAGCCAGAGCCGATTCAGTCAGTCGGCGCCCGCGGCACTGCCACCGTTCCCACCCAGGCTCTCATCATGATGAATGACCCATTTGTGCGCGCGGCGGCCGAGGGGCTGGCCAAGCGGGCGCTTGAAGCGGCAGGTGTTTCTCCTGAAGCGACGATTGGCTACGCTTTTAGTGTTGCGCTTTCGCGACAACCGCAGCCAGAAGAGCAGGCACAATTTCTCAATCTATTCCAGGCACGTCAGCAGGCCGCTGGCGGCGATCAGGCCAAGAGTGCAGCGGTGCTTGCAGATATTTGCCAGTTGTTGTTCTGCCTCAACGAGTTTGTGTACGTGGACTAAATCGACTTTGTGGGCAACCGTTCATCAGACGCACCAGCCATGAATCCATCCCATCTCGGTGAACTTCTGCTTCCCGGCCGCCGCCGGTTTCTCCGCGAATCCGGTCTGGGATTCGGCGCAATGGCCTTGGCCTCGCTGCTTGGCCATGAAGCCGTCGCCGGAGATGCTCCTGATCAGACCCTGCAGCACCATCTTCCCAAAGCCAAGCGAGTGATTTGGTTATTCATGACCGGCGCTCCATCGCAGGTCGACACGTGGGATTACAAACCAGAGCTGCAAGCCCGCAACGGTCAGCCCTTGCCTGATGCCGACAAGAAGGTGGGCTTCTTTGAAACCAGCGGCCAATGCCTAGGCAGTCCATTCAAGTGGGCGCAGCACAAAGAATCGGGCACGTGGGTGAGTGAAATATTTCCCCATCTTTCACAACACGTCGACGACATGACGTTCATCCACTCCTGCCATCTCAAGGCCAACAACCACGCTCCAGCAGCGATGGAATTGATGTGCGGGCTCAATCGCCCCGGCATGCCGAGCATGGGAGCGTGGCTCGACTACGGCTTGGGCACGATGAACGATAATCTGCCGAGCTTTGTTGTCATGCACGAGCGCAAGCCGCGCGGCGACGACCAGATATGGTCGGCCGGTTTTCTCCCTAAGAGCCATCAGGCGTTGGCGATCGATGCCCGTCGTCCAGTGGCCATCGACAATCTGAGCCGCCGCGGCGGACAATCCGCCGAGGCGCAGCGAGCCGAACTCGATCTGCTCGGCGCGATCAATGCCACGCATGCCGCGAGCCGTCCTACTCAGCCCGATCTGGCGGCTCGGATAGCGAGTTTTGAATTAGCCTACCGGATGCAATCGGCGGCACCTGAGGCGACCGATTTGTCACTGGAAACAAAGGCCACGCACGACCTCTACGGCATCGCGGATCCGAAGTGCCAAGTCTTTGCTAAGCAGTGCCTCACGGCCCGCCGGTTGCTCGAACGCGGCGTGCGTTTCATCCAGATTTTTGCCGGTCGCGGCGTCGGTGGCGATGGCAGCGTCGATGATGTGCCGTGGGACGGTCATTCCAACATCGAGACCAACCATCGCGAGTGCGGCCTCGCCACAGACCGGCCTGCGGCAGCCCTGCTGGCCGATCTGAAAGCGCGGGGCATGTTGGCCGATACGCTAGTGATTTGGGGCGGTGAGTTTGGCCGCACGAGCGACTCGCAGGAAAGCAAAGGACGTGACCACAATCCGCACGCGTTCACGATCTGGCTGGCCGGAGGCGGTGTGAAGGGAGGATTTCACTACGGCGCCACCGACCCCTTGGGCTACAAGGCGATCGAAAATAAAGTGCACGTCAACGACCTGCACGCCACTCTGCTGCATCTATTGGGCATTGATCACGAGCGGCTCACCTATCGGCACAACGGCAGAAA
>CAMBUD010000103.1 GCA_945871035.1 Planctomicrobium piriforme | reverse complement strand
CCCCGAGGCCACGACCACCGGCCGCAAATGAAGCCAGACCGCACCGTATCACTCAGCCCAAAAACTGGGCATAGTACTTGGTCGTGAATCGGTCGCGGGCCAACTGCCGGGGGATCGTCAGGTCGGCCGGCGTGAGCCACTGGGTCTGGATCGGCGAGGCCCTGCCGCCGAGCGAGTGAATCGCGACCTCGTTGTAGGCTTTCGCGAATTGCTGCCAGAGGGGATCGACGGGGTTTGAGTAGACCGGATCGAAAGAAACCGAGATCCCTGAGCCACCCGAGTAGAGCCCGTGAGGCTTCTTTGTCGCCGGCAGTCGGCGGACGAAATAGATCGCCCACGCATGGGGCGCGAAGCCGTGTTCCTTGGAAAATTGCTTAGTGAAGGCATACGACTCCTCGATGACGCGGCCCAGGTTCGAAAGATCGTGTTCGTAATAATGAAAGTCGAGCCTGGGCTCGTCTCCCTTCGGTCGCCAGTATTCGTTCACCAGATCTGCTCTTGAATAGACGAGATCATGAGTCAACGGTGGCGGCTTCACGGCGGGGTCGGGTTTAGCGCCGTGCTGGATGTTGAGCCGGCGTGACAGCCGCATCTGGTCGAACACGGGCTGCGCTGCTGCTGGCGTCTTCACACCGGGGCCGGCCGAGAAGCGTTGGTCGCACAAAGCCCGGAGCGACTCCATCGCAACGCTGACAAACAGTGCATCGCATTCGTCATGCATCCGCCTGATGGTGGCACCAAGCGCCTGCGGCGATTCCTCAGTCACGACGGTGAATCGCGACCGGCACAACCTCGCCGACCGCACCTCGACCAAGCACTCGACGATGATCCCCGACAGCCCATACGAACATTTGAATTCCGCAAATGCCTTCTCGTCGACGAGGTCGGACAGCGTGACGAGCGTGCCCTGTTCATCAACATAGGTCAGGGCCGTCACGCTGGCAGAAAAATACCCTGGCCCGTCGAGCGACGAATCCTTCGTATCGCCCGCCGCCATCGAGCCGACGGTGGCCTCGCCGATTTCCGCCTGGTAGGGAATCTCAAGGCCGCGTGACTGCAGCCACAGGTGCAGTTTTTTGAGCCTGCAACCGGCCTGCACTCGCACGACACTCCTCCCCGCCGCATCTGTCTCAACCCCGAGGATCTCGTTGAGCTTGAGCGTGCAGAGAAGCGTGCCGCCGTCGTTGACGACCGTCCGTGTCACCGACATCAGCGCGCCGACAACGCTCACCGGCGTGGGAAACCGAATTGGATCGCCGATGACCGCCTGCACATCGGCATAGCTGATCGGCTCGACATAGACCGCCGGCCTGGTCTCGTGGCTGAGCCCCCAGTTGTGATAGGCGTGCCCCTCGTTTTCGAGCAACCCCTGAAACGGCCGCGGCGCCTCTCCCGTCCCGTTGGTCTCTACGCGGGGGGCTTCGTCGGCCGCCGCCCGCCGAAACGTGGCCCCGCTCCCCGTCATGATTCCGGCGAGAGAAAGTGCCGCGCCCTGCAGCACGCTCCTTCGGGAGGCCACTAGAGGGACCGATTCTGGACCCATTTCCTGACGGTGATGCTCCACGGCAGTAGTTCCAGAGTTGATCGATCAGTTTCGCAGCGGGCATGCGGCCCCTCAGAATCTAAAAACCACGTGCCTCGCGAGCCAAGCCTAAGAATAGCCCGGTCAACAGCTTCGGCAAGCGTTGGACGGTTGATGAGCTAGCATTTGGACGCAGGGCAGGGCCGTTGATCGCGCCGCGGAAAGTGCCGCGACTTTGAAACTCCCCCGAAACTGCCGCTCGGCGAGCAGTTGCGCAGCCCTTCGCCGATTCCCGCTTGCGGGCGGCGGATTACGGCGGCCCTCAAAGCGGAGTCGAGTTCGGCGTCGGCCAACAGTTGCTAGAGTCGGCTATTCACCTTCTCGAGATCATTCAGCCGCTTGGCCGCAGTCTTTTTAGGCTACCGTACACCTTCTTCTTTTCAGAAGTACGTCTGCTCTTTCACACCGATCTTCTTGTTGACCGCCATTGGCAACGGTCTTGCCTCGCCCCACCTCAACCTCAACTCTCGTAGCAAAGGGGATGATCTGCTCGGCGGGTTCTTTATTTCCGCCTTTCGGCGTGGCACAAAATGTATTTTGGTTTTGACACGGACAGAATCTCTCTGGAAGTGGTGCCGCTATGGGGGGAATGTCAAAGCGGTAAGACGTTTCGGCCCTTGAATTCTATCGTTACATTGAATAGTGTAATGTTAGAAGTCAAGGAGCCGCCATGAAGACGAAGATCGCAAAGAACGCCGATGAAGGTTGCTGCACCAAGCCCGATTTGAAGGAACGCCCGCTGCTTTCTCCAATCCAGGCGGGTGGGTTGGCTGCTGTGTTCAAGGTACTGGCGAACGACACACGGCTTCGTCTGCTGCACGCTCTGGTTCGTGCCGACGAGCTTTGCGTGACCGACCTCGCCGCCTCGGTCGGGATGAAGCCACAGGCGGTGTCGAATCAGCTTCAACGCCTTTCTGACTTGGGCATTCTGGCTTCACGTCGGGAAGGCATCAACATTCACTACCGGCTCGTAGACCTTTGTGTGCGGTCACTGTTAGATCAGGGCTTGTGTCTCATGGAAGAAGTCAATGACCGAAGCAGGGGACGGAAAATGGCAGGCCGCTCATGATGACTCAAGGAATCAGGAAACTGGCAGCAGAGTTGCTCGGCACATTCGCCCTGGTCTTCGCCGGGACCGGGGCCATCGTCATCAACGGAGTGAGTGGCGGCACCGTTTCGCATGTCGGCATCGCCTTTACCTTCGGGCTGATCGTACTGGCAATGATCTATGCCCTGGGCGATTTGTCGGGTTGTCACCTGAATCCCGCCGTCACGCTCGGTGCTTTCATGGCTCGCCGCTTCGAGGGGCGTTTTGCCGTCCAAAGCGTTGTTCGCTGGACCAATCAGAGTAGCTTCGATGAATCCCACACGATCTTTGGCTCCCGCCCTCGTATCGCTGCGATTCGACAGTCTGTGGATTTACCTCAGTGCTCCGATTCTCGGAGCCTGCGTCAGCGTCTTCGCCTGCCGGTGCATTCAGGAGGCTGGGTGCTGCTGCCGTGAAACTTCCCAGGAGATGTGTTCGTGAAAAAGGTCGTATTCGTCTGTGTGGAGAACTCAAACCGCAGCCAGATGGCTGAGGCGTTTGCCCGAATGCATGGGGCCGGAAAGGTTGAGGCGTTTAGTGCCGGTTCACGTCCTTCCGGTCGGGTCAACTTGAAGGCTATCGAAGCCATGAAGGAACTTGACTACGACCTGACTACGCACACATCAAAAGGGCTAGACACTTTCAACGGCAAGGAAGTCGAAGTGGCCGTCACGATGGGCTGCGGTGATGAATGCCCGCTGGTCCTCGCCAAGCAACGGGTGGACTGGAAGATTCCCGATCCCAGAGACATGACCCCAGAACAATTTCGTGAAGTGCGGAATCTGATCGAATCGAAGGTCAAGGAACTGATTCAAACGCTGTAGCTGTCGCTGATAAATCGCAGGACCGAGGAATGCATAGCAAAAGGAGAAGAAATGTCCACGCTTCAAGTTTTTGACAAACCGTTGTGCTGCTCAAGTGGTGTCTGTGGTCCAGACGTTGATCCGGCACTCGTGATGTTTTCTGCCGACCTTCAGTGGTTAGAGCGGCAGGGAGTCCAAGTGCAGAGAATCAATCCTGCGCACCAACCAGCCCTTTTCGCAGCCAGCGAGCTTGTGCGAGAAGAGTTGAAAAACCACGGAAGCAACTGCTTGCCAGTGGTCGTTGTGAATGATTCGGTTGTCAGTCGAGGTGTCTTTCCAAGTCGCTCTCAATTGGCAGGTTGGACTGGAATCACACTCGTCTGTCTCCCTGAACTTCCCGTGACGAACACCGACTGCTGCGGTGATGCCGACGGCACACCACGTTCATCGTCCTCGTGCTGCTCGTAACGCGTGCTGCTCCTAACACTAGATCAAAGGTTTAAGATGCGTCTCTTAAAACATCCGACACGGCTCCTGTTTTTCACGGGCAAAGGAGGGGTCGGCAAGACGTCCGTGGCTTGTGCCACGGCGGTTGCACTTGCGGATCAAGGCAAGATTGTCTTGCTCGTCAGCACCGATCCGGCGTCAAATCTGGGGCAAGTCTTTGGTGTGACGATTGGAGAACATCTCCACACTGCGATCCCTGGAGTTTCCGGCCTGTACGCCCTGAATATCAATCCCGAAGCAGCGGCACAGGCATATCGGGATCGCATTGTTGGCCCCGTGCGTGATGTGTTGCCTGCCGAGACGATCAAGGGCATGGAGGAGCAGTTATCCGGAGCTTGCACCACTGAGATCGCAGCCTTCGACGAGTTGACGGGGTTGCTGGCCGATGATGCGGCGACCGAAAAATATGATCACGTCCTCTTTGATACGGCCCCCACCGGCCACACGCTCCGGCTCCTTCAATGGCCAACGGCATGGAGTAACTATCTTGATACCAATGCATCCGGTGCTTCTTGCTTAGGGCCGCTCTCAGGGTTGGCGAAACAACGTCAACAATACGCTCATGCCGTTGCACAACTGGCAAATGGTGACGCCACGACTGTTGTGCTTGTCTCACGTCCCCAGAAGGCATCTCTGGTAGAAGCAGATCGCACCAGTCATGAACTGGCGACTTTGGGCATCGCACACCAGCAACTTGTTATCAATGGGATCATGCCAGAGAACGGCAGCGACGATCCTTTGGCCTTAGCGCTGCGGGAGCGGGAGAAAGCAGCCATAGGTTCTCTGCCTGCGTCACTCGTATCACTGCCAATGGATCAAGTGCCACTCCAGCCGAGAAACGTGGTCGGCTTGGACGCATTGCGGGTCTTCCTTTCGGAGAAGTCACAAGCGTTGCCTGTGCCGCAGAGAGCGACACCACCAGCCCCCCTTTGTCTGCCACCGCTGTCTCAATTGATTGATGAGATTGAAAAAGACCAGCAGGGACTGGTGATGGTGATGGGCAAAGGAGGAGTTGGTAAAACGACTGTCGCTGCTGCCATTGCCGTCGATCTTGCTGCCCGTGGGCATGCAGTCCATCTGACAACGACCGACCCAGCGGCCCATCTGTCGATGACAGTGGAATCCACGTTTCCCAATCTGGCGGTCAGTCGAATCGACCCGCAGGTTGAGCGAGATCGTTACCGTCAGCAGGTCATGGAGACAAAAGGGCAGAATCTCGATGAGGCGGGGCGCACTCTTCTGGAGGAGGATTTACGTTCGCCCTGTACTGAGGAAATCGCAGTGTTTCAGGCATTGTCAAGGGTCATGCGGGAGTCCAAAGAGACATTCGTGATTGTCGATACCGCACCCACAGGCCACACGCTTCTCTTGCTCGATGCCACGGGTGCTTACCACCGTGATGTCGTCCGCAACCTGCAACCAGGATCGCATGTGGTCACTCCCATGATGCGATTGCAAGACCCGAAGCAAACCAAAATGGTGATCGTCACCTTGCCCGAAACGACTCCTGTGTTGGAGGCCGAGTCGCTTCAGGCCGATTTGCGTCGAGCCGGGATTGAGCCTTGGGCGTGGGTCATCAATTCTTCTTTGTCTGCGGCCTCACCGAAAGACCCACTGCTTGTCGCACGAGCCGCAGAAGAACAGCAGCACGTTGAGCGAGTCCAGAAATCCGTTTCACGAGTGGCGATCATTCCGTGGCTTATGCAAGAGCCAACCGGAAGCGAGCGGCTCCTAGAGCTTTCAAGGTCCAAACCAGAAGGCTGCATTCCAGCCTGAGTTGTGCTGCGATTCCTCGCTTCTCGCTTGCTTCTTGGAGCCTTTGCTTGGAATCACTTCCCCGCCCGCTCCACCTTGATCGACTCAACCTCCATCTTGAACGGCCCGGCTTTCTTGTCGCTCAACATGAAGCCCAGGGAGTTGACCTCTTCTGGCTTAACCGGCCCGGCATCTTTCACGACCCTTCCAAAAGAAGTCGCCTCAAACTTGTCGAGCGGGACTTTGACCTCTATCCACTCGTCCTTCTTCGTCTGCACTGTGGCCCGGTAGGAGAAGGCAATCAGCGGCTTATTAAGGTAGAGGTTCAGCAGATATTCTCGGCCATCGCCACGGACTTTGGCGACCACGGTATCGCCTTTCTCAAGACCGAGCTTCTTGGCCTTCGTCCGCACCGAGGCAAAACCGCCGTTGTTCTCCAGCGACAGCGTGCCAACGAATTCCAGCGTCTTCTTCTCCCTGATCTTGAACTTACCTTCGGAGACGCCACCCATCACGCCATCGTTGACGTTCTGCCACTCTTTTGCAGGGTCGGCCCCCGTGAAGTCGAAGAGGGTTTGCGGCATTTCTTCAGCCATCGCCGTTGCCGCCATCCACAAGGCCAAACAGACTGATAAATAGGCAAGTTTCATTCGACACTCCCCCCTGATGATTCTAGCGAAACTCGGTCACTCGATGACACACGATGGAACAGCGCCTTCTGGAACAGAGCGTCACAGTCTCGCTCCAACACCCCGCCGATCAGTTTGCAGTTCCACGCCGGGCTACGACGAACGACTTCTTGCGCGAGAATGTCAATTTGCCGCCAGCCCAGCCGTTGAAGCGAACGAATGGAAGTGCCGAAAACCACCGTTTCAATTCCACTCCACAAGGCCGCTGCTTGGCACATCGGACACGGCTCAGCAGTCGTGTACAAGACGAGGTGCTTCCCTTCGACTAAAACACCTGATGAAGACAGCCCGTTGATAGCGTCGATTTCGCCGTGCCACGTTGGATTGACTGAAGTCTTGTTCCAGCCTTCTGAGAGGATTGTGTCGCTGTCGCCATCCACGATCAAAGCCCCAAAGGGCAATTCGGGAACATGCGCCGCCAGTGCGATGGCCCGGCGCATGTAGAGTTCGTGATCGTTCGTGTGACCCTGCGTTCAATTTCCTTCCGACACTCCGGACAGGTGTGGAAGCGGGTTCCCGTGCAGCAAACGAGATGCTCGTGACACATTTTCTTTTCGCCGCACTCCCAGCATTGAGCCATAACCATCTCTGGCTGTTCCTGCGGCTGTGTAGCATTCTCAAAAGTATCCATATCTCTTCTTTCGTTATTCCAGAAAAGTGTTCACTCCGTGCTCTGGCAAACTTTAGGAATAGGTATCATTGAATGACCTGCCTAGAGGCGCCGGGGCCGGTGTCCCCCGATGACCCCCGGTGTCCCGAGGCACTGTGCGGTTGGGTCGTGATAATGTGCTGCCGCCACCGCTCGAAGAGCACCGTTGGCCTCGAGCAGCGTGTCAAACGCTTCCCGTTGGAGCAGTTGGTTTCATTGTAGCCGCTCTGTGACGAAAGCCGATGCGGCAAAGGCATTCGTTGATCCAGAGCTTCGTGAGCTTTTCCTGGACACCGTTCTGCGAGAGACGTCCACGCAAGTGGTCAAACCTCACGTGATCCAACGGCTGATCTTGGTTGAAGCAGGAA
>CAMBUD010000102.1 GCA_945871035.1 Planctomicrobium piriforme | reverse complement strand
ACTAAAAGTTCGTGTTCGAATCGGTCGTAGGCCGCAAGAAGAATGATGCTCTGCCTGCATAGGCCGATCGGTTCACACTCGAGAGTTTCTTACGGCTGACAAATGAGTGCTAGCAGCCACAGATGGCAAAGCGCAGGCAGCATCGAGAGAACGCAGGCCCGGAGGGCCAGAGCGAACGATCAGGCCCTTGCGCGTGGGCTCTCCCCGAGAGAGCGAACCTAAGCGAGGGTCAAGTGTGAGCCGTATAAGGCGCGGAATCGTCTTTCACTTAACTCTCTGCGGAGCCCGACGTCGCGTTACCTGCGGGGGGGTCATCGAGAAACTTTGTAAAGTTGAACTCATCAGCACCGAAATCATTTTGCATTTTATCCCCACGGTTTTCTGATGTGATTTTGGCAACAGGGCGGGCCACCGGCGACCCCTGGGGCCGTTGCTTAATTGCGGTCGAGACGTTCTCAAGCCATTCGTTTGTGGGAAAGCTATACGGACGAAACTTCTCTAAGGTGCCCGTCTCTTCGTGGATGAAAAGGGCTCGCTGTGGGCCTAGCTTGCTGGCAGCAGGGCTATCAACGAGTTGGCTTGAGTCGGCAGCGCTTATCTGAAAGAGAACGCGTAACTCAAACTCTTTGAGAACACCTCGTTCAAATGTTCGCATCAGATTTGTAAGTGAATCGCACCAGATCAGTGCGTGAATGCCGACAGTCGGTCCGTCCTTGAGTACGTTGAGTAAGTTCTGTGCCGGCCCTGCCTTCTGATCGTTACCAAAAGAAAAGCCAAAGTCGCCTTCGCTCTTGCGAAGCTCACGGAATCGGGCTAGATCGCGGATAATCACAAAAACCGCTTCGCCATCGAGCACCTGCTCATCGAGACGACGTTTCACTTCATTTGCCAGTGAATCAAATGCTTCAACAACACCAAGTCTTCCAATAGTTTCAAATTCATGGGGCAGAAATTTCTGGAGTTGATTCAGAACGAGATCGGGGTGTTCTTCGGCAATTGCTGGTTCGAAAAGAACAAACCGCGCAGGCCGCCCAAACTTTCCGCCCGGATGAGGGTCATGCGCCGCAGCCAGTCCCACGATAGACATCGCCAATAGACTAACCGCCAGATCTTCACGCTGGCCGACAACCAGCAGGTTTGCACCGCCTTGGCGCCGAAAGATTGCAGTTGTAGGGTCCTTGATCGCGATTGCATCGCCCAGCCAGACAACCGGGGCGATCAGTTGTTTGCCGCCGACGGTTGAGTGCTGTAGCAATTCAGAGAGCAAAGTGTTCCCTGCCGGATCAGCTGCTTGATTGCCATCAAAAACCATGCGCGGTAGTGCAGGAATATCAGGGCGAGAATCAGCGAGTTTTCTCAGTGCTCCTAGGTATTTTTCTCGGCGCTCATCGTTTAACCATACAACCTGAAAAGGGTTGTTACCGGCTACTAAACCGTTGGCATCGTTGTAAATGGCCTCGCCAGGTCGGGTGAGTAGACGGGCAGCTGAATTCTCTTCACTCAGAATAAGACTGCTGTCGGCCTCGTTGCATTGTAGGGCGATGCGAACTGCCATTTGCCCCATCGTGCTGCGGGGAAGGCTATACGAGCCGCCAAGCGTCTGGGATCCGAGCAACACGTGCATGCCGAAAGCGCGGCCCTGTCGTACCAGACGATCGAGAACGAGCGACGCGTCCTGTGCAAGCTTGTCGTCCTCGATGAAAAGCTCTTGGAATTCGTCGATGATCAACAACACTCGCGGCATTGGTTCGGGATGGCCTGTGCCACGAAATCCGGCAAGATCCTGAACGGCAAGATCGCGAAAAAGATCACCGCGGCGTTTTAGTTCACGGTCGAGTTGTTCGAGAACAGATAGTCCAAACTCGCGTTCACTCTCGATAGCAATCACTCGCGCATGCGGCAGACGGTAGTGATCATAGATTTTGAACTCGACTCCTTTCTTGAAGTCGATGAGATAAAATTGCACTTCGTTTGGACTGTACGTGAGCGCTAGATTTGTAATCAGAGCATGCATCATGGTCGACTTGCCGGAACCCGTCTTGCCGGCGATGAGCACGTGTTGGCTGGTTCCCTTGCCGAGCCGCATATGCTGCATTTTCTTTGCCCCGGCAGGCCCTAAGGGCACGTCAATCCCAGCAGACGTGCTGCCTTTCCACCAGTTTTCTTCTTTGGGAGCCACCCTATCAAAAGGCACCTCCACCCGCTTGGAGGCTTTGGCTGCCTTGCCAACACGCTGAATAATCTGAGTGAATACCTCATCCGTGGGCACTTTCTCAACTGCAAGCGGCCACTTGGAGTATTCCGAATCGTTCCAGGTAAAGACGCCGTCCTTAAGAACCAGAGTGGTGGCGTGCTGTTCAATTTCGGCAACATCGAAATGCGCGGGCATTGACTGCTTAGTGTCGATTGAAAGGATCGTGTACACGCCGCAACGGGCACCGCTGGCCGCGATACTAGCGAGCCGACGGGCCGACGTCTCGTTAAAGTTTGCCGGAAAATTGGCCACAACAACAAAACGATACGGCTCGAGCACCTCAGCGTCGGCGTTATAAGCCCCGATCGACTCGTATTCGTTGCGAAGATACTTTTGGATAACGAGTTCCATTTGCTCTGTAATATCGGCTAGCCGCTGTTCGATTTGGGCCGGTTCCGTCCAGATCCGACTGGTGACTAACAATTCGTCATAGTCGGCTAAGTGCATGAATCCAGCGAAATGCTTGCCGAGTCCCAACGGATCAATGATTGTGAATCGGCTTTGGCCGGCCGGCACACCGGAGGCGATGCGAAGCATGAGGGCCTGCATCATCTCCGATGCGATTTCCTTCTGATCGCCTGTCGTCTTAATGAGCAGGGATGACGCCGTGGGAAATGGAACAAATGCTGGCTGGGTCCAAGCAATTGGTCCAAAAGCGTTGAGCTGCACATCGCTCGAAACGCCTCCTGGCACTTTTTCAAGCGACAGGCTCAGCGCGCCGAATCGAAGGCCGGGCGGAGATTCTGCAGGTAGCGGCACATCATCACGGGCAAGATCAAGCCACGTGCGAAAAGCAGCGGTATCAATGCTGTCGGCTTCTTCGTAAACAGCGGCTGTTTCTGTGCGGACGCGTCTCCAATTGTCAGTCATCTCTTGCACGCGACTGTCACGTTGCTTGCTGGCAGCAGCCAAGCGACTATCTCGATCCAGTTCGAGTCTCGTTAGATCTTCGGTTAGGCTCTTTTTTAAAGCCACCAACTGCGGAGGGAACTTCTTTTCGGCGGCCTCTTTACCAGTGGAGTGCCTTTGCAGAATTGTCTCTTTGGCCGCCTGGTATTTTTCGGCTAGTTCGGCAGTCGCTTTATCACGCTTGGCCGCAATGTCTTCTAGCCTGCTGTGCAATAAGATCTGTCGGGCGTCACAATCCTGCTTGTAACGATCATCGAGTTGAGTAATCTGATTATCGCGACGAAGCTTCAGAAAGTCTGTACAGATGCTGACGCAGTGATGAGCCCGAATGATGTCTGATTCCAGATCAGTGCGGAACACAAGAGCGTCCGTGCGTGTCTTTGCACGCAGGCGCATCACGAGCCAAAGGCCTAGCCCTAGACCAACACCAGTGACTGTGAGCCCGGCGATAGCGCCTGCAATAGATTTTGGGCCAATGGAGTCTGGCAGTTCTCCTGGCACCAGCATCGAGGCCCCGACTGCAGCCAACAGGCCAAGCACGATCGGCACGGTTATGGCAACTGCTTGCGTGCTGCCAGCAAAAGCTGTTTTGACACTCTTGAGTGTGCACAGGGCTCGTGTCTTCTCCAGAATACTTGTTCGCAGGTCTGCAGTCTGCTTGAGAATCTCAGGACCAACAGCGCTCGATTCACTACCGTTCGCAATACTTTCGTCTGCGGGCGACACTCTGATCCCGCAGGTGCCTAAAAAACGAACACTTGCAGCATCTGCCTCACGAATCTGACCGGCCACCTTGGCCAGTTCTGTCTCATCTTTTGCAAAGAGCTTAATGGGCTCCTTGCGTTTGTCTTTATAAACTTCTTTGTAGGAGCCTTCCTCAAACTGGTCATCTTCTTTGAGCTTGTGCTCGTGTGATTGCCACGTACGTGCAATCTGCGTCGAAACTTTTTTTCGTTGAGCGTCGAGCTTTTCTTGGTCGGAGGCGGCTTGTGCTACAGCCTGCTGCAGAACAGCAGCGTATTGTTTTTCGGTCGCTGCGATCTCCCGAGCATACTTTTCTCTTGTGTCATGCAGCGACTGTTTAGCGCTGGCAATCGTCGAACTCGTTGTGCGCTCATGCTCACTGAAGATTTCCTTCTCCAGACGGGCTCGGATAGCGGCCTCCTGGCGAAGAATATCGATTTGCTTGCGGAGCAAGTCACGATCGTAGGCTGATGTTGTCACGGGTGTGTCATCTGCTTGTAAATGCATTGGCTGGGTTATAAGCAAAAGTAAACGGAACGGTATTATTAAAGATCAGGACTCTTGCTGTTTGATTGGAGAGCGATTGCTCAAAAGATTTTCTGGAAATAAGCGGGGTGTCAATGGTGGCCGGAAAGGGATCGCGACTCAGTACTGATCTGAATCGCTGACATCGCGTGAAGCTCGGGCCAACACCTCAGCCAGACGACCGATTGCCTCAAGAGTTTCCTTTACACTTGGCGGCAGTGGCTCAAGATGCTCCTTATGAAATGCCTTGCTGGTGCCATCGTTCCACGATTCTTTTGCCGATTCCCACTTGATGTCAATGTGCTTGAGTGCGAGAGCAATTTTAGATGCACCGCTCGAGAGATCGCCAATTTTCACGGTGCTTTTTCCAGTGGGGTTGTGTCTGGTTGTACGGTGGCTGCTTCGGCATTGGCGGCTGTCTGTGGCTCTTCTGCGGCCTGTCGAGTTACCGATGCACCTGCGCTGGTGGTGCCTGCGCCGGCAGAGGGTCGGGGCGAGGAAACCTCTCGGTAGGCATCAAGGGACTGAAGCATTCGTTCCAGCCGGGCGATGGCTTTCGGACAGTCACAATCGATGAGTTCTCGGAAGTGAACGAGTCTGACGCACGTTTCACGAAACTGCTGCTGGACCACAGGGGTCCAGCGCCGCACTGCTTCTGCTTTTTTCTCAGCATAGGCCAATCGAGCTCGCGCCTTGTCTAACGCTTTCTTTTCGTCAATGCAGGCTGGACGGCTGTCGCCCACTTTTTTGAAGGTGCGGCAATGCTCGAGATCTTTAATAGATTGATTCACAAGGTCGGCAGCACGGCGAGACTCAGCTTTCCAGTGGGCCGCTCTATCAACGGTAATCCAGTCGACTCCCCGACGGCCCTCCAATTCAATCTCAGCAATCGCCTGTCCTGTTTCGTGGATAAACGATACGAGCGCTACTTTTACAAAAGCCAACGTGTCAATCGATTTAACATCTGCTTGTCCAGACATAAATAATGGTTTAGCAAAGCGTTTCTTAGCGCTGTTGCTGATACTCCTCGACGCGTTCAGCCTTACGGATCAGATAGGGCACGTAATCACCGGTGGCTTCAACAAAACGGCCAAATGTACTGAGTTGCTGCTCAAACTCTTCCGTAAACTTCTGATGTTCCTGGTCGCGCCATGTTGCTCCAAGCGCTGCAAGTTGCCGCTGTACCGTTTGCATCTGCGTCATAACTTCTCCACTAAAGTGACGTAGCCGCGCCGCAAACCTCCGTAGTTCCTGTGGATCAACAATTGCCTGTCCCATGATCGTACTCCCCTCTTTTTTTAAAACACTGCGAAGCGGTTCGCTTATGCCGCTGCCTAGAGACGGGCCTCAAATACCAATTTAATCTTATCGCATAGCGGGTAAAAATGGACAGACTGACTGGATCTTAGTTTGGCTGCTGGGAAACCCTCTGCCGACAGCATACACTGGCATTTTGGTCTGTTTGCCGTTGCCCATGAGGTTTGGGAGACGCACTCACACTCAGGAGACGCACAGCGTGAACCAGCCAACAGCAGCAGCAACCCTCGTGCCGGATTTAGTGAGGCCCGCCGTAGAAGGCCAGCCTGCAATCGACGTATCGATTGAGCCATCAAAGGGTTGGCATGTGAGCCATCTTTTTTACGTTTTTGATCGAGCAAAACTTGCTCAACTCTCGTCGGTAACTCGGGCTGAGGGCATACGGCATTTTATCGAAACGCTCGATCCAACCACGCAAGAGGCACCACTCCGACTGCAAAGCTGGATTGTCCCAGGACACAAGGCAGATTTCGGCATCATGGCGATGGATCCTTCTCCATTACGCGTGGAGTCCATCCACCAGAGGCTGTTAAGTGGTCCATTAGGACATACGCTGACGGCATCCTATTCATTCATTGGACTGACAGAGGTCAGCGAATATGTTCCCAATACCGAGCAGTATGGGCAGCGACTCATCGAAGAGGGAGAGGTTGCCGACAGCGCAACCTACCGGGCAAAAGTGCAGGGGTACGCAGCCCGCGAGGGCATGATGCGCAAAGGACGCATCGAGCCAGATCTTCCCCCGTGGCCCAACGCCTGTTTCTATCCGATGAATAAAAAGCGTGAGGTAGGAGAGAATTGGTTTTCACTGCCGTTCACCGAACGCAGTCGCCTGATGGCTGAGCATGGACGCACCGGCATGACATTTGGTGGACGCGTCACGCAACTCATCACAGTGAGTGTTGGCCTCGATGATTGGGAATGGGGCGTGACACTCTGGGCACGACGCCCCGATTTCCTCAAGGAAATCGTCTATAAAATGCGGTTTGATGAAGCCAGCGCTCGCTATGCGCAATTTGGTCCATTTTATACCGGCTATGTGGCCACACCAGAGCAACTGCTCACGCACTGCCGTATCTAGCGACGCAGACAACGTGAATCTAGCGGTTCATTTTTTGCCCGCACTAAAAATAATTTCGACTTCCGTATCGTGTGGGGGCACGCGTTCTTCAAACGCCTCAAAGAGCAGCGCTTGGTTTGATTGGGAACTCTTAACCGGCAAATCTAGCATTGCAGTCGGAAAGTTTGAGACGCAAATAAGGTCGCCTCCATCAGCTTGGTAATAATCCTTACCCGTTGTTGAGTCGGTCCATAATGAACTACCGGCAAAAACCCACTCTTCCTCGGTTGCTTTGCCAGTCTTGGTATTGCGAATCCAATCTTGAGCACGGGCTTCCTGTGTTACTTGTTTTGCATCAATCCAGCGCATTGTGACGCGGACAACCGCACCACTTGCCGGCACATAGGCTGGATCAAATGCCACCGGCTTTCCAGGCTGAAGGCCAATGGCCAAGAGCGCCGTGTGGATGAGGCGTGCGCTCGACCGCACCGCTACGATTGATTCATGCTCTTTCGTATCTTTTGGACAAGCGAAAAACTCAATTGGTCCCTTATCAATTGCAATTTTCCCTCCAACTAGAACTTCCTTAGCCTTCGCATCGATCCAGACCTCTTCTGTTGGTGACAGGCGTGTTAGCTCCGGATGCCGATCAGCACTCACTTCAGTGACGCTCGGTGCTGGTGTTTCTTCGGCCGAGGC
>CAMBUD010000101.1 GCA_945871035.1 Planctomicrobium piriforme | reverse complement strand
GCCGACGCTGCGGCACACCTCATCAGCAACCCGCTCTTCACAGCCAACACCCCAACATGGATGCAGGGACAGATGAGTATTTCTGCCGTTTTGCTGGTCCTTTTAGGTGCGATGTTTTTAAAAGGCTACGACGAAGTGGTTGGAGTAGCGACTGTCTTGGTAACGGTCTATTTAAGCCTCACTCTCGTCATTATTCTGGCCGGGCTCACGTACTTTGTGACCCACCCCGATCTGCTATCGCACTGGCTTGCAACGATAGCCGAGGGCAATTACCACACTGCGCACATACCTCTTCAAGGCAAAGGTTTTTGGGTTGTGCTTGGAATATCCTGCCTCATTTTTCCTAAGCTCGCTTTGGGAATGAGCGGTTTTGAGACAGGAGTTCTCCACATTCATCTTGTTCGTGGAACAGTCTCTAACCCTTCTGATGCAGGCGCTCGCATCGCCCATACGCAAAGACTCCTGCTGAGCGCCTCGCTGATCATGTCCTTTTTTCTCATCGGATCGGCACTGGTAACAGGTACCAATACACTCATTCCCGCTGATGAATTGTGTGTTCGCACGGACGTAACCGGATCCATTCAAAAAGATGGGGGCGGTCGAGATGGAAAGGGACGGGCCGTCGATCGAGCCTTGGCCTACCTTGCACATGGCGAGAGTCCGCATAACTTTTGCCCACTTTTTGGCCCCATCTTTGGCACTGTCTACGACGTCAGCACGATTCTCATCCTCTGGTTTGCCGGTGCGTCAGCGATGGCAGGCCTTTTAAATATGGTTCCCCGCTACCTACCGCATTACGGAATGGCGCCACAGTGGGTGACCGCCTATCGGTCTTTAGTGATCGCATTTACTGTCCTTAATCTGATTGTCACATGGTTCTTTAACGCAAGCGTTGCGGCACAAGGAGGCGCCTACGCTACGGGCGTGCTTGTGCTGATGACAAGCGCCTGCATCGGATCATGGGGGCAGATCTATCGCACAGCACCCAAGACGCCACGCGACAATCGAAGTCGCATACTGAGCTTGATCAGCTTTGGACTGATTGCTCTTGTTTTTATCTACACCACAATCGCCAACATAATCGAACGGCCTGACGGCGTCGTGATTGCTTCGATATTTATTCTCTGTGTGATGCTGGTTTCGATTGCATCCCGCGTTATTCGGAGTAATGAATTACGCAATACAGGATTTCGATTCATGGATGGCGCAGCACAGATGCTCTGGACAGATATGCTGTTAGACGGCACTTTTGGAGTGCTCGTGCCGCATCGGCCAAACCATCACTCATTAGCCTCTAAAGAAAAAACTATTCGCCAAAAACATAGAATCCCCGCAGTTGTTTCACTTGTTTTTCTGGAGGTCTATACCGGTGACACGAGCAACTTTGACAATTCTCCTCTACTGGCGATCCACCGGGATGAAGGGCGTTTTATAATCGTGGCCTACGACTGCGTCTCAGTCGCCCACACCATTGCACAAATCGCTCTTGAGATGAACAGCCGCGGTGATTCGCTCGACGTGATCTTTGGCTGGAGCCAAGGACATCCACTCAAGCTCGCCCTAGGCTTTGTGGTCTTTGGACAGGGTGACATTCCAAATCTTGTCGAAGATTTACTGGAAGCCGCGACTAAAAATAAATCGACGCGTCCCACTGTCATCGTCGGCTGAGCCCTGTCCGTTTTACTTATAAATCCACTGCCTTCACTCGGGGAGAATTGGCGCATGCGAATTGCATTCAAGGAATGGGCGGTTATCTGTCGGGCCTTGGCGAAAGGGCGACAAAGCCTGATTGTACGGAAGGGTGGCATCACTGAAACCGGCGGCTCCTTTCAAGTCAATTACGATCAGTTTTTGCTGATGCCAACTTTTCTACATCAGTCGGAAAAAAGCCTCGTGCCCGAGTCCCAGGATCTGCTGGCTGAGATCATGGCTGATGCACCGCCAGTAGGCACGATCACGTTTCGTCACTTTGTAAAAGTTATTGATACGCTTACGCTTTACTCAGCTCATGATCTCGCGCAGTTTCGTCGACTGCACGTTTGGTCAGATGCTGTCATTGAGGAGCGTTTCCATCGTTGGCGCGATGAGATTCAACTGATGCACGTGCAGGTATTTGCCCTGCCGCAACCCGTCAACATTCCTTTTCACGACAGCTATGCCGGTTGTAAATCGTGGGTCGAACTGGCAGATGACGTGCCTACGGTGGGGGCTGTCGCAGTCGACCTCCTGCCGTCGTTATCCACCTGACTTTAAGCAAGCCGTCGCGTGAGACACCTTCCTGCTACCGCACAATACGGGCTCCGCTGCCAGCGATCTGCTTTTCCACTTCGTTACGCGTTGCCATCGATGTGTCTCCGGGGGTCGTAGAAACGAGTGCTCCGTGAGCCGCTCCATATTCAACGGCTTGCTGTGGATCGTTGAACTCTAAAAACCCAAACACAAGGCCGCTGGCAAAACTATCACCGCCGCCAACGCGGTCGAGGATTTCAAGTTCGGCATATTTCAAACTGTCGTGAAATCTTCCGTCGTGCCACAGGATGGCGCTCCAGTCGTTCTTCGTGGCAGAGATCACTCGACGGAGCGTTGTGGCAGCTACTTTGAAATTAGGAAACTTTCTAACGGCTGCTTCAATCATTCTCTTAAAAGCATCCGATTCAATCGTCGCGTAGGTTTGGTCGACTCCTTGCACATCAAATCCCAATGCAGCGGTATAGTCTTCCTCATTGCCAATCATCACATCGACGTGCTGGGCAATGTTTCGGTTAATCTCGCGGGCACGTGATAAGCCACCGAAGTTCTTCCAGAGCGAGGGTCTGTAATTTAAATCGTAAGACACGATCGTGCCGTGCCGGTGTGCAGCCTCGACGGCTTCGATTGTCAGCGCGGCTGTCGTCTCTGAGAGTGCCGCAAAGATGCCGCCAGTGTGAAACCAGCGCGTGCCGAGCGTACCGAACAAATGATTCCAATCGATGTCACCGGGCTTGAGTTGACTAGCGGCGGTGTTGCCCCGATCTGGCACACCAACAGCCCCACGGATACCAAAGCCGCGCTCCGTAAAATTAAGACCATTGCGCACGCTGCGACCGATGCCATCATCCTGCCGCCAGATCAGAAAATCAGTCTGCACACCTCCCTGGAGAATGAGGTCTTCGATCAAATGTCCGACCTCATTATCAACACATGCCGTTACAATGGCTGTCTTGAGGCCAAAGCACTTCCGCAGACCGCGGGCGACGTTGTATTCGCCACCACCCTCCCACGCCGTAAACGACCGAGCGGTCCGGATTCGGCCCTCACCGGGATCGAGTCGAAGCATCACTTCGCCGAGCGATACTAAGTCAAATGCACACGACTCTCTGGGCTTGATGATGAGAGACATGATCCTCCTTTAGTAGGCTGAGGCGATTGTGAGTGTGGCAGTGTTCAAGGGAGCGCTACCCGTTGCGTGGGCTATATCGTTGAGAGCGTTTATTTCGGCCTGTGAAAAAAGTAGGCCGCCTGCTTTTTCGCTCCGAATGGCTGCCTCCGCCTCTACCTGTCCGGGCAGTAGGCATTGACTGTTGCCGTGGCCCAGAATGTCCGCAAGCACTGCCTGAACATTTTTGCTCTGGCTGCGACCCTTTGCAAATGCACTGCCGCTGATCGCCTCCGGGTGGATCGCCTGAAAGAAAAATGTACAGGACTGCTTCTCATCCGCCACGACCGCTCGACTGCGGAGCGTGGGTAGCGACCCGCCAATAAATCCAGCCATGATCTCGTTCATGAGCGACAAACCATAGCCCTTATGCTCGCCAAATGGCAGCAGCGATACAGCCTCGTTTGGATCGACAGTCGGCTGGCCGCTCTTATCCACGGCGGCATTCGCTGGCAATAGGGTGCCTTCACGTTTGAATTGCTGCACACGCCCCATCGCAATAACCGAGGTCGCCCAGTCGATCACAATCGGAAAACCAACAGCCTCTGTAGTGGGAAAAGCCCACGAATGAGGATTGGTGCCGAGGGTGGGATACGTTCCCTTGAATGGCACCACTTCGGTCAGCGACGCAGTACAATTTGTATACGCGATGTATCCCTTCTTGGCCGCTTCCATCACGTAGCCGCCTCCCCACAAATAGTGAAATGCGTTATCGATTGAAACGCAACCGCTGCCGTAGGTATCGGCCAGCCTCATACAGGTATTGATAGCCTCCCAGGCAACCGACTGACCAAGTTTTTTTTGGGCATCCCAAATCTCAACCGCTGCAAAACGGCTCGGCAACTTTTTAATGGTGGCTTGCGGGACGCAGCCACCGACCTTTGAGCCAAATAAGTCGTCAAGGTGCAACGCCTTAATCGCATTGTGTGTACGAATGCCGTGCTTCGATGCAGCAGAAGCAAGCACGACGGCATGCTCAGCTTCGGTGGCGTCGAAACCTCGCTTGAGATAGGCGGACCGCACAAGCGAGTCATGCACGGGAGTCGGAACAATGAATAGATTTTCAGGCATATTCATTCGCGCACTAAGGGGCTCGGCGTGGTTGTGCTGTTGGCAACATTTTTTACTGGCACCTCAGGATTGATCTGCGCCAGTGGTGGTTCGCCGTGCATGGCACGGATAAGATTTGTGACGGCCGCCACTGCCTGCCGCTGCACGCTTTCCCCAGTGCGCGATCCAATATGCGGCGTGACAATGCAGTTTGGCAGGTGCAAGAGCGGATGGTCGCTGCGGGGAGGCTCCTCATCGAGAACATCCGTTCCGTAACCGCGTACACGCCCCGTTTGCAGGGCTGCGACCATGTCGGGTGTGCTAACGATTTCACCACGGGCACAGTTAATGATGATCACTCCCGGCTTCATTTTTGCAATTGTTTCAGCTCGGATGAGGCTCCGAGTTTCTGACGTGAGGCTGGTGTGCAGAGCGATATAATCAGCTGCCGACAAGAGTTCGTCGAGCACCGTCGCACAGCTTATACCGTGGCGAGTCGCAAAACGCTCATCCCAGTGAGGCGTGCAACCAATGACATTCATGCCAAAGGCTCGGGCACGAATAGCGACCTCTTTGCCAATGCGTCCCAAACCGATAATACCGATGGTCTTGCCAGCTAACTCCTGTCCAGTCTTGCGTTGCCAGCCTCCAGCCCGCGTCGAATCGGTGTGAAATAAAAAGTTCTTTTCTAGTGCCAGTAGCAAAAGAAATGCGTGTTCGGCTACTGTGGTGTGATTGACGCCTGGCGTGAATAACACCGGGATGCCAAGCTCGGTACAACTATCCACATCAATCTTGTCGACACCAATGCCGTACTTGCTCAGCACGCTTAACCGCGGAATGGCTTTGAGGAGCACCTTTCGCGTGATAACGTCATCACCACAAATATAACCGTCGATGGTACCGACGTTCGTTAGTACGTCGGCTTCACAGAGTGGCCCAGCAACGCAGACGATTTCCCAATTGGTATCCGCTAGAAGTTTGTGGTGCGTGCCGGGAGTCTCTTGAAAGGATGTAGACGTGAGGAGAATGCGTAGGTTCATGAGAATTCCTGCAGAGATCCAGTCCCTAACAGTAATCCTCTGACAATAAATCTACAAATTCGATGGGGAACCGTACTTCTCCAGCGAAATAGAATCGATTGGTGCTGTCGCCGTTGGCCGTCGAGCACACTACCGACCCATTCTCTGCCGCAACCACTCATTCTTACGGCGTTCTAGCTCTACAAGCTTGGCGACTGGTCCCTTGCGAGTGTTTTCCACGGAAGATTGTCGTGTCCTGTTTTGTTCAGCCGAAGCATGTGCGCTGATGAACAGGCTGGCAATCACGGCAATAACAAACACTTTGCGATGCATAAGTTCCTCTCCTTTTTTTAGGAATCGATGTCTGAGACGTATCCTTGCGCTATTTGCACAGCAAAACAATCGGTCTGACGAGTTGCGAAACTTTTCCATCGGCCTGCTCGGTGGCGCGAGACGTACAAACCGAACCAGCCGTACAACAGGCTTTTTATCACGGCCGGTACAACCGCACCTCTTATTTGGCAGCCCATGCGGTCCGGCAACTAGTCCGAAACTGTTTGCGCACTCTGCCGCCAAGCAGTCCGATTATTTTTGAGCGGTCTTATTCGCTGATGGTGAGGCCAGAACCAAGGGATCATCGGGCCAAGCGTGTTTAGGATAGCGGCGGCGGAGCTCTTTTTTGACGTTGGGATACGTGTTCTTCCAGAAGCTTGCGAGGTCAGAAGTCACTTGCTGTGGCTGATGATTTGGGCCTAACAAATGCAAGAGTAGAACAACTCTTCCATCCACAATGCGTGGCGTTGTACGGACGCCAAAAAGTTCCTGAATCCGCACGGCAAGTATGGGCGGTTGGCCCTCGGTGTAGAGAAGTTTGTGACGTCTACCGTTGGACAGTTCGATGTGTACAGGAGCCATTCGATCGATTTCCGACAAGCGTTCGAGACCAACAAATGCCTGTACTCGCGAGAGCCAGTCGGCTGTAACAATTGCATCGAGGCAGCGCAGACCGATGCAGATGTCTGGCAACATCTCAGCTAAATCCGCATTGCACAGGCGTGAGAGATTGAGATCTGGGGCGGCATTCGCCAACCAGCGAACGCGGGCTATAAACAGACCCGCTACACTCTCGGCTGCAGGCATCACACGCTCCAACTGGGTCCGGGCTTCCTGCGTCAGAAGCGCAGAAACTGCAGCCGTGTTCTCGATCGCAATGGGCATTTCATCGATCATGAGATCAGCCCAGTATGTGCGTCGACGAGCCTCTACCTGCCGGCGTGACGGATGGTAGAGCAGCTCATCAACCGTTCGAATATTCATCGATCGCAGCGGCTCCGCCTCTAACCATGCCGGATCAACAGCCGATGCCTGTCGAACACTCGCTTCACCATTACAGTCGTTGATATCCACGGCTAGAAAAAAGGGCTCCTGCCGCACGCGTGATCCCGCATGGAGCCGCACGCCACGCCCACCCACCATTGTGGCGCGATCGTGCGCACCGGGTCGAAGCCTCGCTAGACGATCAGGAAACGCTTCCAGCAAGGCCATCCTTAAACCCACGCTCACGTCTTCGGCTCGTTGCGCAAACGGCCCATCGACCAGCCGATACAACTGCTCTGCAGTCTGAAGCACGTTGTGCGCACCGGCGGGATGCGGGTCGAGATCGTTACCGGCAGTCGGCATTCCATCATGAAACCTTTGCAAAGCGAGCACGCGGTCAACAATATCCGACCGCGATCGAACAACGCTGCGATCCCGCAGCCCACTATGCAGTCCAACGCCCGCGCGAAATGGATCGCGTTCGGACAAGAGAGCCGCCGCAATCGATGTTTCCCGTAAGACACCATGCCGGGCGCCTGCCAATAACAGGCGCGCCAGGCGTGGATGTGCAGGCAAGCGGCAGAGCTCCCGACCCAGCGGTGTAATGACTGCATGTCCACTGCCGAGAGCGTTACTGTTGGCCTTGGTTTGCTCGATTGCACCGAGTTGGAAGAGTAACTTTCGAGCATTGTTTAGCGCCTCGACAGGGGGTGCATCAAGCCAGGAAAAGTTATCGAGTTCGCCTAAGGCCAGGAGTTGTAAAAGAGGGCCAGCGAGATCGCCGCGCAGAACTTCCGGAGTATCGGCTTGTGCGCGCAGATGATGGGAAGATTCATTCCAGAGCCGCCAACAAATACCCGGTCCGGTGCGCCCGGCACGCCCAGCACGTTGCTGCGCAGATGCTTGCGAGATCGG